>NZ_JAFCTN010000063.1:0-24617 GCF_049896045.1 Pseudomonas sp. PWP3-1b2
TCTTACTCGGTCAAAACTGTGGGAGCGGGCTTGCTCGCGAAGGCGGTGGGTCAGTTGATGGATGAATGGGCTGACCCACCGCATTCGCGAGCAAGCCCGCTCCCACAGTTGATTTTCATACCTCGGGAAGAATGCGACCTGCTCCAGGAAAAAACAGCGCCGTTGATCCAACCACTCAGCCCGCCATGCTGTAGATTTTGATCTGAGCCGCCCCGCCGTTTTTTGAACGCAACGATTGAGGAAATAGCATGGCTGTCACCTCGCTGGACGCAACCACCGCCCTGATCATCGCAGACCTGCAACACGCGCTCCCCGTCATCGAGTTGCTCAACCACCGGGAGGCATGAAACCGTTATGAGTTTCCTCGGCACCTTCCGCTCCCTGCGCAGCCGCAATTACCGCATCTGGGCGGCCGGGGCGCTGGTCTCCAACGTCGGCACCTGGATGCAACGCACCGCCCAGGATTGGCTGGTGCTTACCCAACTCACGCCCCACAACGCAGCCGCCGTCGGTATCGTCATGGCATTGCAGTTCGGGCCGCAACTGTTGTTGCTGCCGTGGACCGGCTTTGCCGCCGACCACTACGACCAACGCAAATTGCTGATCACCACCCAGGCGATCATGGGCCTGCTGGCATTGACCCTGGGCGTGTTCACCATCACCGGTTTTGTCGAGCTGTGGCACGTGTATGTGTTCGCGTTTTTGTCCGGCTGCGCTTCGGCATTCGATGCGCCGGTGCGGCAGATTTTCGTGGCGAAGCTGGTGGGCGAGAAGGATTTGTCCAACGCCATCGCGCTCAACTCCACCTCGTTCAACATGGCGCGCATGATCGGCCCGGCGGTGGCCGGCGTGACCATCACTTCGGTCGGCACCGGCTGGGCGTTTCTGCTCAATGGCTCAAGTTTCTTTGCGGTGCTGGCGTCGCTGTTTTTCCTGCGGGTCTCAAGCCCGCACCTCAAGGTGCGCGCGCTGCGGGCCAAAGGCAGCCTCACCGAGGGGATGCGCTACGTGTGGGCGCGGCCAGACTTGAAAGCGATTTTGTTGATGCTGTTTTTGATCGGCACCTTCGGCATGAACTTCCCGATTTTCATCTCGACCATGGCCGTCACCGTGTTCCATGCCGACGCACGCGGCTATGGGCTGCTGACCTCAACCCTGGCCATCGGCACCATCGCCGGTGCTTTGATCGCCGCAGGCAGCGAGCGCCCGCAGTTCAAGTCGTTGCTGACCGGCGCGGCGGTGTTTGGGCTGGGCTGCGCACTGGCGGCTTTGGCACCGAATTATTGGACGTTCGCGATCGCGCTGGTGATCATCGGCGTGGGCGCCATGACGTTCAGCAACACCACCAACAGCCTGATGCAACTGACCACCGAACCGGCCATGCGGGGCCGGGTGATTGCCTTGCGCGTCGCCGTGGCATTGGGCGGCACGCCCATCGGCGCGCCTATCGTCGGCTGGATCGCCGACCACCTCGGCCCGCGTTGGGCATTGGTGGTCGGCGCGGTGTCGGGCATCCTCGACGTGGGCGTGGCGCTCTGGACGATCAGGCGTCAGCTGGATAAGCCGCGGGTGATCAAGACCGACCCACCGAACCTGTGACCGGGAGATTGCCGAGCAACTTGAGCCCGGTGGTCTTCACAAATGTCTCGTAGTCCATCGGCCGTTCGATGCGCGTTTCCGCATTGGGCAGCACGTAGGCCCATGCACGCTTGGACGAGGCGTCGTACACCAGTTTGAACAGGCGCGTGGGCACCCACACTTTGTTGTCGCCGATGGTGCCGTAGCCCGCATCAAACAGCGGGCCGGTGAATACAAACACGTCGCCGCCGGCACGCACGGCAAACTTGCGCACGTCTGCCTCGACCTTGCTCCAGATCTTGCGGTTGTTGACGGGGTCCTGGGGCACCATGTTCGACAGCGCGAACGATTGCGCCATGGCGTGGGCGTTCGGTGCATCGGCGGCTGGGGATTGATGGCCACGGTCCACGGCCGGGTGTTGGGCGTGGTAGTCGCTCAACTCTGCACGGGCGCCTTTGGGGATGCGCGGGTCGGCGTAAAACTGGTTGGTGCGTTCTTCGCCTTTGGCGTCTTTCAACTGCGCGGCGTTGAGGCGTTCAACCACCACCAGCGGGGTTTTGCTGGTTTGCGAATAGAGCACCGCGAAAGTGTCCGAGCACAGGGCCAGGGGTTTCATGGCGGAGGGCACGGTAGCGGTGTTGATCGGTGTCGAGGCCGGGAACAGGTCGGCGCAGCTGTCGAACGAAAGCTGCTTTTCTTGCCGGGAGTAGAGGTCGGGGAGATTGCGCGCGGCGGCCCCGGTGGAGAGCAAAACAAGGGCCGACAGCCCGAGTGCGATTTTGCGTAGGTGCATGCATGACTTCTTTGGCGGGGAGTGAGGCGACAGGCTCCGGCAAGCGGAGCCAAGTGAATGATAGTGCGAGGGTTATTGACCGGACCGAGTCACATTAGTGCCCGGTGGCGGCGGGTTTTCCTGCACCGCGCGCGCCCGGTTTGAAGCCCCGAGCATGCGCGCCCCAGGCGATCAAAAACGCCACGGCAATCAGCAGCAGCATGGCCCACGGAAACGCCGCCGCGCCCCAGGTTTCAAGCAGCACCCCGCCCGCCACGCCACTGGCGGCAATCGCGCTGTTCCAGGCCACCACATTCAGCGACAACGCCACGTCCGCGCCATCACCCGCTGCGTCTGCCAATGCGGTTTGCAGCAAGGTTGCCGCGCCGCCAAAGCTCAAACCCCATACGGCCACGCCGAGGTAAATCACCTGCGGCACAGTGCCCAGCAACCCGAATACCACGCTCACCAGCGCGAACATCGCCAGGCTCATCAGCACCGTGTTGCGTAACATCGGTTCGACCAGCCTGGCGGTGACCCAAATGCCTGCCAGCGCGGCAACCCCGAACACCAACTGCACCACATCGACACGCTCAGCCAAGCCGGCCGAGGCCACGAACGGCGCGATGTAGGTATAGAGAATGTTGTGCGCCAGCATCCAGCTGATCACCACCGCGAGCACCGGCCGCACGCCAGGCGTGGTCAGCACTTCGCCCAACGACACACGCTGATGCGCAGCCTGGGGCGGATAGTCCGGGACTTTCACCAGCACCCACACGATCAGTACCAGGGTCAGTGCCGACATGATGCCGAACGTGGTGCGCCAGCCCACCAGCCCGCCCAGCCACGTCCCCAGCGGCACGCCGAGCGACAGCGCAATCGGCGTGCCGACCATCGCCAACGCCAGCGCCCTGCCCTGTTGATGCGGCGCGACCATGCGCCGGGCGTAACCGGCGAGCAGGCTCCAGGCCAGACCCGCTGCCACTCCGGCAAAAAAACGCGCCACCAGGGTCACGCCATAGTGGGACGACAATGCCGTGATGGAGTTGAACAGCAGAAAGCCGACGATGGTCAGCAACAGCACATTGCGCCGACGCCAGCCACGGGTGGCGATGGTCATCGGGATCACCGCCAGCACCGAACCCAACGCGTAAGCCGTGACCATCTGCCCGGCCATCGACGGCGAAATCGCCAGGCCTTCGCTGATCAATGGCAACAGCCCGGCGGGCAAGGTTTCGGTGACGATGCAAATGAAGCCGGTCATGGCCAGGGCCAGCAAGGCGCCAATGGGCAAGCGGTCGGACGACGCAGATAAGCTTAGGGAAGGTGTCACGGGTAGCTCCTTGGGATGACTTAAATACTGATCGATACAAATGTTGCGTGTTCGTACGGTGCGTTGTCAACGACTTATGTATCGACTAGTATTTATCTCGAATTCCACAGGAGTGTTCACATGGCACAAATGGGCCGACCGCGTAATTTCGATCGCGACCAGGCGGTGGAACAGGCCATGCACCTGTTCTGGCAGCACGGCTACGACGCCACGTCCCTCGCCCAGCTCAAGGCTGGCCTGGGCGGCGGCATCTCGGCGCCGAGCTTTTACGCGGCCTTTGGCTCCAAGGAAGCCTTGTTTGATGAGTGCGTGCAGCGCTACCTCTCGACCTACGCCCAAGTCACCGAATGCCTGTGGGACGAAAGCCTGCCACCGCGCCAGGCCATCGACACCGCGCTGCGCCAGTCGGCGCGCATGCAATGCGACAACGCCCATCCCAAGGGCTGCATGGTGACCCTGGGCGTGATGAGCGCACCGAGCCCGGAGAACGCGCGGGTGGCGGACGCTTTGACCCAATCGCGATTGCGCACGCGGGCCGGGATCGTGGCGTGTGTGGAGCGTGCGGTGAGTGCCGGCGAGTTGCCCGCCACGCTTGACCCGCAGGTGATGGCGACGGTGTTTGATAGTTTCCTGCAGGGGATTTCGATTCTGGCGCGGGACAACACGCCGTTTGAAACCCTTGATGCAGCGATCAGTCAGCTCCTGCTGACGTGGACAGTGGCCCCCATTGCTCCCGACACCCCAGCAAAACATCCACACACGCCCTGACCCGATGGCGCACCCGACATGCTGGCGAACACCTCGAGGCTGCCAAAAAGTGGCCACTGTGGACGACCTGCAAAAACGTGCAAAAAAAAAGGCGCTCCGAAGAGCGCCTCTTGTACTGTGACTCAGTGCTCGGTGATTGATTTCACCTGCGCCTTCGTATCACCGCCAATGGTGATGCGTTTGGGCTTGGCCTCCTCCGGTACCACTCTGAGCAAATCGATGCTCAGCAACCCGTTGGAAAGCTGGGCGCCCGTCACTTCAATGTGGTCAACCAGACGGAACGACAGCCGGAATGCGCGCTGAGCAATTCCCTGGTGCAGGTACGTAACGCCTTCATCGTGCTCGCGCTTTCCACCGGCGACCGTCAACACACCTTTTTCAACCTGAATGTCCAGGTCATCCTCTACCAGGCCTGCGGCCGCAATGACGATTCGGTAATGGTCATCACCGCGTTTTTCGACATTGTGAGGAGGATAAGTCGTACCGGCCTCGCTGCGAAGCGCCGATTCGAACAGGTCGTTAAAACGATCAAAGCCAACAGAGTGGCGGAACAGTGGAGCCAAAGAAAGAGTAGTAGCCATTGCGAAATCTCCTGAGTGTTCTCCAAGTGATTCAAGACGCGACCCGTGTTCGGCATCGCGTAAACCCTAAGTAAGTTCAGGAAAAAAAATTTCAAGAGCCGTCAAAAAAATTTTTACACTCAGGTTTGCATCACCCACGTGCGGGCCTCTGGAGGCAGTTGTTCGGCGCCGCGAACGCCGTCAGCGACAACTGAAGGGTGTCACCCTCGAGTATCTGCGTAGAGGCGCCTTCGCGCGGGCAGCGGGTTCATAGGTGCGCAACCTGAGCGCTGTCCTATGAAGAAGTACTAATTTATGATGCCGCATTGATAAATTTGGAAACGGCATCATGAGTACACGTTCCGACCTCCTGGCCAGCGCTGAGATTCTGTTGCGTACCAAGGGCTACGCAGCCTTCAGTTATGCCGATCTGGCGGAAGACATCGGTATCAAGAAGGCGAGTATTCACCACCACTTTCCCACCAAGGAAAGTCTGGCGATTGCCATCGTTGAGAGTTATCTGTTCCGGTTCAAGAATCAGCTGGAATCCATCAATGCTGAGAATACCGGCATTGTCGATCGGCTCAATGCCTTCGCCCTGATGTTCGCACTAAGCAGTAAAAACGCGATGCTTCCACTCTGCGGCGCTCTGGCGGCGGAATTGATGGCGTTGCCTGAAAGCCTGAAGGAATTGACGCGAGTTTTTTTCGAAATCCATCTCAATTGGCTTCAGGCCAATATCGCACTGGGCCAAGCGGCAGGGGAACTCAAAGCTGAGCTGGACGGCGTGAAGGTTGCCAGGTTCATCTTGAATACGCTGGAAGGTGGAAGCTTTGTATCGTGGGCGCTGAACGACAATTACGAACAGTCTTCTGGATTTGATTTCATTTTGGATGGACTTCGGGTTACCGAAACACATCACAGAGGTTCGCTCAGCTTTATTCTGCGTCATAAATAGACCGATCCAGCCCCGCTGGCTTGGTCCGTTTTCCTGCCTCGTCCGTGGTTTCAGCCGCTTGGCTCACACTCTTTGAATTCTTTTTGCGCGCACTCAATTTGACGAACGTACGTCCAGTCTCGCATTTGGGTTACGGATACGGCACGGTTTTTTTTGGCTATTGATTATAAGAAGAACAATCCATTGATCGACAACCTACTAGTTGGTAGGCTTGTTTCTCTTCCGAGCCAAACGCCCGGTCAATCCGAAGAGGAACGAACACATGAGCAACAACCTGAATGGTATCGATGTCGCCGCACTCCAGCAGTTTGCCCAAGGCGTTGCAGAGGATGCGACCAAGCGCCACGCGAGCTTCAACGTCAAGACTCAGTGGAAAGGCCAGACTCGCTCTGTGGCCAAAGTCAATCGCTACAGTCTGGCCGGTGAAACCTACTCGCGGGATTTCGAAATCGTCGCCGATGAGCCTAATGAATTGCTGGGCCAGAACACTGCGCCTAACCCTCAAGAGCTGCTGATGGCCGCTCTCAACGCCTGCATGTCGGTGGGTTATGCCGCCAACGCCGCGATGATGGGGATCAAGATTCACAGCCTGGAAATCGAAACGGACGGCACCCTCGACCTGCAAGGCTTCCTGGGCCTCGACGAGAGCGTCAACCCAGGTTACGACGAAGTGAGTGTGGTGATTCGACTGCACACCGACGCCTCCCGTGAGCGCGTTGAAGAACTGCACAAAGTAGTGCTCAAAACCTCGGTCAACTACGCCAACTTCTCGAAAGCCATCCGCATGGTGCCAACCCTCGAAGTACGTGAGGGCTGATTCGTTAGTTTCAAAGACATTCAAACCTTGCGTGCACCACCAGGCAGCCGCCTTGGTGCCGACCCTAATTAGTTCTGGATAACCGGAGTCTGCAATGAACGATTTTTTCAAAGGTAAAAAACTGCTGGTTGTCGGTGGCACCAGTGGCATGGGCTTGGAAACGGCCCGCATGGTGCTCAAGGCAGGCGGCAGCGTGGTGCTCACCGGCAGCAAGCAAGACAAAGCCGATGCAGTGTGTAACGAGCTGAGCCCGCTGGGCCCTGTGTCGGTGATCGTCGCCAACCTGATGACTGAAGAAGGCATGAATTTTGTTCGCAAGGAAATCAATGCCAACCATAGCGATATCAGCCTGATGGTGAACTCCGCCGGGATCTTTATTCCCAAACCGTTCACCGAGCACGATGAGGCCGAGTACGACATGTACCTGTCTCTGAACCGTGCGACCTTCTTCATCACCCAGGCAGTGGTCAAGAACATGCTGGCTGCCAAGCGCGAAGGGGCAATTGTCAATGTTGGCTCCATCGGTGCGCAGGCCGCATTAGCAGGCTCACCGGCCTCCGCCTACTCGATGGCAAAGGCAGGCCTGCATGCGCTTACACGCAACCTGGCGATCGAACTGGCTCACTCGGGTATCCGGGTCAACGCCGTCTCACCAGGGATCGTTCACACCTCGATCTACGAAGGGTTCATGGACAAAGAGGCGATCCCGGAAGCGATGAAGTCGCTGAACGATTTCCACCCCCTGGGACGAGTCGGCGTTCCCGAAGACGTCGCGAACACCATCCTGTTCCTGCTGTCGGACAAGACGTCCTGGGTAACCGGCGCAATCTGGGACGTGGATGCAGGAATTATGGCTGTCAGGGCCTGACCACGGTGGCGAGCGCGGCCTGATGAGAGCAGCGCTGTTGGAAGTCGCGGAAACCCAAATGCGCTCCATGGGCTATTCCGCGTTCAGTTATACCGATCTTGCGGCGCAGATCGGTATTGGAAAAGCCTGTATTCACCATCACTTCCCGACCAAGGAAGCCTGGGCGCGGAGCTGATCAGGGACTACATCAAACGCTTCGCTGCGACCCTCAGTTCAATCGAGGAAACGCATGTCGATCCGTTGCTGCGGCTGCGTGGTTTTGTCCGGCTTTTCATCATCAGCGCCAACGAGGGGCTGCTGCCCTTGTGTGGCGCCCTGGCGGCAAAAATGGCGGCACTGCCGCTGTCGCTGCAAAGGCTCACTCGGGTGTTCCTTGAGAGCCAGCTCAATTGATTCAGGCCCCCTCAATGACGGGGTCCGGCAGCGCAACTGGTCGCGGGGCAAACCCGTTGAGACCTGCGCATGCTGTTGAGCTGCCTGGAGGGCGCGAGCCTTATCGAGTGGACATTGGGCCGATCAGCCGACCCGTTGGCAGGCTTCGATCATTTACTCCCTGGTCGTTGGACAAGAGAATGCCCACCGATCAGAGAGTCATTTTTTTGGGGGGGGGTGAACCCCTTTTATTTACCTGCTTGAAGTTTCAATACGTCCTGAGCAGTCACAGTTTTTCCAGCGATTCCCCAATCTCCGCTTTTGACCTCTTCGAAGATGACCCAGGTGAGGGCGCGCATGTTTTCTCCTTCCACAGACACCATGGCGTCCGTCACTTTCTGGATGACTTCGGCTTTCTGCTGGTCGGTAAAAACGCCTTCAATGCCCTTGATGGTAACGAGTGGCATGGTGTGCTCCTTGACGTCTGAAGTGGACAGTGATGAAACAGCGAGTCATCAGGCTTTGCCTGCAACGTATTCCGGGTAGTCGGTGTAACCCTTTGCAATGCGATCGCTGACACCGTAATAAGTCGCGCGATCACCCTCTGCCAATGGCCAGCCGTTCTGCATGCGCTCCACCAGGTCAGGGTTGGCGATGTAGGCCGTACCGAAGGCGATCAAGTCGAGTTCACCTTTGGCCAGTTCCGACTCAGCCAAGGCTTGGGTGAAGCCACCGGCAGCCATCAAGGTGCCTTTATAGGCTTCACGGAACGCAGCGCTGAAACCAGGCGGCGTTTGCGCGGCGGTGATGGTGGGTTGGTAGTTCAGGTGGACGTAGGCCAGTTCGCGTTCATTAAGCGCTGCCGCCATGCTCATCCAGGTTTCTGCTTCACCTTCGTACACACCAAAGTCATACAGGCGGCCAAACGGCGAGAACCGTACGCCAATCTTCGAGCCGCCGATTTGGGCAGCAATCGCGTCAATGGTTTCCAGCAGAAAGCGCTGGCGATTGGCGATAGAGCCACCGTACTGGTCGGTACGGGTGTTCAAGGCGCTGCTGAGGAACTGATCGAACAGGAACCCGTTGGCAGCCATGATTTCGATACCGTCAAAACCGGCCTCCATCGCCATACGCGCAGACTTCACAAAGTCAGCGATGACACGTTTCACTTCATCCGTTTCCAGCGCACGCGGCACGCTGGGTTGCACAGGACCGGATTCGCCAGGCTCGATCCAGGCATATACCGTGGTATCGACCGCTGGCTGAGTACCCGAAGAAACCGGAATCATGCCATGCACCGAAATATGGGACATACGGCCAACGTGCCATAACTGCGCGAAGATCTTCCCGCCCTTGGAATGCACCGCGTCGGTGACCTGACGCCAGCCTGGCAAGTGTTCGTCGGTATAGATACCTGGGGTGTACAGGTAGCCACGGGCTTCGTCGGAAATCGGCAGGCCTTCAGTGATCAGCAGACCAGCAGAAGCGCGCTGTGCGTAATACAGCGTAGTGAACTCGTTAGGGATGTTGTTCAGGGTCCGGGTGCGAGTCATGGGGGCCATAACGACCCGATTTTTTAGCGCAGTACCGGACAGATCGTAAGGGGTGAACAGCTTATTCATGATTAGTCTCGAAGTCGTTAACAGGTTGAAAGTCAGCGTTTGATTTACGACTTATCAAATGCGTCCAGCACATGTGTGCTGTACACCAACGCGGCACCCGCATTCATATTGATTGCCACGCCCAGTGCTTCGGCGACTTCTTCACTGGTGACGCCAAGTTTCTTGGCTTCGGCGGCGTGGAAGGCGATGCAACCGTCGCAGCGGGTGGTCACGGCCACGGCGAGGGAGATCAATTCTCGGGTCTTCGCGTCCAAGTGATTGGTCTTGCCGCCGGCAGCGCCGAGCGCCGCCATGCCTTTCATTGTTTCTGGAGACAGACCGTTGAGCTCTACCAGGCGAGTGTTGATGTCTTTGCGCGTTTGCTTCCAATCTTGCATGGGGTTCTCACAGGGATGGTGTTAATGACAGTTATCCAAAAACTGCTAATAAGCTACCATCCAGTTGGTAGGCATACAATTTATTCGTGCTGATTTTCACTATCAGCGCAATCGAAGTATTGAATACTTGAACACACACACTGGAAAATCGCTTCATAGGGATGACAATTACTGGACTGTTGATTGTCAGCATCGCTTGCTGTCAGGCCTCGTCGAGACGTTCACATATTGATCGCCGCGCACCGCCGACTGGCGGCTCTTTACGACCGGGAGCTTGGGCATCTCATGATCTGGTGTACTGAACACTTCCGAACAAGTGAGCGGGTGGCGATCAGCGGGAAGAGGTGAGATTTGAGGCGACTCATCACTGTCTTGGAATAGTCCGGTGCCCACTTGGCTGACATTGCCGTGCCGAACGGCAAGCGGCGGCGGAGAGTGGAGCAGTGGTGCGCGACATAAGGGTGCTCCCTTTTATCGAACTGATCTTTTTCCCGAACACTGCCCTTAAAATGGCCGGTACTTACCGGAACCCGACAGAACGTCAAAACGAAAAAACCCGCCATAAGGCGGGTTTTTCGGGGGGTTCAGAGATTTTGGAAGCTTTCTCTGAAACTTTGTCTGGCTCCACGACCTGGACTCGAACCAGGGACCCAATGATTAACAGTCATTTGCTCTACCAACTGAGCTATCGCGGAATGCGCCGTATGTTACTGATTAAAAAGAAGAAGTCAAGCACTAGCGCCTATTCCATCAGATGACCGGTACGCCACCTGCCCAGGGCCGGCCATTTCCCTGGCCAAATCCAGCCAGGCACGTGCCGCTGGCGGTAGATGAGCGCTGGCACGCCAGGCCAGGGCGATGTGCCAATCGGTGTGAGGTTCGTCCAAAGGAATCAGGGCAATACCCGCGTGTTGATGCGTGTGCGCGAGCATCCGCGGCAAGAACGCTACTCCAAGACCGGCCGAGACCAGGTCCACAATAAAGTCGATTTGCCCGCTGCGGGCGGTCACCTTTGGCGTCACGCCCTTGCGCTCGCACGCGGCGAGAATTTTGGCGTTCAGGGCGAAGCCTGCTTCGAACAAAATGAACGGCGAGTCGGCAAGGTCGTTAAAGTCGATGCGTTTGCGCTGCGCCATGGGGTGGCTTACGGGCAGCACGGCCATCAGCGGTTCGTTGCGCACTGGCTGGCAGTCAAAGCCTTCGTCCACCGGCAACAGAAGCGCCGCCAGGTCGACCTCCCCGGCCTCCAGACATTCGCGCAGTTTTTTGCTGCCGTATTCGGTGAGTTCGATTTCGATGTCGGGATAACGGCTGCGGTAAGCCGCGAACATCGCCGCAAACAGCACGCCACAGCCCACCGGCGGCAGGCCGATGCGCAGCACGCCACGTTTGAGGCCGCGCAAATCATTGATCTGCGCCACCAAATCGTTGCTCTCACCGAGCATTACCAACGCACGGCGGTAGGCAATTTCGCCAGCAGCAGTCAGCTCATTCTTGTGACCCAGGCGATTGAGCAGCGGCATGCCCAGTTCATCCTCCAGGGTTTTGACCGCCTTGCTCACTGACGACTGCGTCAGCGAAACCACTTCTGCCGCCTGGGAAAACCCGCCCTGGCGCACCACCTCAACAAACGCCAGCAATGTTCTCAGGTTCATCGGTATTCCCTTGGCGACTGGATACTAGTGATAAAAGTTGTTTTTATCATGACAGATGTTTGCTTATCTTGAACCCCATCCTGCTCTGTGGAGACACCTTTGATGATCATCTCGTCCGCGTCTGATTACCGGGCAGCTGCCAAGCGCAAGCTGCCGCGCTTTCTGTTTGACTACATCGACGGCGGCGCCTATGCCGAACACACTATGCGCGCGAACAGTTCGGACCTGGCCGAGATCAGTCTGCGCCAGCGCGTCCTGCGCAATGTCGACAACCTGAGCCTGAAGACCACGCTGTTTGGCCAGGAACTGGCGATGCCGGTGATTCTCAGCCCGGTGGGCCTGACCGGCATGTATGCGCGACGCGGTGAGGTGCAGGCGGCAAAAGCGGCGGCCAATCAAGGCATTCCGTTTTGCCTGTCGACGGTGTCGGTGTGTTCGATTGAAGAAGTGGCATCGCAAAGCCCGCAGTCGATCTGGTTCCAGCTGTACGTGCTCAAGGACCGTGGCTTTATGCGCAATGCGCTGGAGCGGGCGCAGGCCGCCGGGGTGACGACGCTGGTGTTCACGGTGGACATGCCGACGCCTGGCGCGCGCTATCGCGATGCGCACTCGGGCATGTCCGGGCCTTTCGCGGCGTCGCGGCGCATGTTGCAAGCCGTCACCAAACCCCAGTGGGCGTTCGATGTGGGGTTGATGGGCCGCCCCCATGACCTGGGAAATATCTCCAAATACCTCGGGAAACCGACGCACCTGGAAGACTACATCGGCTGGCTGGCCAACAATTTCGACCCTTCCATCAGTTGGAAAGATTTGGAATGGATCCGCGACTTCTGGAAAGGCCCGATGATCATCAAGGGCATCCTCGACCCTCAGGACGCCAAGGATGCCGTGAGTTTCGGCGCCGACGGCATCGTGGTGTCCAACCACGGCGGCCGACAGCTGGATGGCGTGCTGTCCACCGCCAAAGCCTTGCCGCCGATTGCCGATGGGGTCGGCGATGACCTAACGGTACTGGTGGACTCGGGCATTCGCTCGGGGCTCGACGTGGTGCGCATGCTTGCCCTGGGCGCCAAGGCCTGCCTGCTGGGCCGTGCGACCGCCTACGCGCTGGCGGCCGATGGTCAGGGGGGCGTTGAAAACCTGTTGGATATTTTCGCCAAGGAGATGCGCGTCGCCATGACACTGACGGGCGTTACGTCAATTGATCAGATTGACCACAACACCCTGGTCCAGCGCTGACCTTCCACTAGCCAAATAACTGGCGCCATCATGCAGTGGCTGTTCTTGAACCCCAGAACAGCCAATTGATTTATAAAGAGTTTTATTAAATTAAACCAACTGGCATGAATCTCGCTCTAATCCGTCTCAAGCAGGTCAAGCGATGACAAGACGTGTGGCAGTGCACAGGGGTTATAAACCCACTGAAAAGCGGTTTAAACTGTATCCGATGTTTTACAGAACTGACGGAACAGTAAGACGCTTGGCACTCGCCATCCTCATCCAGCCTGTAAGACAGTTAAGTGCTTAGAGGCCGCAAGCTCATGAAAACACCGACCCAGACAAACGCAATTGACTTCGACAGTGCCAAATTGCAACGCCTGGGGTTTGGTCAGCCAGCCCTCCGCCCTCACCGCCCCGTCACTTTTGCCCAGCTTCGCCAGCAACTGAGTCAGCAATTGCAGACCAGCCTTGAGCCGGAGCGCATTCTTGGCCTGTTCTTCCGCGAGGTCCAACGCCTGGTGCCCCTCGACGCGCTGCATTATCGGCACGAAGCGAGCGACCTGCGCCTGGAGTTCGGCCACCGAGGCCACCACTCGGTGAGCTATACCCTGAGCCATGAAGGTGAACATTTGGGCGAGCTGATTTTTCGCCGCAATCAACGTTTTACCGAAGACGAATTGAGTCAGCTTGAGTCTCTGCTGGCGACGTTGTTGTACCCGATGCGCAACGCCCTGCTCTACCGCGCCGCCACCCGCAGCGCCCTGCGGGACCCCTTGACCGAGACCGGTAACCGCATCGCGATGGACCAGACGCTGCAGCGTGAAATCGACATGGCGCGGCGGCATCTGCACCCGCTGTCGTTGCTGATGCTGGACATCGACCACTTCAAGAAAATCAACGATACCCATGGCCATGCCGCAGGCGACAACGTGCTGCGCGCCGTGGCCGGGGCGATCAAAAGCCAGTTGCGCAATGTGGACATGGTGTTTCGGTTTGGCGGGGAAGAGTTTCTGATCCTGCTGTCAAACACTGGCCGGGACGCGGCGGGGATGGTCGGTGAGCGCCTGCGCCGGGCGGCACAAAGTCACGACTATTGGGCGGATGATACGCGAGTCGAATTAACCGTCAGCCTGGGTTGTTCAACCTTGTTGGCCGCCGAGTCTGCCGAAAGCCTGCTGCGCCGGGCCGACAGCGCTTTGTACGTGGCCAAGCGTGAAGGCCGTAACCGGTTGGCAATGGCGGGGTAACCCCCGCCATCACGTTTACATCACGCCTCGCTGGCGACGCGCGCCTCACGCTCGCGATGAGCTACGGGCGCCTTGTCCTTCTCGTTTTCCAACCGCATGCAGCTTTCCAAAAACAGGTACATGTAGTCGTAGCTCTTGCACACGGCCTGACGCAGCTCCGTCTGCAGGGCCTTGGTCGGGTTCATCCCGGCCAGTGTGCAGATGATTTCCAGGGCTTCCCACGGGTGGGCGTCGTCGTATTGAGCGTGCATCTTCAGCCACTTCATTGCACGCTTGCGGTCTTCCTCGGGGAAGGCGGCGGCGTAGACGCCGGTAGAGCAGACCACGGCGGACCACTCCCCTGTCGCCCCCTCGATCGCATAGTTGGTGGCAGCAATGGCAACGATCAACGAGTCCGCTGAACTGGTATGCCAGCACCAGTGGCTCAGTGCGTGCAACTCCGGCGGTACGTTCTGCGCTTGCAGTTCTTCCAGGCTCACGCCATGGGCGCGGGCCCAATGCACCCAATAGTCGGCGTGGTTGAGTTCCACGCGAATATTGCGCATCAGCCAGCGCCGCGCCATATCCTCCCCAGGATGGCGGGCAAACTTGGTCTTGGTGAGGTTCTGTGCCATGTACAAGGCAAACTGTTCAACCACTGGCCAGCCACCGATCAGGTAGTGACGCAGGGTCTTGGCGCTGAGCGTGTTGTCACGCATGCGCTGATACAGTTCGTGCTCGACAACTCGGCGCTTGCTCTCGCTACAGTCCTGGATCAGTTGTTGCGCCCAGGCGGGGTAACTAGAGGCTTCCATAAGCGGGCCGGTTCTGTTGAAGGTGTCGATCACTGTAGGGCTCCTTTTTAAGTGTGATTGTACAGACCAGCAAAGTTTCAGCGGAATGTGCCGGGCGCCTTGAATAACAAAGGCTGCGGCCGCACAGGTCGACACTGCAAGCTATCAAAGGTAAACAATTGCGGGCGTTCAATCAGGTAGCCCTGAGCGTAATCCACACCGATCTCAAGTAGAGCCTGTTCGATTTGCGGTGTTTCAACAAATTCGGCAATTGTGCGCTTACCCATGACGTGGCCGATGTGGTTGATCACTTCGACCATGGCGCGGTTAATCGGGTCGTCCAGCATATCCTTTACGAAACTTCCATCGATCTTCAGGAAGTCTACAGGTAAATGTTTGAGATAGGCGAATGAGGACATTCCGGCACAAAAGTCATCGAGTGAAAAATGGCAACCTAACGCTTTGAGTTCATTAATAAAACGAATGGCACTGCCCAAATTTGCGATAGCACTTGTTTCGGTTATTTCAAAACAGATCATTGCCGGTGGAATGTTATAAGCGGCGAATTTCTCACGTAAAAAACCGAGAAAGTCTTCATCGCCAATCGTAATACCTGACAGATTAATCGCACACATGGCCATTGGTCGGCCCGGACGCTCACGCAGGCAGTTAGCAATAATTTTAAATACATTTTCAACCACCCAGCGGTCCAGCGATGTCATCAAGCCGTAACGCTCGGCGGCCGGAATAAAACTGTCGGGCAGGATGATCCTGCCGGCTTCATCATGCAGGCGCAGCAGTATTTCGATGTGCCCATTGCCGCCGTCGGTGTGGCCCAGGGGAGCAATTTCCTGGGCGTACAAGCAAAACCGGTTCTCTTCCAGCGCCATGTGCAGGCGCTGCACCCAGGCCATTTCGCCAAACCGCATGGACAACTCCGAGTCGTCGACGTGGTAGACCTGCACGCGGTTGCGGCCTTTTTCCTTGGCCATGTAGCACGCCATATCCGCCGCCCGCAGCGATGTTTCCAGGGTGGTCGGAGTTTGTGAGATATGCACCAGGCCAATACTCACGGTGGTCATGAACGGCCGGCCCTTCCACACAAAATGCAGGCTTTGCACCGTGTGGCGCAGGCTCTCGGCGATTTTCTCCGCCACCGGTGCCGGGCAGTTTTCCAGCAGAATGCCAAACTCGTCGCCCCCCAGGCGGGCCAGGGTGTCGCACTCGCGCAGGTCCGATTGCAGCAGCGCGCAGATATGCCGCAACAATTCGTCGCCCGCCGCGTGGCCACAGGTGTCGTTGACCAGTTTGAACTGGTCAAGATCGAGGAACATCAAGGCGTGCCGGCCATTCTGTTGCCGGGCGACCTGCTCCAGCACTTGCTCGAGACGAAACTCGAATGCGCGGCGGTTGGCCAGGCCGGTCAACGCATCGTGCGTCGCTTGCCACGACAGGTTGGCGATGTATTGGCGCTCCTGGGTCATGTCGTGCAACACCAGCACCGCGCCGCTGACCTTGCCGGCGCTACGGATCGGCGCGCCCACCAGGGTGACCGACACCGTGCTGCCATCCAGGCGCTGGATCAGCTTCGAATGTTCGCTGCCGCCGCTGAGCTGGCCCTTGATGATGTGCTCGATCAGGGCAAAGCCATCGGGCTCGGCGTTTTCATCGAGTAAATTGAATAACGCCGCCAGGGGCAACCCCTGAGCCTGCGCCGATTTCCAGTGAGTCAGCGCTTCGGCTGCCGGGTTCATGTAGGCGATAGCGCCATCGACATCGGTGGTGATCACGCCGTCGCCGATCGATTCGAGGGTGATCTGTGCGCGCTCCTTCTCCGCCTGCAGGGCATCGGCAAACGCGTGGCGCTGGGCCAATAGCTTGTGCGTACGCAACAGCGCCAGCAGGATCAGGCCCAGGGCAGTGGCCAGGTTGGTGATCAACAACAGCCGAAGAATGACCCGCGAGCCCTCTCCCAGGGCGTCGCTGAACGCCTTGGCCGCCGGCGTCACGCCGTCGTTAATGGCAATGATATGAGCCTTCCATTGGCGCACATCGTTGCTGCTGACGTGATCGGCACTGACTGCCCGGTGCATCTCCTGAGCCAGGTTATCCAGTTGCACGAGGTAACCATCGCCGACCGTCCACAGCTCGATGGCTTTTTCGAGGTAGCTGAAATGGCGAAAATTGAGGTACAGCCAGATCAGGCTGGAGACGTCATCCGGGTGATTACCGCCCTTGAGAATACCCAGGCGCGCCGCCGCCAGATCAGGCGTGGAGCGGTCGAGGGCGATGCGCAACTCATGCCCGCCCTGGGGCACGGCAATGGCTTGGGTGTATTTGAGGAAAGTGGCTTCGTCGCGGTTATCCGCGTAAAGCGTCAAATAGTAGATCGCGTCCTTTTGGCCCTTGGACCACAGGCTTTCGCCAGCCACGTAGCCCCGCACGGCTGAAAGCACGTAAAGACTGACGCAGCCTAACAATGCCTGGAACAGCACGACGGCGATAAAGGGCCAGACAATGCCCAACAGTCGAGGCGTTCCGAGAGTCCGCTTTTGCTTCATGAAGTCCCTTGCACATGCACTGCTGGATACGCACGCAAAAACCCGCTTCTGAAAGCACAGCCTAGGCTAAATCAACGCACTTGTTGCAAGTGCCCGTATAACTTGGCGTACAGGCCTCCGTCGGCAATCAGTTGCTGATGATCGCCGTCCTCGGCGATATGACCACCGTCAAACACTAATACTCGGTCGGCCTGCTTCACCGCCGACAGACGGTGAGCGATGATCAGTGTAGTACGCCCACTGAGAAACCGCGCCAGCGCCTGGTGCAGGTTGTACTCGGTGGCAGCGTCCAGCGCCGAGGTGGCTTCATCCAGAATCACCACTTTCGGCTCAGCCAATACCATGCGCGCAATCGCCAGGCGTTGCCGCTGGCCGCCGGAAAAGCGCACGCCGGAGCGCCCCACCACACTGTCCAGCCCCAAGGGTAAAGACTTGACGGTCGCGTCCAGCTGGGCGATTTCCAGCGCCTGCCAACAGGCCTGGTCTGTGCGCTCACGGCCCATGGTCAAATTGGCGCGCACCGTGTCGTTGAACAGTGCCGGGTGTTGCAGGACCACGGCGACGTTCTCGCGGATGGTCTCCAGGCCGATTTCCTGCTGGGTCGCGCCACCGAAACGAATGCTGCCGGCCTGCGGCGTGTAGAGCCCCAACAACAGTTGCACCAACGTGCTTTTACCGCCGCCGCTGGCGCCGACGATGGCGACTTTTTCACCGGGTGCGATGGTCAGGTTCAACTGGTCGAGTACAAGGTCCTCACCGTAGCCGAAGTTAAGGCCACGCACCTCGATACCGACAGTTTCACGGCCGGTGAAGGGGTCTTCGCCCCCGGCATATTGCGGCTCATCGGCACGCGCCAGTAATTCGTTGATGCGCGTGAGCGCCCCGCCCGCCGCATAGTAGGCGTATTGCAGGTTCAGCAATTGCTCCACCGGGCCGATCATGAACCACAGGTAGCTGAACACCGCGAGCATCTGGCCGATGGACAGGTCGGAAAACAGCACAGTGAGCATCGCAGCCGCACGGAAGATGTCGATGCCGAACTGGAACAACAACCCGCTGGCGCGGCTGGAAGCGTCGGTTTTCCACTGCGAGTGAATGGCGTAGTCGCGCACTTCTTGAGCGCGCTGGCCCAGGCGCCCGAGGAAAAAGCCCTGGCGGTTGCCGGCACGCACTTCCTGGATGGCGTCGAGGGTTTCGGTCAGCGCCTGGGTAAAGCGCGACGTGCTGTCGTTCTCAAGCTTCTTCAGGTGTTTGACGCGTTTGCCCAGCTGCACAGTGGCGTAAATCACCAGCGGGTTGAACAACAGAATCAACAGTGCCAGTTGCCAATGCATCCACACCAGGATCGCCGAGGTGCCCACCAGCGTCAGCATCGCCACCAGAAAACGGCTGAGGGTTTCGCCGACAAACTTGTCCAGCGTATCCAGGTCGGTCACCAGGTGCGTGGTGACGGTGCCGCTGCCCAGGCTTTCGTATTCGCCGAGGGAAATGCGCTTGAGCCGTTCGATCAGGCGTACACGAATTCGGTACACGATGTCTTTGGCCAGGCGCGCAAACAGCCGCGCCTGCACCACGTTGAACACCAGTGCGCCGCAGCGCAGTGTCAGGGTCACCAGCAGCATCAGGCCGATATACCCGACAGCCTTCTGCCAACCCAATGGCAGCGCGTGGTTCATCACTTTGAGCGCCGCATCGCCGTGGCCGAGCAGCACTTCGTCCACCAGCAATGGCAACAGCAAGGGAATCGGCACGCTGCACAGGGTGGCGAGCACGGCGACGCCGTTGGCGACCCACAGGGATTTCTTGTGACGCAGGGCCAGGCGGCGAATTTCCGCCCAGGTCAGACGATCAGTGCGTTGGCGTTGCTCAGGCACAGGCGGCTCGCTCCAGCCATCGGGCGAGTAAAGGCGACAGCTCGGACAACGGCTGGTAGCCGTTGGTCAACAACGCCAACTGGCCATTGCGCTCAGCCAGCAACGTCGGGAAACCGGCAATGCCCAAATCCTGTACCCACGTGAAATCGGCCGCCGTGGCCGCGTGCTGCTCGGCCTTGTCGAATGCTTCGGCAAACACGATACGCGGGATCCCGGCCTGCTCGGCCAGCTCCACCAGCACGCTGGCGACGGTCACATCGCGGCCCTCGACATAGAACGCACGCTGAATCAGCCCCAGCAAGGTCCACGCGCAGTCCGGCGCCAGGCTGCGCGCAGTGACGATGGCGCGGCACGCCGGCTCGGTGTCGTAGACAAACCCGTCGGGCAACGCGCCTTCACGCGTGAACGGCTGCCCCGTGGCGTCGGTGACCGCCTGCCAGTGTTCAAGAATGTAGCGCCGGGTTGTCGGTTCCAGTGCCGCGCCGCTGCCGGTGCGCAAGCCGCCCACCACCAGGTGCAGCTCCACACCCGCGGCCTGGGCCTGCTCCACCAACGCTTCGGCCACCGGGGCAAAGCCCCAGCACCAGGAACACATCGGGTCCATCACATAGAGCAGGCGCGCGGGCATGGGTCAGGCCTCGGAAGGTGATTGCTTATAGTTGAAGCCAATCGGATGCGGCATATTGCGGGCCTTGGCCAGCTCAATCTGCTTTTGCCGGTCAATCGCGCTGCGACGGGTCTTCTCCGGCAGCTTATCCCAGCAATGTGGACAACTGATGCCAGCCACGTAGTGCTCGGACGCGCGGTCTTCGATGCTCACGGGCGTGCGGCAGGCGTGACACTGATCGTAGTCGCCTTCGCTCAAGTCGTGGCGCACGGTCACGCGGTTATCGAACACAAAGCAGTCGCCCTGCCATTTGGTTTCTTCCTGCGGCACCTCTTCGAGGTACTTCAGGATGCCGCCCTTGAGGTGGTAGACCTCATCGAAGCCTTCGCTGAGCATGTAGCTGGAGGCTTTTTCGCAGCGAATGCCACCGGTGCAGAACATGGCGACTTTCTTGTGTTTGGCCGGGTCGAAATTGGCTTTGATGTAGTCAGGAAACTCGCGAAAACTGGTGGTTTTCGGATCAATCGCGCCTTCAAAGGTGCCGATTGACACTTCGTAGTCGTTGCGGGTGTCGATCAGCAGCACTTCCGGGTCGCTGATCAGCGCGTTCCAGTCCTGCGGGTTCACATAGGTGCCGACTTGTTTGTTCGGGTCGACGCCTTCGACGCCCAGGGTCACGATCTCTTTCTTGAGCTTGACCTTGGTGCGGTAGAACGGCTGGTCGTCGCAGTAAGACTCTTTGTGGTCGATGTCGACCATGCGCGGGTCTTTCTTGAGCCAGGCCATCAGGCCATCAATGCCTTCGCGGCTGCCGGAAACGGTGCCGTTGATGCCTTCTTCGGCGATCAGCAAGGTGCCTTTGATGCCGTTGTCGACCATTGCCTGCAGCAGTGGCTCGCGCAGGGCGACGTAATCTTCGAGGGTGACGAACTTATACAGTGCCGCCACGACGATCGGTTGGGTCATGGGTGTTCTCTCCAGGTGGCTACCCTCGTAAAGGGTGAACCGGATGCAAAAAAAACGCGCCGTCTGAGCGGCGCGTTGCGGATTCTAACAAATGCTCGGTGCCAGAGACACCCGCGCGTCAGTCATGCCCGCCGGCGCAGGTCGGCGAGGCCGGGGCTGCGTCGATTTTCGCCCATTCTTCAGGCGTGTAGGTATGCAGCGCCAACGCATGAAACTCGCTCATCAGGTCACCCAGGGTGGCGTAGACCGTCTGGTGGCGCTTGACGCGGTTAAGCCCCTCGAACTGCTGACTGACCAGCACGGCCTTGAAGTGGGTCTGCAACCCACGGCTGTGCATGTGGCTTTCATCCAGCACGCTCAAGTGTTGCGGGCTCAAGGCGGTGAGTGCCGTTTCGATACGCTGTTGCATGGTCATTCCTGCTTACTTCTTCTTGGCCGGTGCAGCGGCTTTTGGCGCCAGCTCGTTGGTCATGTCTTCCAACAGCTTGTTCACCACTGGCACGGCGCTTTCCAGCTTGGCCTGAGTCATCTGGGCCGATTGCTGGGTCAGTTGTGGCATTTTTTCCAGGACTTTCTTGCCCAGAGGCGACTGGTAGAAGGCAACCAGGTCCTTGAGTTCGGATTCGCTGAAGTTAGTGGTGTAGAGCTTGACCATGTCCGGCTTGAGCTTCGGCCAGCCGATGGCTTGGTCCAGAGCGGCGTTGGCCTTGGCCTGGTAGCTGTCCAGGACGGACTGCTTGGCGGCAGGCGCCTTGGTCTGTTCGAAACGCTGAGCGAACATTTGCTGCACTTGCATGTACACCGGGGTACCCAGCTTGTCAGCGTGGGCCAGGGTCAGGAAGGCTTCGGCACTGGCGTTATGGCTGGCGGTATCGGCAAAGACTTGGCCGCTGGCGCAAACCAGAGCAACCGCGGTACAGATGGCACGAAGACGAGTCATCGAGTTTCCTTTCTAGCAGGCGAGGTAAAACCCCAAGGGCGACCATTCTGCGCCTAAAAAACCTCGCGGCTCAACCCCGCGCCTTGTCGGGCCTGGATTTGCGGGGCTTCTAACCGATGAAACGTCTTTTATGGAACGACACAGGTCGATCAGGGCCTAAACTGCGCAAACCGACTTCAAGGAGAGTGCCCGATGAGCCGTATCGAAACCGACAGCCTGGGGGAAGTAAATGTCCCGGATGACGCTTACTGGGGCGCGCAAACCCAACGTTCGCTGGTGAACTTCGCCATCGGCGAGCAACGCATGCCCCTGGCGGTGCTGCACGCCCTGGCCCTGATCAAGAAGGCCGCCGCGCGGGTCAACGACCGTAACGGCGACTTGCCCGCAGACATCGCCCGCCTGATCGAACAGGCCGCCGATGAAGTGCTCGACGGGTCCCACGATGACCAGTTTCCGCTGGTGGTCTGGCAGACCGGCAGTGGCACCCAGAGCAATATGAACGCCAATGAGGTGATTGCCGGTCGCGCCAACGAGCTGTCGGGCAAACCCCGTGGCGGCAAGAGCCCGGTGCACCCCAACGACCACGTGAACCGCTCCCAGAGCTCCAACGACTGCTTCCCCACCGCCATGAGCATTGCGACGGTGCAGGCGATCACCCAGCAGTTGCTGCCGGCGATCGGCAACCTGTCCGGCGGCCTCGCCGAATTGTCGGCGCGGCATGTGAAGCTGGTGAAGACCGGCCGCACCCACATGATGGACGCCACGCCGATCACCTTTGGCCAGGAGCTTTCGGCGTTTATCGCCCAACTCGATTACGCCGAGCGCGCTATCCGCAGCGCGCTGCCTGCCGTGTGCGAGCTGGCCCAAGGCGGTACTGCCGTCGGCACCGGGCTTAATTCACCCCATGGCTTTGGCGAAGCGATTGCCGCCGAGCTGGCTGCATTGTCGGGTTTGCCGTTTGTGACCGCGCCGAACAAGTTCGCCGCCCTCTCCGGCCACGAGCCACTGGTAACCCTGCACGGGGCGCTGAAAACCCTGGCCGTGGCGCTGATGAAAATCGCCAACGACCTGCGCCTGCTGGGTTCCGGCCCGCGAGCCGGTTTGGCCGAGGTCAAGTTGCCGGCCAACGAACCGGGCAGCTCGATCATGCCGGGCAAGGTCAACCCGACCCAGTGCGAAGCGCTGTCGATGCTGGCCTGCCAAGTGCTGGGCAATGACGTAACCATCGGCATTGCCGCAAGCCAGGGGCATTTGCAGTTGAACGTGTACAAGCCGGTGATCATCCACAACGTGCTGGAGTCGATCCGCCTGCTGGCGGACGGCTGCAACAACTTCCAGGAACATTGCATCGAAGGCCTTGAACCGGATGCAGAAAAAATGGCCGAGCACCTGGAGCGCGGGCTGATGCTGGTGACGGCGCTCAACCCGCACATTGGCTACGACAAATCGGCGCAGATCGCCAAAAAGGCTTACGCCGAAGGCCTGACCCTACGCCAGGCCGCGCTGGACCTGGGCTTCCTGACCGACGCCGAGTTCGACCAGTGGGTGCGCCCGGAAAACATGCTCGAAGCCGGGCACTAAGACGCCAGGCGCAATCGCCGGGCCTTGAGCCCGGCGATCAGCGACGGCGCCAGCGCTACCGTCGCCGAGCCCAGTACCACCACCAACGCCCCGGCATAGCCCAGGGCGTTGATGTCTTCGGCCTGCACAAAATCCGGCCACAACCACGCCGCCAGGGCCACTGCCACAAACGTCACCAACGGCGTGAGCGCCAGCGTCGCACTGACCCGCGAGGCCTCCCAATGGGCCAGCGCTTCGGCAAAGGCGCCGTAGGCCACCAGCGTGTTCATGCAGCAGGCCAGCAGCAACCAGCCTTGCAGCGGGCTCAGGTCCAGTGCTTCGAGCGGATGCGCCCATGGAGTGAGCAATACTGCGCACGACAGGTAGATCACCATCATCACTTGCAGTGAATTCCATACCGTCAGCAACTGCTTCTGGCCCAGCGCGTAGAACACCCAGACGGTGGTGGCGAGCAAAACCGTCAGCACTCCAGCGGTGTAAGAGCCCATCGAGGTCAGCAGCTCTGTCAGGCGCTGATTGAAAAACAGCCCGAAGCCGAGGATCAGCACCACCAGGCCCAGCACCTGCCCCAGGCTGAAGCGCTCCTTGAACACGAATACGCTGGCGACCATCAGGAAAATCGGCCCCATCTGCACCACCAACTGGGCGGTACCGGGGCTGAGCATTTTGAGGCCGATCAGGTACAACACGTAATTGCCCACCAGGCCGCACACGGCCATCCCTACCAGCCAGCCGCCCCTGGGGCCAAGCACTTTGCGGCTGGGCAGGCGTTTGGTAAGGGTGAGGTAGACGAACAAGCAACTGCCGGCGACCACCAGGCGAAACCAGGTGACCGTCACCGGGTCCATCACTTGCAGCACTTGTTTGAGCTTGATCGGCAGGATGCCCCAGAGGAACGCGGTCAGCAGGGTCAAGCCAAAGCCATAGACCCAGCGACCGGAAGAGATATGCATGAATGCCCCGAGTGCCTGAGGAAGTGGAGCGGGCATTCTAGGGGTAAGCGGAAGGATTGGGCTATGGGGTCGGTTGAATGTGTGGTGCGGCGGGGTTTTTGGGGTGTATATCCGTTATTTGGGTGACGGCTGATATCGGTTCCGCTCTTACAGCGGGTCACTTTTGGAAAGGCCCAAAAGTAACCAAAAGGCCTTCGCCCCACCACTCGGCACC
>NZ_JAFCTN010000064.1:0-23515 GCF_049896045.1 Pseudomonas sp. PWP3-1b2
TACAACAATGGCTCGACTGTCAGCACCACCATTACCGCTGCAACTGGCGGCAACTTCGAAAACCTGGTGCCGAGCACGACCCCTGCGGTCACTACGATCACTGATTCGGTCGACACCACCACCGTCACACTGACGGCGGGTGACACGGTGACCGAAGGCGGTCAGATCACCTATACCGCGACCTTGACGAATCCAGCGCAAACGCCGGTGAATGTCACCTTGAGCAATGGCTCGGTGATTACCATAAAGGCCGGCGAATCGACTGGCACCGTCGTCGTTGATACCCCGGCTAACGACGTTTACAACAATGGCTCGACGATCAGCACCACGATTACGGGTGCAACTGGCGGCAACTTCGAAAACCTGGTGCCGAGCACGACCCCTGCGGTCACTACGATTACGGACTCGGTTGATACCACGACCGTTACGCTGACGGCTGGCGACACGGTGACCGAAGGCGGTCAGATCACCTATACCGCGACCTTGACCAATCCAGCGCAAACGCCGGTGAATGTCACCTTGAGCAATGGCTCGGTGATTACCATCAAGGCTGGTGAGTCGGTCGGCACGGTAGTTGTGGATACCCCGGCTAACGATGTTTACAACAATGGCTCGACTGTCAGCACCACCATTACCGCTGCAACTGGCGGCAACTTCGAAAACCTGGTGCCGAGCACTACGCCTGCGGTCACTACGATCACTGATTCGGTCGATACCACCACCGTCACACTGACGGCGGGTGACACGGTGGCCGAAGGCGGTCAGATTACTTATACCGCCACGCTGACCAATCCAGCGCAAACGCCGGTGAATGTCACCTTGAGCAATGGCTCGGTGATTACCATCAAGGCCGGCGAATCGACTGGCACCGTCGTCGTTGATACCCCGGCTAACGACGTTTACAACAATGGCTCGACTGTCAGCACCACGATTACGGGTGCAACCGGCGGTAACTTCGAAAACCTGGTACCGAGCACAACCCCTGCGGTCACTACGATTACGGATTCGGTTGATACCACGACCGTTACGCTGACGGCTGGCGACACGGTGACCGAAGGCGGTCAAATCACTTACACCGCCACGCTGACCAATCCAGCGCAAACGCCGGTGAATGTCACCTTGAGCAACGGCTCGGTGATTACCATCAAGGCGGGTGAGTCGGTCGGCACGGTAGTTGTGGATACCCCGGCTAACGATGTTTACAACAACGGCTCGACTGTCAGCACCACCATTACCGCTGCAACTGGCGGCAACTTCGAAAACCTGGTGCCGAGCACTACGCCTGCGGTCACTACGATCACTGATTCGGTTGATACCACGACCGTCACACTGACGGCTGGCGACACGGTGACCGAAGGCGGTCAGATTACTTACACCGCCACGCTGACCAATCCAGCGCAAACGCCGGTGAATGTCACCTTGAGCAATGGCTCGGTAATCACCATCAAGGCGGGTGAGTCGGTCGGCACGGTAGTTGTGGATACCCCGGCTAACGACGTTTACAACAATGGCTCGACTGTCAGCACCACCATTACCGCTGCAACTGGCGGCAACTTCGAAAACCTGGTGCCGAGCACTACGCCTGCGGTCACTACGATCACTGATTCGATCGACACCACAACTGTAACCCTGACCGCTCCGGCCGAAGCGAACGAGGGTGATCAGATTACGTACACCGCTACGCTGTCCAATAAAGCGGGTACCGACGTCACTCTGAAGCTGGATAACGGCTCGACCATCACCATCAAGGCCGGTGATACCGTCGGCACTGTGACTGTCCCAGCGCCAAGCGATGATGTATTCGTCGACAAGAGCACTCAGACCGTCAAGATCACCGACGCCTCTGGTGGCAACTTCGAGAAGTTGGAAGTTGCTGGCAGCGGCGCAACCACCACGATCAACGACACCATCGACAAGGTCGACGTGGTTCTGACCGCCACTAACTCCGTGGGCGAAGGCGGCAATATCGTCTACACCGCAAGCCTTGTGGATAAAAATGGCGCAGCGGTGACCAACATCACCAATCCGCTGACCGTGACTCTGGACAATGGCCAGACCATTACCATTGGTGTGAACCAGTCCAATGGCAGCATCACCGCTGTAGCACCCAACGATATTTATAAAGGCGATCAAACGGTCACCACCGCTATCAAAGGCGTGACCGGTGGCGAGCACTTTGAAAATCTGGTGCCAAGTACCGCGCCGGTTAACACTGTCGTCACTGATACCCCGAGTACCGATACCACCACGACGGTGACCTTGACAGCTCCGACTGAAGCCAACGAGGGTGGTCAGATCACCTACACCGCTACGCTTTCCAATAAAGCGGGCACTGACGTCACTCTGAAACTCGATAACGGCTCCACCATCACTGTGAAGGCCGGCGACACCGTTGGCACTGTGACTGTCCCAGCGCCAAGCGATGATGTCTTCGTTGATAAGAGCACCCAGACGGTCAAGATTATCGACACCGCTGGCGGTAACTTCGAGAAGTTGGAAGTTGCTGGCAACGGCGCGACCACCACGATCAACGACACCATCGACAAGGTCGACGTCGTCCTGAGCGCCACCAATACCGTGGGTGAAGGCGGCAATATCGTTTACACCGCTTCGCTGGTCGACAAGTCGGGCAATGCGGTGACCAACATCACTAACCCGCTGACCGTCACTTTGGATAACGGCCAGACCATCACCATCGGTGTGAATCAGTCGAGCGGCTCGGTCTCGGTTGTGGCGCCAGATGATGCGTACAAAGGCGACCAGACTGTCATTGCTGCCATCAAAGAAGTAACCGGCGGCGAGCACTTCGAGAACTTGGTTCCAGGCACAGCGCCGGTTAATACCACCGTCACGGATACTCCGGGCACCGCCGACACGACCACCGTCACGCTGACTGCGCCTGCCGCAGTTAATGAAGGCGGTCAGATTACTTACACCGCGACCTTGAGCAACAAGGCAGGTAGCGACGTTACCCTCAAGCTGGATAACGGCTCGACTATCACCGTCAAAGCAGGCGATACGGTAGGCACCGTAACTGTCCCAGCACCAAGTGATGACGTGTTTGTCGACAAGAGCACCCAGACCGTCAAGATCACAGACACCGCTGGCGGCAACTTCGAGAACTTGGTCGTTGCTGGCAACGGCGCGACCACTACGATCAACGACACCATCGACAAGGTCGACGTCGTCCTGAGCGCCACCAATACCGTGGGTGAAGGCGGCAATATCGTTTACACCGCTTCGCTGGTCGACAAGTCGGGCAATGCGGTGACCAACATCACTAACCCGCTGACCGTCACTTTGGATAACGGCCAGACCATTACTATCGGCGTTAATCAGTCGAGCGGCTCGGTCTCGGTTGTGGCGCCAGATGATGCGTACAAAGGCGACCAGACTGTCACTGCTGCCATCAAAGAAGTAACTGGCGGCGAGCACTTTGAAAACCTGGTGCCAGGTACCGCGCCGGTCAACACCACCGTGACCGATACCCCCGGTACAGCCGACACCACGACAGTCACGCTGACCGCACCAAGTGCAGTCAACGAAGGCGGTCAGATCACCTACACCGCGACCTTGAGCAACAAGGCCGGTAGCGACGTTACCCTCAAGCTGGATAACGGCTCGACCATCACCGTGAAGGCTGGCGACACCGTTGGCACTGTGACTGTCCCAGCACCAAGTGATGACGTGTTCGTCGACAAGAGCACCCAGACCGTCAAAATCACTGACGCCTCTGGCGGCAACTTCGAGAACTTGGTCGTTGCTGGCAACGGCGCAACTACCACGATCAACGACACCATCGACAAGGTTGATGTAGTCCTGACCGCCACCAACACCGTGGGCGAAGGCGGCAACATCGTTTACACCGCCAGCCTTGTGGATAAAAACGGCGCGGCAGTGACTAACACCACCAACCCGCTGACCGTGACGCTGGACAATGGTCAGACCATCACCATCGGTGTGAACCAGTCCAGCGGCACTGCTACCGCCGTCGCACCAAACGATGTCTACAAAGGCGATCAAACCGTCACCACCGCCATCAAAGGCGTCACTGGCGGCGAGCACTTTGAAAACCTGGTTCCAGGTACGGCGCCGGTCAACACCACCGTGACCGATACCCCCGGCACAGCCGACACCACGACGGTCACGCTGACCGCGCCAAGCGCCGTCAACGAAGGTGGTCAGATTACCTACACCGCTACGCTTTCCAATAAAGCGGGCACTGACGTCACTCTGAAACTCGATAACGGCTCGACCATCACCGTGAAGGCTGGCGACACCGTCGGCACCGTGACAGTCCCAGCGCCAAGCGATGACGTGTTTGTCGACAAGAGCACTCAGACCGTCAAGATTACCGACACCGCTGGCGGCAACTTCGAGAACCTGGTCGTTGCAGGCAACGGCGCGACCACCACGATCAATGACACTATCGATAAGGTCGATGTAGTCCTGACCGCCACAAACACCGTGGGTGAAGGCGGCAACATCGTTTACACCGCCAGCCTTGTGGATAAAGACGGCGCGCCGGTGACTAACACCATCAACCCGCTGAGCGTCACCCTGGACAATGGCCAGACCATCACCATCGGTGTGAACCAGTCCAGCGGCACTGCTACCGCCGTCGCACCAAACGATGTCTACAAAGGCGATCAAACCGTCACCACCGCCATCAAAGGCGTCACTGGCGGCGAGCACTTTGAAAACCTGGTGCCAGGTACGGCGCCGGTCAACACCACCGTGACCGATACCCCCGGCACAGCCGACACCACGACAGTCACGCTGACCGCACCAAGCGCCGTCAACGAAGGTGGCCAGATTACTTACACCGCGACCTTGAGCAACAAGGCAGGTAGCGACGTTACCCTCAAGTTGGATAACGGCTCGACCATCACCGTCAAAGCAGGCGACACCGTCGGCACCGTGACAGTCCCGGCACCAAGCGATGACGTGTTTGTCGACAAGAGCACCCAGATCGTCAAGATCACAGACACCGCTGGCGGCAACTTCGAGAACTTGGTCGTTGCTGGCAACGGCGCAACCACCACGATCAACGACACCATCGACAAGGTCGACGTGGTCCTGACCGCCACAAACACCGTGGGTGAAGGCGGCAACATCGTTTACACCGCCAGCCTTGTGGATAAAAACGGCGCGCCGGTGACTAACACCACCAACCCGCTGAGCGTCACCCTGGACAATGGCCAGACCATCACCATCGGTGTGAACCAGTCCAGCGGCACTGCTACCGCCGTCGCACCAAACGATGTCTATAAAGGCGATCAAACCGTCACCACCGCCATCAAAGGCGTCACTGGCGGGGAGCACTTTGAAAACCTGGTGCCAGGTACTGCGCCGGTCAACACCACCGTGACCGATACCCCCGGCACAGCCGACACCACGACAGTCACGCTGACCGCACCAAGCGCCGTCAACGAAGGTGGTCAGATTACTTACACCGCTACGCTTTCCAATAAAGCGGGCACCGACGTCACTCTGAAACTCGATAACGGCTCGACCATCACCGTCAAAGCAGGCGACACCGTTGGCACTGTGACTGTCCCAGCACCAAGCGATGACGTGTTCGTCGACAAGAGCACCCAGACCGTCAAAATCACTGACACCGCTGGCGGCAACTTCGAAAGCTTGGTCGTTGCAGGCAACGGCGCAACTACCACGATCAACGACACCATCGACAAGGTCGACGTGGTCCTGACCGCCACCAACACCGTGGGCGAAGGCGGCAACATCGTTTACACCGCGTCGCTGGTCGACAAGTCGGGCAATGCAGTCACCAACATCACCAGCCCGCTGACCGTCACCCTGGATAACGGCAAAACCATCACCATCGGTGTGAACCAGTCCAGCGGCACTGCCACCGCTGTCGCACCAAACGATGTCTACAAAGGCGATCAAACCGTCACCACCGCCATCAAAGGCGTCACTGGCGGCGAGCACTTTGAAAACCTGGTGCCAGGTACTGCGCCAGTTAGCACCACTGTGACTGACACACCGGGCAGCGCTGATACCACTACCGTCACGCTGACCGCACCAAGCGCCGTCAACGAAGGTGGTCAGATTACTTACACCGCTACGCTTTCCAATAAAGCGGGCACTGACGTCACTCTGAAACTCGACAATGGCTCGACCATCACCGTCAAAGCAGGCGACACCGTCGGCACCGTGACAGTCCCGGCGCCAAGCGATGACGTGTTCGTCGACAAGAGCACCCAGACCGTCAAAATCACTGACACCGCTGGCGGCAACTTCGAAAACTTGGTAGTTGCTGGCAACGGCGCAACCACCACGATCAACGACACCATCGACAAGGTCGACGTGGTCCTGACCGCCAGCAACACCGTGGGCGAAGGCGGCAACATCGTTTACACCGCGTCGCTGGTCGACAAGTCGGGCAATGCAGTCACCAACATCACCAGCCCGCTGACCGTCACCCTGGATAACGGCAAAACCATCACCATCGGTGTGAACCAGTCCAGCGGCACCGTCACCGCCGTCGCACCAAACGACGTCTACAAAGGCGATCAAACCGTTACCACCGCTATCACTAACGTGACCGGCGGCGCACATTTCGAAAATCTGGTACCCGGCAAGACGCCGGTGACGACCACGGTGACTGATACACCGGGCTCTACCGATCTCACCAGTGTCACGCTGACTGCCCCGACGGCCGTCAACGAAGGCGGCACCATCACTTACACCGCCACCTTGAGCAACAAGGCCGGCAGCGACATGGTGGTTACGCTGGATAACGGCTCGAGCATCACCATCAAGCAAGGCACCACCGTTGGCACGGTAACCGTCAATGCGCCGGGCGATGATGTGTTCATCGACAAAAGCACCCAAACCGTCAAGATCACTGGCACCACCGGCGGTAACTTCGAAGGCGTGACCGTCACTCCGGGCGGCGCGACCACCGTGGTTAACGACACCATCGATGATGTGACCGTGTCGCTCAAGGCCAACGGCTCCGTCAGCGAAGGCGGCCAGATTACCTACACCGCGTCGCTGGTCGACAAGAACGGCAATGCGGTGACCAACGTCGGTTCCGACCTGGTGGTGAAGCTGGATAACGGCTCGACCATTACCATCGGCGCCGGCAAGTCCAGCAGCACCGCCACCGTCACTGCACCTAACGATGCGTACATCGGCGCCAGCGATGTGACTACCAAGATCGCCAGCGTGGTCAGCGGTGGCGACAAATACGAACACCTGATCGTCGACGGCAGCACCGTGACCACCAAGGTGACGGATGTGGTGAGCAACACCACCATCAGCATTACCGGCGACACGTCGGTGACTGAGGGCGGCACGGCGAACTACACCCTGACCTTGAGCAACCCGGCGCAAACCGATGTGACCGTGACACTCAAGTACAGCGGCACCGCCACCGACGGTTCGGACTTCACGGGCGTGTACACCGTGAAGATCCCGGCCGGCGCCAGCAGTGTGCCGTTCACGATTGGCACGATCGACGACAAGATCACCGAGCCGACCGAAACCATCGTCATCACCATCGACAAAACTACCGGCGGTAACTTCGAGAACCTGGTGGTGGGTAACGGCAGCGTCAGCACCAATATCATCGACAACGATGCGCCGCCGGTCATCGACCTGGACGCCAATAACTCCAGCGGCGCTACCGGTGCCGACTATAAGACGTCGTTCACCGAAGGCGGCACTGGCGTGTCGATTGCTGATACCGACATCAAGATTACCGATGCGGACAGCACCAAACTGACCGGCGCCACTGTCGTCCTGACCAACCTCCAGCAGGGTGACGCGCTGAACTTCACCAGCGTGACCGGCATTACTGTCAAACCGGTCACAGACCTTGCCACTGGCAAGATCACCTTGACCCTGTCCGGCGCGGCGACGCTGGCTGACTACATGCAGCAGATCAAGAACATCACGTTCTCCAACAACAGCCACGACCCGAGCACCACGCCTCGCACCATTACCGTGACCGTGACCGATGGCGGCAACTACTCCAACGTCGCCACCGCCACGGTCAACGTAGTGGCGGTCAACGATGCACCGGTCGCCACCGGCAGCGCCGTGACCGGCAACGAAGACACGCCGCTGGCGCTGACCTGGGCCAACTTCGGCGTGACTGATGTGGACTCGCCACAAAGCAGCCTCGGTGTGAAAATCACCGACCTGCCGGTGGCCGGCAAGCTGCAGTTCCTGGCAGCCGATGGCACCACCTGGACCAACGTAACCGCGGGCCAAACCTTCACCAAAACCCAGATCGATGCCGGCCAGCTGCGCTTTACGCCGAACACCAACGAATCCGGCACCAACGGTTATGGCGGCAGCGGCATTGGCAACAACCAGGCGGATTACGCGCAGTTCAAGTTCCAGCCTACTGACGGCAAGGACCTGGGCACCAGCGCCACGGTGAAAGTCGATATCACCCCGGTGGCCGACGCGCCGAGCCTGAATGTGGCCGATAACAGCGTCAACTCGATCGGCTTGCTCAAGCAAAGCTGGAACAGCGTTGCCGGCATCGGCACCAACGGTAACGGCGCGGCACCGGCCGACCTGAAAAACGCCATTGATAACGCAGGCACGCCGAACAGCAGCGCCATCGTGACCAATGTGGAGTCCACTGCGAACGTCAACGCCGGTGCCGGCTCGAAGATCTCCGGCCTGATGTACATGGAAGCCGGCAAGAGCTACACCTTCAGCGGTGTCGCGGATGACAGCCTGGTGATCAACATCGGCGGCAAGGATGTGGCCAGCGGCTTGTGGGGCACCAACAGCGGCAAGTTTAGCGGTTCGATCACCCCGACCGTGAGCGGCTACTACAGCATCGAGATTTACCACGCCAACCAGTCGGGCCCGGGCAGCTATGACGTCAACCTGTCGGTCAACGGCGCTGCCGCCCAGGACCTGAGCACCGCTGGCGTGCCGCTGTACACCGGCATCACTGACCTGACCAACGCCGGCGTGACCGTGTCCGACCTGCATGGCAGCAACGGTGACGGTTACTACGTGGGCTACAAGCTCAACGAAGGCGCGGAAAACGGTACCGTCAAACTGTCCAAGGTCACCACCGCACTGACCGACACCGACGGTTCGGAAACCCTGAGCGTGAAGATCGGCGGCGTACCTGCGGGCTCCGTGCTGACCGATGCCTCCGGCCATACCTTCACCGCGACCAAAGCCGTGGGCGAAGTCAACGTGACCGGCTGGGACCTGAGCACCCTGACCATCAAGCCGCCGACCTACTACAGCGGCCAGTTCAACCTGACGGTCACCTCGACCTCCACCGAGAACCTCGGCGGCTCGGCCGTCACCACCGCGCAGTTGCCGGTCACCGTCTACCCGGCGACCTACAACGCCGTGACCGGTACCTCGGGCAGCGACGCGATCACCGGCACCGACGGCAACGACATTGTCATCGCCGACATCGGCGGCCTGAACGTGGTGCAGGGCAAGAACTACAACATCGCGTTCATGGTGGACAGCTCGGGCAGTATGACCACCGCGTCGATCAACGCGGCGAAGGCTTCGCTGACCTCGGTGTTCAACTCGCTCAAAGACAGCCTGGGCGCCAACACCTCGGGTACGGTGAATATCTTCCTGGCAGACTTCGATACCCAGGTGAACAAGTCGGTTGCGATCAACCTCAACGATTCAAACGCCCTGACGCTGCTCAAGGCGGTTCTGGATTCGATGGCGTCGGGCGGCGGTACCAACTACGAAGACGTGTTCAAGACCACGGCCAACTTCTTCCAGAGCAGCCTGGCCACTGGCAACACGGGCGCCACCAACCTGACCTACTTCATCACCGACGGCCAGCCGACGTTCTACCAGAGCGGCGAGCAAACCAACCCGACGCTGTACAGCAACGTGAAGTTTGACGATGTGGTGACCACGTCCAACTACACACCGGGTAACTCGGTTGCCAAGTATCTGGATAACACTCACTACTTCAGCATCGACACGTCGGGAGCGGCTGCACTGCAGACGTGGAATGGCTATCAGTGGGTGTACAAGAGCCTGGGTACGGTACACGCCCAGGGCGACGGCACCTTCGAGTTGTCCAACCTGAGCGGTACGGGCAACAGCACTGACTCGGCGACCCTGAGCAACGCCAAAAGCGCGTTCGCGCTGCTGGGCGGGTTGTCGCAAGTGGAAGCCATCGGCATCAACGGTGACGTCAGCCTCAGCGACCTCAAGCCGTACGACAGCGATGGCAAGCCGCAAACCAACATCGACCCGCAGGACTTGGCCAACGCCATCCTCGGCCACACCGAAGCGACGCTGCCAGGCGCCGACACCGTCAACGGTGGCGACGGCAACGACATCATCTTCGGCGACCTGGTGAGCTTCAGTGGCGTTACCGGTGAGGGTTACAACGCGTTGCAGGCGTTTGTTGCACAGAAGACCGGTGTGGCCGTCACGGCCGTAACCGCCTCTAACGTGCACCAGTACGTGACCGAGCACTACGCTGACTTCGACGTGTCTGGCGCCAAAGACGGCAACGACACGCTGCTGGGCGGTTCGGGCGATGACATCCTGTTCGGCCAGGGCGGCAACGACTACCTGGATGGCGGCAAAGGCAATGACATCCTGCTGGGCGGCACCGGTAACGACACCTTGATCGGTGGGCCGGGCAACGACATCCTGATCGGCGGTGCGGGTGCCGACACCTTCATCTGGAAAGCGGGTGACATCGGTAACGATGTGATCAAAGACTTCAAGGCGTCGGAAGGTGACCGCATCGATCTTAAGGATCTGTTGAAAGGTGAGACGGACAGCACCATCGACAACTACCTGAAGATCACCACGGTAGACGGCGTGTCGACCCTGCAAGTGAGCAGTGAAGGCAAGCTCAACGCCGCCGGTGGCCTGGCCAACGCCGATGTGACGATCAAGCTGGAAGGCAACGATTGGTCGCACACCAGCATCAACTCGCTGATCAGCGGCGCCGACCCGACCATCAAGATCGATCACACCGCCTAAGACGCGATTAACCGGCCGCCCCCAGGGGCGGCCGATTTATTTGCGCCACAGGTTGCTGGCCCTGGCGCCGGGTTGCATCGCATACTCGCGCCTATAAACACACCGTTGACCTATGCTGGTGATGGCGTGTGGCTTATTTTCGAGGGGTTCTTATGTTTTACGTGCAACGTGATGCACAGGGCGCACTGAGTCGCGTGGAGGCTGCGGCCTTTGCCGAATCAACGGAAACGCTGCCGGCCGATCACCATGAGATTCAGGCCTGGTACGCCAACGAGGTAGTGGAAACCAGCCTGGCGCAGCTCAAGCAGAGTGACCTGGAGATGATCCGGGTACTGGACGACTTGATCCAGGTGCTGACCCGCAAGGGTTTGATCAGCGTGACGGACTTGCCGCCAGCGGCCCAGGCCAAGCTGATGGACCGTACCCACGCGCGGGAAGCGTTGGGCGGGTTGAGCCACTTGATCAATGATGAAGAGACTGGGTTGATCTGATCTCAATTTAACGGTGGGAGCGGGCTTGCCCGCGATGAGGGAGTGTCAGTCACCGAATGAGTGAGCTGATACACCGCTATCGCGGGCAAGCCCGCTCCCACATTTTTTTGTGCCGCGTCAGTGAGTTATTTCCACGGCGCAGGCTCACCAAACAGCTGGCCCTGTACGCCGAATATCCCCATCTCGCGAATCACTTTCAGCTCGCCTTCGGTCTCCACGCGCTCGGCAATCAACGGCAGGTCGATGCTGTGCGCCGCGCGCTGGATTGCTTCGATAAACAGGCGCTTGTCGCTTTCCTGATCGATGGCGCGGATGTAGCTGCCGTCGATCTTCAGGTACGCCAGGCCCAGGCGCGCCAGGTTGCCGATCATGCTGAAGCGCCCACCAAAACGCTGGAGGCTGAGGGAGAAGCCCAGCTCGCGCAGGCGATGGGTCAAGGCTTCCAGCAACGCCTGTTCGGGCAATTGTTCTTCGCCAATTTCCAGGGTCAGGCGTGGGCCGAGATTGCTGTGTTGACGCAGCAACTCAACAATCTTGTTCAGCGCCTGCGGGTCTTGCAGGGTCGCGGCCGAGAGGTTCAGTGCCAGGCTATGGCTGTGGCTGGCCATCTGTTCAAGCACTTGCTCGAGCATCAGGCGGTCCAGGCGGGCCGTCCAGCCGAAGCGGTCCAGCCATGGCAGGAAGCGCCCGGCCGGAATGGTGTGGCCGTCTTCGTCCTGCAAGCGCGACAACACTTTGTAATGCAACACCACCTGCGGGTCCTGGCTGGCAACCACGGGCTGGAAGTACAGCTGGAAACGCTGCTGGGTCAGGGCCTGGTCGAGCAAGGTATGCCAGGCGTGATGATCATCACCAACGCTGGCGGAGGCGCTGTGGTCCAGGCACACCCAGCTGCTCTCGCCCTGCCCTTCAGCCTGCGCCAGCGCCTGGTCAGCCAGGGTCAGCAAGGCCTGAGGCGCGTCACCATGGTTGAACGGCGCCAGCCCGATATATGCGACCGGTGTGACGTCACTGGCACCGGTGGCCTGCAGGCTGAGCAAGGTGCTTTCGAGGTTCTGCGCCAATTGCAGCGCCTCTTCGCGCACCAGCCCCGGCGCCAGCACCGCGAACTCACCGCCGCGAATACGGGTGACGAGGTTATGGGTTTCCGGGTACGGCTCACACTGGCGCAGCAGTTGCTGGCCGACCGCTTGCAGCAGCTGGTCGGTGCGCTGGCCGCCCAAGCGTTGGTTGAGGCCAGCCAGGTCTTTCACGCGAAGCAACAACAGGTAGCCTGAGTTGGTCTCTTCGGGGTTGCTGACCCGCGCGTTGAGTTGCATCTCGAAGTAGCGGCGATTGGCCAAGCCGGTGAGGTTGTCCTGATAGGACTCGGTGCGCAGTTTTTCACTGCGCTCGGCCTGTTCCTGAAACAGCGCCTTGAGCTTTTCGACCATCTGGTTCATGGCCTGTACCACGCGACGCAGTTCCGGCGTGCGCGGCAGGTCGGGCAAGCTGAGGAATTCCCGGCGGGCAATGGCGTGGGACTGCTTGACCATGTAGTCCAGCGGTTTCAATTGCCGACGCAACAGCAAGGCGCCCAGCACCGCACTCACCGCGCCGCACAGCAGCAACCAGCCAAGGCTGCCCAGGGCGCTCTGCCAGAGTTTGGCCAGGGCGAACATGGGATGGCTGATCACTTCCACGCGCGCCGCCTGTTCCCAGCCGCGATTGACCAGCGCATCGCCGCCAGCCGGCTCCAGGCCGATCAGCTTGACGAACCAGTCGGGCACACCGTTGCTGTCGGGAATGCCGCTGCGCTCGACGATGGTTTTGTCAGTGGCCAGGTCGACCACGCGAATGCTCGCGTAGTAGCCGCTGTCGAAGATCGAGCTGACGAGTAATTCCACCATCGCCGGGTCGTCGATATTCGGCGTCAGCGACAGCGCCAGCGCGGTCGCCGCATCTTGTGCGTGGGAACGCAGCTGGTTGACGTATTGCGTGCGCGAGCTTTCGAGGCTGACCATAAAGCTGCCGCTGAAGGCGACCACCAGAAACAGACAGATTGCGATCAATAGTTGTTTGAACAGAGACATCCGAACAGTTACTCCTAGTTGGCAGGCTCGGCCGGGAAGCCTTCCGCACGCATTTTTCTCAACACATCCTGCCAGCGCGACAAGCGTTTGGTGTCACCGACTTTCTTGTTGCCCGTGGCGCCGGGCAAGTACAAACCCTCGGCGTTGAAGGAGTACACCGGCACCAGGTCGGTACGGCGGGTTGCCGGCAGAATTTCATCCATCAAGCTGTCGAGCACCAGCGGGATCGCTTCGGGGGTGGAATAGTACGTCAGGACCATGTGCGCGCGATTCTGGCGCAAGGCCTTGACGTAAGTAATGCGCAATTTGTCGCTGGAGACGCCCAGGTGACGCAAACTGAAATACTTTGCGATCGCGTAGTCCTCACAGTCACCGGCCCCCTTCCACAACGCTTCGATGGGTGTCTCCCAATAGTCGACCACGTGCCAAAGGTCGATGTCTTCCACATAGGTCATTTGTTTGTTGAAAAACAGGTTCACGACCTTGAGTTGTTCTTGCTCGCTGACCTGCTTTTGGGTGGCCAGCAGGCGCTGCCAGTCATCAATGCGTCGCTGCCCTTCGCCCAGCGGCCCGTACAAGGCCGTGGCCTTGCGGCTGATCTGGGAGAAATCCCAATCGGCATGCAGCCCGCCAGGCATCAAGCCGGCCAACAGAATCGCTGAAAGTAGCCAGCTCAGGAGTCGAGAGGGAATAAAACTTACCGCCAAGGCGTTCAGTCCGTGAAGAGAGACGGAAATTCAGGGGATGGTGCAGCGTCGATAGACAAAAAACAATGGCACAGTGCAATCATTCATAAGGGTCGAAGTTTATAACCGACCTCTGTGGGATGCATAAAGATCGCCTTGTAAGCCCTCACAAACAGAAACTTAGGGCGTTTGACAAGCGTGTGGCCCCTCTCTAGTGTGCATTGGATCCAATTAAACACACTCCATTCAAGAAAGGAGGATAGCGTAACCGTGACGCAGAAGCCGAACCCATTAAGCAGCATCAAAATCAGCGGGCCTATTCCCGCTCACCTTGCTCGCGCTGTCATTGAAGAAACGTTGCGCAATGCCATTCTTGATGGCCGCTTGCCCTGCGGTACCGCGATGCGCCAGCAAGAACTGGCCAGCCTGTTTGGCGTCAGTCGCATGCCGGTGCGCGAAGCGTTGCGCCAGCTGGAAGCTCAATCGTTGCTGCATGTGGTGACTCACAAAGGCGCCGTGGTTGCGCCGTTGATCGAAGACAACTCCGCCGAAACCTACGGCCTGCGCATGCTGCTGGAATCCGAAGCATTGCGCCTGTCGATTCCGTTTCTCACCGACGCGGACATTGCCGAGGCTGACGCTCTCATCAATGCCCTGGAGCGGGAGCGTGACTACAGCGAAATTGGTCGCCTCAACCGCCTGTTCCACATGGCCCTGTATGGCAAGGCGCCCAATCAGCGGTTGCTCAAGCTGGTGGAACACGGCTTGAACGAGGAGGAGCGCTTTTTGCGGTTCAACCTTGAGGCGATGGGGTTGGGCGAGACGTCCCAGGAAGATCACCGTGAACTGCTCAGCCTGGTGGCACAGAAGAAGGTCGAGGAAAGCATCCTGACATTGCGTAACCACCTGATGCGTGGAATGGAGGTGATCACCACTTACCTGAATGGGCTGGAAGCCGCTGACAAAAAAGCGGAACACTGAGTTTTCTCCACGCCCCAAACGGTGCGGGCCCCTTTTCCAAGGGCCCCACGTTATTTCGACTGGCCTGTTTAACCCCGTTTTATATAAGCCTGCTTACATCCAGGAAGTTTCCTACCTTTATATTCGCAACTTACTTACAACAAATGCCTTCTCGAAAATATATCTAATACATTCACACGCTCATCAAAGCGTTTAATCAGATTAGTATCGTCCACCCATAAGAACCAACACTTCGTCCGGCAGCGCCTGTCCATGTCCGGTTAGCGCTGCGCGTGTGGCGTGGACAATCTTCAATGACTTAACCCTTTTACTGGTTTCCGAGCAGTTGCAACAACTTATAGGCATCAACCATGCATCAACACTTACTTGAACAAAAGAAACTGCAGTTGTGCAGCCATCCGTTATTTATAGAAATAACTTCAATTACCAAGTTACAACTTTTCATGGAGCACCATGTGTTTGCTGTTTGGGACTTTATGAGCCTGACCAAACGCCTGCAGCGGGATCTAACCTGCACCCAACTGCCTTGGCTGCCACCCGCCGACCCGCATGCTGCGCGCCTGATCAATGAAATCGTGCTTGGCGAAGAATCGGATGAGCACCCCACAAGGGGCCATTGCAGCCATTTCGAACTGTATCTGGAAGCAATGGCCGAGATAGGCGCCGACACTCGCCCCATCCAGCGCTTTATTGAGCTGCAGCGCGAGGGTGTCGAAGCCAGCCTGGCCTTGAAAATCGCCGATGTGTTGCCGGGCGCGGCGCGCTTTGTCGACAGCACCTTGCAGGTCGCGCTGAATGCCGACACCCACTGCGTCGCCGCGGCCTTCCTGCATGGCCGCGAGAGCGTCATTGCGTCGATGTTCGAACGCATTTTGCACGGCAACGCGTGCATTGCCCTTAAGGCGCCGACCTTGTGCCATTACCTGCGCCGCCACATCGAGCTGGACACTCAGGAGCATGGGCCGGGCGCCGAGCAGTTGCTGAGACGCCTGATCGGCGCAGACTCGATTCGCCAGCGCCAGGCCAATGAAGCGGCCCTCGCGACCGTACACAGCCGTATCCGCTTCTGGGACGATGTACGCGCCTCGCTGCAAGAGGTGCAACCGTGAACGCCGCAGACTACCGCTCCTTTGCCGACGACTGGGAACGCCGTGCGACCATTCGCACTCGCCCACGGCGCGTGCTCGAAAACGATGACCGGTTGATCTTCCCCGTGTGCCGCCAACCTCTGGTGCTGAGCGCGACCTTTGTCGAACACTGCTCGCCGTCGCGTGATTTCGTGCTGGTGCAAAGCTTCTACAAATTCCTGCATGACGTGGTGATCTTCGAAACCGAGATCGTCGACAAGACCGCCCGCCGCATTGCCAAGAACCGTTTCTGCCTGCCCTTCCCACTGGCCTGTCGTTATGACGCGATGACCGTGGTGGTGGATGAGGATTACCACGCGCTGGTGGCCTTGGACTTCCTCCAACAAACCGTGGCGATGACGGGCATACAACCGCTGGACTTGCCTGGGCAAATCGAACTCAGCCGCGCCCTGCCGGCGGCTCAGGCTCTGGCCCCGACACACCTGCGCGATGCCGTGGAGTTGATTGCCGTGGCCATCGCCGAAAACACCGTCACCCATGACGTCGCGGCGTTTTCCAAGGACGACAGCGTCAAGGCATCCATTCGCGGCTTGATGGCCGATCACCTGTTTGATGAAGGGCGCCACGCGCAATTCTGGACGAACCTGGTGCGCATCTACTGGCAGGCGGCGTGCCCGGCCGACCGCGACAGCATCGCTGAAGTGCTGCCGACTTTTTTAAGGCACTACCTGACCAACGACCTACAGAAAACCTTCGATCTGCACCTGATTGAACAGCTTGGCGTGAGCGCCGCTATTCGCGATGCATTAAAGGCCGACGTCGCGGCGCTGGATTTTCCCATCACCCGCCAGCATCCGCTGCTGGGCAACATCATGGGTTTTTTGCACCACAGCGGTTTGCTGCAGACACCCAGCGTCGCCCGAGCCCTGGACGCCTATCTACCCGAATCGCGGAGGCCGACATGAGGCGACTGACGATTGGGTGGAGCGGCACCAGCCATGCCCTTGAAGCAATCAGGCAAGCGTTGGCCGCGTATGGGCACATCAGCGCAAACGAAGCACTCGACCTGCTCATTGAAGACGGCAGCCAAGCGCTGTCCGCACCTCACGGCCAAGCCCAACGGTTAAGCCTGCGCGTGGCAATCGGGCCCATGTCCGAATACGGGCTACCTTCCTTGCAGTTGCGCTGCTACGACCGTGACCATCGCGTACTGGCGGTGCAAGACCTTGCCGAGGAGCCCAGCGGCAACGGTCAGCACCTGTGCCGAGGGGCAACGCGTGTGTTGGTGGAGTGGGTGGCCATGCTGGTCAGCGGCTTCTCACGAGACGCCAACGCCTTCACCGCCGAGGCCACCGCGAACGCTTGGCCGGAGCAAGGTTTGCAGGGGCTGGATGCACTGGCGTATCTGCATCGGTTCAACCACACCGCGCAGCCCGCCCTGTTACAGGCTGCCCAGGTTCCTGTCATCGAACGGCTACAGGCCAGCCTTCAGACCTTCGCTGGACGGCCGGCGTTGAACATTGCGGGACGCGTAGTCACTTACCGTCAGTTGCAGGTTCGAGCCCAGTCTATCGGGATGCGTCTGCGGCCTTTGCTGGAGAGCATTGAGGCGCCGCCGGTGGTCGGCGTGTGCCTGGAAAAATCCATTGATTTGTACGCCAGCATTCTCGCCGTGCTGGGGTGCGGCGCGGTGTACTTGCCGCTGGCGCCGGATCACCCGCCACAGCGCCAGCGAACCCTGATGGCAAGCATCGGCGCCAGCGTGTTGCTGGATGATGGGCGGCACCCTTTGCGCGACCAGTTCGTTACGCTGAATGTCGGCGCTGTGGAGCCCGAGAACACGGATACGCCGTTGATGCAGCATCGCCCTGAAAGCGACGCCCCGTGCCTGGCGCTGTTCACCTCAGGCACCACGGGCGAGCCCAAAGGCGTTCTGCTCAGCCAGGGCAATCTGGCTCATTTCGCAGCGTGGGCCGGCGACTGCATGGCGCTGAACGAACAGAGCCGCGTGCTGCAATTTTCGCCAGTGAGTTTCGACTCGTCACTGATCGATATCTTCCCTGCGCTGATCGCCGGTGCCGAGTTGATCGTCCCCAGCGAAGACCAGCGCCGCGACCCTCGGCAACTGGTCGAGCTGATTCGCCAACGGCGTGTGAGCCATGCGTTTTTGCCGCCGGCACTGCTCAGTATCCTGCCACTGGATCAGCCTTTGGGCCTGGCTCACCTGCTGACCGGCGGGGACGCCTGTGAGCCGTATGTGATCGAGCGATTGGCGGGCGAGTGCCAACTGCACAACCTATACGGGCCTACCGAAACGACGGTGCTGATCACCCACCGAACGGTGCAGCGGGGTGACAGTAATCGCAACGTGGGCCGTCCCATTGCCAACAGCCAGGTGTTGATCCTCGACGACGACATGCAACCGGTGGATGAACAGGTGATGGGCGATCTGTACATCGTCGGCCCCGGTGTCAGCCTGGGGTATGTGAACGCGCCGCAGCCGTTTGATAATCCTTTCGTTGAGCTGATGCTGCCGGGCGGCCAGCGGGTGCAGGCTTATCGCAGCGGGGACCTGGCGAGGTGGACGCCGGACGGCATCGAGTTGGGCGGCCGACGGGATGAACAGGTGAAGATCCGAGGCTTTCGAGTCGAGCCCCAGGAAATCGAGAAGTGCCTGCGCAGCAGTCGTTTATTTCGCCAGGTGGCCGTGGTGGTCGATGATGATCGCCGGGTTCTGAGCTTTGTCGCCCAGCCCGAACCGGGCGCCACGCTTGCAGGTTTGCAGGTGCACGCCCAACAGTGGTTGCCCACTTACATGCACCCGCAGGGCTGGACCGAGCTGCCCTGTATGCCGCTTACCCACAACGGCAAGGTCGACCGCCGGGCCTTGCTGGCGATACCCGCGCGCGCCACGCCCGGCATCGCCTCCAGCGCTGCGCTGACGCCGTTACAGACGCAAGTGGTGAGGCTGTGGGGCGAGTTGCTGGGGCTGCCGGACGTGGACCTTGGCATCGATGACAGTTTTTTCAATTTGGGGGGCCACTCCATTCTGCTGTCGACCTTGTTGTTGCGTGTGCGCGAGCAATTTGGGCGCAGCCTGCCCTTGAGCCGTTTTTTCGAGGTGCCGACGATTCGTACGCTCTGCGTGCTGATGGAAGACGGTGCCCTGCCCGACATGCCGTCAGCCCGAATGGAGCACGACGCAACGCAGCCGCTGAATCTCGACATGCTGCATGAGGCCCGCGCTGGCGACCCGGGCAGAGTGATTGTCACCGGCGCCAACAGCTTTGTGGGAGTGCACATCGTCGAGGCTCTCCTGGCCGGCGGCGCGCAGCAAGTGACGTGCCTGGTGCGCGAACGGCCGGGGCACTCAGCGATGGCGCGGTTTACCCAGGCGTTACAGGAATATCGCCTGGAGTATCTGGACCTCAGCCGCGTGCAGGTTTACGCCGCCGACATCAGCTTGCCGCGGCTGGGTCTCACCTGCGATGTGTATGACCACCTCGCTCGCAGCCACGGTGTGTTGGTGCACAACGCAGCGCGGGTCAACCATGTAATGGATTACGCCTCCCTCGCCAGGGACAACGTCGAGCCGGTGCTTGAGTGCCTGCGTTTGTGTGAAACCCATTGCAAGAAAGTCTTCAATTTCATCTCGACACTGTCGGCCTGCAGCCGCATCGATGCCGGGGGAAATATTCTTGAAGCATCCGCTGCGGCCACGCTGCCGCTGTATATCAGGAATGGGTACAACCTCTCCAAGTGGGTCGCCGAGCGGCTGCTGGGACGGGCGATCGAACGAGGCGCCTGGGTCAATATCCATCGCCCCGGAAATATCACGTTCGATAGCCGCAGCGGTGTCTGCCAGCCGCACAACAACCGCCTGATGTTGATGCTCAAGGGCTCGTTGCAACTGGGCCAGGTGCCGCGTCTGGCAGTGAATTTCGACCTGATGCCGGTGGATTTTTTTGCACGCTTTATTGGCTTTCACTGTGGCCAATTTGCGGTCGGTCGAAACGTCTTCAACCTGCACAACCCGCAGCCTTTGAGCTGGGAACACTACCTCGATGCATTCAGCCATGCCGGCCACCGCTTCGAGCGGGTCAGCGTTGCACATTGGCAAAAGGCACTGCGAACGGTAGGTGGCGATAACGCGCTGTTTGGCGTGCTCGGCTTCTATCTCGATGACCTCACAGAAGACATCAGCGACACCTCCATGATCTGTCACGACAACGCGCGGGCTGGCGTGGAAGCAATGGGCGAGCAGTACCCGCAAAAGAGCCCGGCGTTGTTGCGCAGGGGCTGCGACCACCTCAAAGCCATTGGCTTTCTCTGACCCGCTTCAGGACACCTTATGAAAGAGCTGCAACCCGATACATTAATCCGCAACCCGCGCGGCACGCCGGTGGTGGCGTCTGTGGAAGTCGCGTGCGAGGCAGCCCGCCTGTGGCGTGTGGTAGGCCATTTCGCAGGCTTCGATGCTTTCATTCCCGCCCTGTCCCACATCGAAATGACCGGCACGGGCGTAGGCGCGTTGCGCACGAAATTTTTTCACGATGGGCACTGCGTGGTGGAGCAGCTCAACAGCCGGGACGACGAAGCCATGTGCATGACATGGACAACGCTCTACAACACGCTGAGTATCGCTCGGCTGTGGGCCGCAATGAACGTGCAAGCACTTGGCGCGGGGCGCTCGCGGGTGACCTGGACCCTTATCGGCGAACCGGTCGATTCAACCCAGGCAGAGTTTGAACGGTTTGCACAGGCCTTCATCGACAGTGCACTGGAGAATGTGCGCCAGATGTTCGGCTGATCAGCAGGAGCGAGGGGCCTCGCTCCTGCATCCCGGATCAGATTTTGAAGCTGTCGACCAATTGCTTCAGTCGGCTGGCTTGCTGGGACAGCGCATCACAGTCTTTGAGTGTTTCGTTAAGGTTAACCACACCTTGCTGGTTCAGCAGGTTGATCTGGTTGATGTCGACATTGAGGGTTTCAACCACTGCGGTTTGTTCCTCAGTGGCGGCAGCGACCGACTGGTTCATGCCGTCGATCTCGACGATACGCTGCGTCACGCTGACCAGTCGCTCACCGGCCTGGTTGGCGACTTCAACGCTTTGCTCACTGGAGGCCTGGCTGGCGTTCATGGTGGTCACGGCTTCACGTGAACCCACTTGCAACGAGGTGATCATTTTGTGGATTTCTTCAGCCGATTCCTGGGTACGGTGAGCCAGGTTACGCACCTCATCGGCGACCACGGCAAAGCCACGTCCAGCTTCCCCGGCACGCGCAGCTTCGATCGCTGCGTTAAGTGCCAACAGGTTGGTTTGCTGGGAGATGCCTTTGATCACATCGAGGATGTGGCCGATGTTGTCGGTACTCGCGTTGAGGGTTTCGATCTGCGTGCATGACAAGCTGATTTTCTGCGACAACTCCGACATCGCCAGGATGGTTTGCTCCACCACCTTGCGCCCATCGTCTGCTTGCTCACTGGCACCACTGGCGTGCTGCGATGCATCAGCGGCATTGCGCGCGATTTCCTGAGTCGCAGCACCCAACTCGTTGATCGCCGCAGCCACGCTGTTGGTGCGCGCACTTTGCTCGTCCGAGCCGATGATCGAGGCATTAGAGGATGCCATGACGCGCTGGGAGAGGTCGTGCACCTGGCGAGTCGCCGAAGACACCTCGGAAATGGAGGCGTGGATGCGTTCAACGAACTGGTTGAAAGCACTGCCTACTTCGCCGAACTCATCTTTGCTGGTCACGTCCAGGCGGCGGGTCAAATCACCTTCGCCCTGGGCAATATCCTGCATGGCCACACCCATCGCGTTCAGCGGGCGCAGTAATACTTGAATCAGCAGGCTCAAGAGCACTGCAATTGCCACGACTGCGATCAGCATGGCGATCAACGCAGAAGTTCGGAATTTGCCGAGCTGTGCGTAGGCCTTGTCTTTGTCGATCGACAGACCGATGTACCAGTCTGCACCCGGCAAACCGCTGACCGGGGTGAACGACAGGATACGGTCCTTACCATTGAGGACGACGTCCTGGCTGACCTTCTCGATACGAACATTGGCGCCTGGGTAGATGTCCTTGAGGTTTTTCATCACCTGGTCCTCATCAGGACTGACGATAACCTGCCCGTCCGCGCTGACCAGAAACGCATGGCCGATGCCGCCGAAATCCACTGCGTTGATGATCTTTACCAGGGTTTGCAAGCTCAAGTCGCCACCGACTACACCCAGCAATTCGCCATTCTTTTTAACCGGCAGGGCGATGGTTACGATCTGCCCACCCACGGCCGCCATGTACGGCGGAGTGAGCATGGTTTTATCGGCGGCTACAGCTTGTTTATACCAAGGCCGCTGGCGCGGATCGTAATCGGCCGGCATCTTGGCGTCAGGGCGCTGGGTGAACACGCCATTGGTTTGCCCGACATAAGTGAACTGAAAGTTCGACGTGAGGGCCGGTTGATCGACTAACCCCGGCAAGTCCGCGCTGCTGCCTTGATGAGCCATGTTTTGCGCCAGGCTTTCAAGGACCAGAATGCGGCCACTGAGCCAGTTCTGCACGCTGCTGGCGGTCAGTTCACCGGACTGCTGAACAGACGACTCGATGTTTTGCTTGATGGTGCTGCGCTGCAGGTAGTCGTTGTAGAGCGTGAATAACGCGAAGGCTAAAACCACGACGCCTGACGCGGCCAACAGAATTTTATGACTGAACTTGAGATTCATTTCATCGACTTCTTTTGCCAAAGGGGGGTGAGCGTGCCGAGTGGAACATTCCATGTAACGCGATAGGCGAACTTTCAGCCGCTCTATTTCAGTGCACGCAAGGCTCATCAGGCTTTCGGCCGAACTTCGACAAAACTTAGGAATTTGTGAGATGCGTCCTCTTTTTACGTAGGAAACCGATCGGCGGCACTGCCGATGCGGCGGACCTGGCGCAAGGCGGAGAGCGATCGCTTGAAATCTGGGTGCCTGGTGCTTTCCTGCACTCCATTGCCCGTGGGTGGGCTGATCGATGGGGCAATTGAACGCGCGTACCTCATGGGAACGCGTAGAGCGCTTTTATATTACACAGGCTCCTAAACGACAAAACCCCTGTCTGCGCTAGCAGACAGGGGTTTCGGAATTCAATCTTGACGATGACCTACTCTCACATGGGGAAACCCCACACTACCATCGGCGATGCATCGTTTCACTACTGAGTTC
>NZ_JAFCTN010000065.1:0-23224 GCF_049896045.1 Pseudomonas sp. PWP3-1b2
GCTCTTCCGATCTTAGTCAGGTCACCAGCATCGTTGTAGAACTGTTCCAGCGGGATCAGAGCTTCAGACTTCAGACCAGCGTGAACGGTTACCCAGCGAGCTTGGTAATCGATATCAACGATAACACCGGTGATGATGGAGCCAGCCTGAAGGTTCAGGGTTTTTAGGCTTTCTTCAAAGAGTTCCGCAAAGCTTTCGCTCATTTTAATTCCTGTTGATAAGGGCGAAGAATCCGCCCATCTCCACACCCCAGACGGTGTGGGTCAGTTTCAATTAAAAGAAGCACTACAGGACTATGACTGGTCCCCTGCAGCCTTCTTTGTCACCCGGCGATATCGCGAATGGCGATTTCACTCAGAATGCGTTCCAGCACCTGCTCGATGGACAACTCCGTGGAATCCAGCTGTATGGCGTCAGCCGCCGGCTTGAGCGGGGCTACCGCACGCTGGGTATCACGCTCATCGCGTGCACGGATCTCATCTAGCAGACTCGACAGACTAACACCATCGACTTTGCCCTTCAACTGCAAGTAACGGCGGCGAGCACGCTCCTCGGCGCTGGCGGTCAGGAAAATCTTCAGCGGCGCTTCCGGAAACACCACCGTGCCCATATCGCGGCCATCAGCCACCAGGCCCGGCGGCTCCTGAAACGCTCGCTGGCGCTGCAGCAATGCGTCACGCACGGCCGGCAGCGCGGCGACCTGGGAGGCCCAGGAACCGACTTGCTCATTGCGCAGGTCATCGGTCACGTCGTCACCTTCGAGAATGATGCGTTGGGGATGACCTTCCGTCGCCCCGACGAACTGCACATCAAGGTGCGCCGCCAGCAGCTTCAGGGATTCTTCATTGGTCAGGTCGACGCCATGGTTGCGTGCGGCAAATGCCAGCAGGCGATACAGCGCGCCGGAGTCGAGCAGGCACCAGCCAAGGCGCTTGGCCAGAATGCCGGCGATCGTGCCTTTGCCCGAGCCGCTTGGCCCGTCGATGGTAATCACCGGTGCTTTGATATTCACAATTGAGCCTCTTGGGCAACACGGATGCCAACGTGGGCACACAGTGTAAGAAAATTCGGAAAAGATGTAGCAACATTGGCGCAATCACGGATACGAATCGGCGCCGTCGCCCGCAGGGAAGCCACGCTGAACGCCATGGCAATCCGGTGATCGCCGCTGGCATGCACCTCGCCGCCGCCGATCAGGCCACCGTCAATGATAATCCCATCGGCTGTCGGTTCACACTTCACGCCCAGCGCCAACAGACCATCGGCCATGACCTGAATGCGGTCAGACTCCTTGACCCGCAGCTCTTGCGCGCCCCGCAGCACGGTTCGCCCCTCGGCACACGCAGCGGCAACGAACAGCACCGGAAACTCGTCAATAGCCCGTGGCACCAACGCCTCGGGAATCTCGATTCCCTTAAGCCTCGCCGCACGCACCCGCACGTCCGCGACAGGCTCACCGCCCACTTCGCGCTGATGCTCCAGGGTAATGTCCGCGCCCATCAGCCGCAGAATATCGATGACACCGGTGCGTGTCGGGTTAATGCCGACATGCTCCAGCAACAGCTCGGAGCCCTCGGCAATCGATGCCGCCACCAGAAAAAACGCTGAAGACGAAATATCCCCCGGCACTTCGATATGGGCCGCCGCCAGCGCGTGGCCAGACTCCACCGACGCCGTCGCGCCCTCCACGGCGACCGGATAACCAAAGCCGCGCAACATGCGCTCGGTATGGTCACGGGTCGGCGCAGGCTCGGTCACCGATGTCTTGCCCTCGGCATACAAACCCGCCAGCAACAGGCAGGATTTAACCTGCGCGCTCGCCATTGGCATCGAATAGGCAAGACCCTTGAGCGCTTGCCCGCCCCGAATGGTCAGCGGTGGACGCCCGTCCGGCGCGGTTTCGATCACAGCGCCCATTTCCCGCAGCGGCACGGCCACGCGGTTCATCGGGCGCTTGGATAGAGACGCGTCGCCAGTCAGCACGCTGTCAAAACGTTGTGCCGCCAGCAGGCCGGACAACAGGCGCATCGACGTACCGGAATTACCCAGGTAGATCGGCCCCGGCGCTGGCTTCAAGCCGTGCAAGCCCACGCCATGAATGGTGACGCGCCCATGGTGCGGGCCTTCAATCACCACGCCCATGTCGCGAAACGCCTGCAAGGTCGCCAGGGCATCTTCGCCCTCCAGAAAACCTTCGACCTCGGTGATGCCTTCGGCCAACGAGCCCAGCATGATCGAACGATGAGAGATCGACTTGTCGCCCGGCACCCGGATACGTCCGCTCAAGCGGCCGCCGGGGTTGGCGAGGAACGTCAGGTCATCAGCGCTCACTGCGGTTTCCATATAGGCCCGGCGAGCCAGGATCTTGCTGAAATGTTCACGCGCCACCCGCGCACGGGTGAACACGCCCAATAATTGATGGCCATCGCCGGCATCGACTGCGTCGCGCAAGGCGTCGAGGTCGCTACGGAAGGTGTCCAGGGTGCGCAACACGGCCTCACGATTGGCGAGGAAGATGTCGTGCCACATCACCGGGTCGCTGCCGGCAATCCGCGTGAAATCGCGAAAGCCACCAGCGGCGTAACGGAAGATATCGAGGTTCTCGTTGCGCTTGGCCAGGGAATCCACCAGACCAAAGGCCAGCAGGTGCGGCAAATGGCTGGTCGCCGCCAGCACTTCATCGTGGCGCTCCACCTGCATATGCTCCACATCCGCCCCCAGCTCGCGCCAAAGACGATCCACCACGGCCAATGCTGAGGGGTCCGTTTGTTCGAGCGGCGTCAAAATCACTTTATGGCGACGGAACAGTTGCGCATTCGACGCTTCGACCCCGCTCTGCTCGGAGCCCGCGATTGGGTGGCCGGGCACAAAACGCGCCGGCATACCGCCAAACGCCAATTGCGCCGCACGCACCACGTTGCCCTTCGCGCTACCGACGTCCGTCAGAATCGCCTGGCCAAGGTCCATGCCCGCCAACAACCCGAGCAATTTCTCCATGGCCAGGATCGGCACCGCCAACTGGATCACATCAGCGCCCTGGCACGCGAGCGCCAGGTCTGCCTCACAGCGATCCACCACCCCCAACTCAACCGCCAATTGGCGCGATTGCGGGTCCAGGTCCACACCGACCACTTCGCCACACAGCCCACTTTCACGCAGGCCTTTGGCGAAGGAGCCGCCGATCAACCCCAGACCCACCACCACCAGGCGACCGATCATAGGCACAGCAGGTTGCAATGCAGTGACATCAACCACGAGCCAGAACCTTGGCCAGCGCCTCCAGGAAGCGGGCGTTTTCAGCCGGCAGACCGATAGTGATGCGCAGGTGGTTCGGCATGCCATAGTTGGCGGTCGGACGCACAATTACACCTTCGTGCAGCAGGCCCTGGAAAACCGGAGCCGCCTCTTGGCCGAGGTCGACACAGATGAAGTTGCCCCTGGACGGAATCCAGCCCAGGCCCAATTCACGGAAACCTTCCTGCAGTTGCAACATGCCGGTTTCGTTGATGCGACGACCTTCTTCCAGGTATTCGGCATCCTGTACCGCCGCGCACGCCGCCGCCAAGGCAAGGCTGTTGACGTTGAACGGTTGACGAACGCGGTTCAGCACATCGGCCACTACTGCGCTGGACAAGCCGTAGCCAACCCGCAACGACGCCAGGCCATACGCCTTGGAGAATGTGCGCGATACCAGCAGGTTCGGGTAGGCCGCGAGGAAGTCCAGGCCGTCCGGCAGATCGCTGCCTTCGGCGTACTCGATGTAGGCCTCATCCAGCACCACCAGCACATGCTCCGGCACATCCTGCAGGAAGTCGTTCAGCGCCTGGGCGTCGAACCAGGTGCCGGTCGGGTTGTTCGGGTTGGCAATAAACACCACGCGGGTTTGCGCGTCGATGGCCGCCAGCATGGCCGGCAAGTCATGACCCCACTCCCTGGCAGGAACAACGTGCGCATCAGCGCCGACTGCCAGAGTGACGATGGGATAGACAGCGAACGCGTGCTCGCTGAACACCGCATTCAGGCCCGGCGCCAGGTAAGCACGGCCGACCAGCTCAAGAATGTCGTTGGAACCATTACCCAGGGTGACCTGGTTCAGCTCAACGCGGCATTTTTCTGCCAGCAGGGACTTGAGGGCAAAACCGTTGCCGTCCGGGTAACGCGTCAACTCGGCCAACTCTTCACGAATCGCCGCCAACACCTTCGGGCTCGGGCCCAACGGATTTTCGTTGCTGGCCAGCTTGACGATGTGCTTCGGGTCCAGGTTCAACTCGCGCGCCAGTTCATCCACAGGCTTACCTGGAACGTAAGGCGACAGTTGTTGCACGCCCGGCTGAGCCAGGGCGAGGAAGTTGCCACTCATGTTAAAGCCTCACAAAACCGCTTTCGGGTAAGAGCCCAGCACTTTAAGTGCCACGGCTTCCTGACTGATTTGCTCCAGCACACCTTTAACCAGCGGGTCGCGGTGATGGCCGATGAAGTCGATAAAGAACACATAGGTCCATTTACCGCTGCGCGAAGGGCGCGTTTCGATTCGCGTCAGGTCTATCCCGTTATCGTGGAACGGCACCAGCAGCTCATGCAGCGCGCCGGGCTTGTTGCTCATGGAAACAATGATCGAGGTCTTGTCGTCGCCGGTCGGCGGCACTTCCTGGCTGCCGATCATCAAGAAACGCGTGGAGTTGTCCGGGCGGTCCTCGATTTTCTCGGCCAGGCGCGTCAGGCCGTACAGGCCCGCTGCCATATCACCGGCAATCGCCGCCGAATTCCACTCACCCTTGACCCGCTTGGCGGCCTCGGCGTTGCTGGACACCGCCACGCGCTCCACATTCGGGTAATGCGCGTCCAGCCACTTGCGGCACTGGGCCAGGGACTGAGCGTGGGAGTAGATGCGGCTGATGCTGTCGGTCTTGGTGCTTTCGCCCACCAACAGATGGTGATGAATACGCAGCTCGACTTCGCCGCAGATCACCATGTCGTGCTCAAGGAAGCTGTCCAGCGTGTGGTTGACCGCGCCTTCGGTGGAGTTTTCCACCGGTACCACGCCAAAATTCACTGCACCGGCTGCCACTTCACGGAACACTTCGTCGATCGCCGCCATTGGCTTGCTGATCACCGCGTGACCGAAATGCTTCATGGCCGCCGCTTGGGTGAACGTGCCTTCCGGGCCAAGGTAAGCCACTTTCAGCGGCTGCTCCAGCGCCAGGCACGAGGACATGATTTCACGGAACAGCCGCGCCATCTCCTCGTTACCCAGCGGGCCCCGGTTGCGCTCCATCACGCGCTTGAGCACCTGGGCCTCACGCTCAGGCCGGTAAAAAACCGGCACTTCGCCTTCAGCCAGGGACGCCATCTTCACCCGTGCCACTTCCTGGGCGCACCGAGCGCGCTCACTGATCAGTTCCTGGACCTTTTCGTCCAGGCTGTCGATGCGTACGCGCAGGGCCTTGAGTTCATGCTCAGACATTAGCCGTGTTCCTTTTCGAACTCCGCCATGTAGGAAATCAGCGCGTTGATCGCGTTGATGTCGACAGCGTTGTAGATGGAGGCGCGCATGCCACCGACCGAACGGTGGCCCTTGAGGTTCAGCAGGCCGCGCTCGTCGGCACCGGCCAGGAACGGCTTGTCCAAACGGTCGTCCGCCAGGCGGAACGGCACGTTCATCCACGAGCGATCCGTGAGGTTGATCGGGTTGCTGTACAGGCCGCTGGCGTCGATGAAGTCGTACAGGGTGCGCTTCTTCACTTCGTTGAGCTTGCCCATGGCAGCCACGCCGCCCTGCTCTTTCAGCCACTCGAAGACCAGGCCGGAAAGATACCAGGCGAATGCGGGCGGGGTGTTGTACATCGAGCCATTGTCGGCCGCGACCTTGTAGTTGAGCATGGTCGGGCACAGCGAACGGGCGCGACCGAGCAGGTCTTCACGGATGATGTTGACCAGAATGCCGCTCGGGCCGATGTTCTTCTGTGCACCGGCGTAGATCATGCCGTATTTGGACACGTCGATCGGGCGCGAGAGGATGTCCGAGGACATGTCGCACACCAACGGAACGTCGCCCACTTGTGGCACCCAATCAAATTCCAGGCCGCCGATGGTTTCGTTCGCCACGTAGTGAACGTAAGCGGCGCCCTTCGACAGCTTCCACTCGTTCTGACCCGGAATCGCGAAGTAGTCGTAAGGCTTGGCAGTGCCCGCCACGTTGACGTTGCCGTAACGGGAGGCCTCTTCAATGGCCTTCTGCCCCCAGATACCGGTATCGATATAGTCAGCCGTGCCGTCTTCCGGCAGCAGGTTCAGCGGAATCTGGGCGAACTGCTGGCTCGCGCCGCCTTGCAGGAACAGCACTTTGTAATTGGACGGGATGCCCAGCAAGTCGCGCAGGTCCTGCTCGGCCTTGGTGGCAATGGACACGAACTCATCGCTGCGATGGCTCATTTCCATCACGGAGAGGCCTTTTCCATGCCAGTCGAGGAGTTCACCCTGCGCACGCTGCAGGACTGCTTCAGGAAGCGCCGCGGGACCGGCACAGAAGTTATAGGCTCTCTTGCTCACATCCAATCTCACTCTGATCTGGTGGGGCTGCAATCATGTTCGGCAACAACCTTTTCCTGGAGCGAACCCTTGCGGGAGCTGGCTTGCCTGCGATAGGGGCGCCTCGGTAACACCGTGATACCGCGGCGCTGCCATCGCAGGCAAGCCAGCTCCCACATTGACCGCATCCAGCCAAAGGAGGCGTTATTTCATAAGGGACAAACAACAAGGGGGCGAATCTTCATCCGCCCCCTGTGTGTCCGCTTATTCCTGCGGTTCTTCTTCGTCTGCGGCAGCATCGAGGGTTGGCTCGTCGACGCTGTCATCGCCCGTTGCGATCACCTCGCCTTCAAACTCCTCACCTTCCAGCTCCTCGCCTTCAACTTCTGACGGTTCCTGAACACGTTCCAGGCCGACCAGTTTTTCGTCCTTGGCCAGCTTGATCAAGGTCACGCCTTGAGTGTTACGGCCCAGGCTCGACACTTCAGCCACTCGGGTACGTACCAGGGTGCCCTGGTCGGAAATCAGCATGATCTCCTCGCCATCCAGCACCTGCACCGCGCCGACCAGACGGCCGTTGCGATCGTTGCTGACCATGGCAATAACGCCCTGGCCGCCACGCTTGTACTCCGGGAACTCGGTGATCGAGGTACGTTTGCCGTAGCCACGCGCAGAAGCAGTAAGGATCTGGCTGCCTTCTTCCGGGATCAGCATCGAAATCAGCTTCTGGCCTTCCGGCAGACGCATGCCGCGCACACCACGGGCGGTACGGCCCATGGCACGCACGTCGGATTCCTTGAAGCGCGTTACTTTGCCGCCGTCGGAGAACAGCATGACTTCACGCTCGCCATCGGTGATGGCAGCGCTGATCAGTACGTCGCCTTCGTCCAGCTCCAGGGCGATCAGGCCCACGCTGCGTTGACGGCTGAAGGATTCCAGCGGGGTCTTCTTCACGGTGCCTTTGGCGGTCGCCATGAAGATGAAGTGACCTTCGGTGTACTCGTCGACCGGCAGCATGGTGGTGATGTATTCATCACTGTCCAGCGGCAGCAGGTTGACCAGTGGACGACCACGGGCAGCGCGGGAGGCTTCCGGAATTTCGTAGGTTTTCAGCCAGTACACTTTGCCTTTGCTGGAGAACAGCAGCAGGGTGGTGTGGCTGTTGGCGACCAGCAGGTGAGCGATGTAGTCCTCATCCTTGACGCCAGTAGCCGATTTACCTTTACCACCACGACGCTGGGCCTGGTACGCAGCCAATGGCTGGGTCTTGGCGTAGCCGCCGTGGGAGATGGTCACCACACGTTCTTCTTCCGGGATCATGTCACCCAGGGTCAGGTCGAGGCGCGCATCGAGAATTTCAGTGCGGCGCACGTCGCCGTATTCGGCGCGGATCACTTCCAGCTCTTCGCGGATCACTTCCATCAGGCGCACAGCGCTATTGAGGATGCGGATCAGCTCGCCGATCTGGTTGAGAATCTCCTGGTACTCGGCCAGCAGTTTCTCGTGCTCCAGACCGGTCAGGCGGTGCAGGCGCAGTTCCAGGATGGCCTGGGCCTGTTCCGGCGACAGGAAGTATTTGCCATCGCGCAGACCGTATTGCGGGTCCAGGGTCTCCGGGCGGCACGAGTCGGCGCCGGCACGTTCAACCATCGCCACCACGGCGCTGGATTCCCACGGCATCTTGATCAGCGCTTCTTTCGCTTCCGACGGGGTCGGCGAGGCTTTGATCAGGGCGATAACCGGGTCGATGTTCGACAGCGCAACAGCCTGACCTTCCAGGATGTGGCCGCGTTCGCGGGCCTTGCGCAGTTCGAACACGGTACGGCGGGTCACCACTTCGCGGCGGTGACGCACGAAGGCTTCCAGCAGATCCTTGAGGTTCAGGATGCGCGGGCGGCCGTCGATCAGTGCCACAACGTTGATACCAAACACGCTTTGCAGCTGGGTCTGGGCGTAGAGGTTGTTGAGGATCACCTCAGGCACTTCGCCACGGCGCAGCTCGATCACCACGCGCATACCGTCTTTGTCGGACTCGTCGCGCAGCTCGGTGATGCCTTCCAGCTTCTTCTCTTTAACCAGCTCGGCGATCTTTTCGATCAGACGCGCCTTGTTCAGCTGGTAAGGGAGCTCGGTGATGACGATCTGCTGACGGCCACCGACCTTGTCGATGTCTTCGATCATCGAGCGGGCACGCATGTAAATGCGGCCGCGACCAGTGCGGTAGGCTTCGATGATGCCGGCGCGACCGTTGATGATCGCGGCGGTCGGGAAGTCCGGGCCGGGGATGTATTGCATCAGCTCATCGATGGTCAACTCAGGGTTGTCGATGAGGGCCAGGCAACCGTCGATGACTTCACCGAGGTTGTGTGGCGGGATGTTGGTGGCCATGCCCACGGCGATACCGCTGGAGCCGTTGACCAGCAGGTTGGGAATACGGGTTGGCATGACGGCCGGGATCATTTCGGTGCCGTCGTAGTTCGGCACCCAGTCCACAGTTTCTTTGTGCAGGTCAGCCAGCAGCTCGTGCGCCAGCTTGGTCATGCGCACTTCGGTGTATCGCATGGCCGCAGCGTTGTCGCCGTCGACCGAACCGAAGTTACCCTGGCCGTCTACCAACAGGTAGCGCAAGGAAAACGGCTGGGCCATCCGAACGATGGTGTCGTACACCGCAGTGTCACCGTGAGGGTGATACTTACCGATCACGTCACCGACAACACGGGCAGATTTCTTGTACGGCTTGTTCCAGTCGTTACCCAGCTCGCTCATCGCGAACAGCACACGCCGGTGCACGGGCTTCAAGCCATCGCGCGCATCAGGCAGTGCCCGACCGACAATTACGCTCATTGCGTAGTCGAGGTAGGACTGTTTCAGCTCGTCTTCGATATTGACCGGGAGGATTTCTTTGGCCAGTTCGCCCATGAGAAGCCTGATTCCTTTTTCGGGTGAAACCTCGTCACATCCATATGGGACGAACGAAGCTCGCCGCTGCCGGCAGAGTGCCTGACAACGACTTACGACAAATCAACGAGTTATGACACGGATCTGCACGTTACAGGCAGCCCCTCGGGGCGACCCTGGAAACCGCCGGATGTTATCACAATCGCCGCCACGCACCTATCCCCCTGATGCGCATGGAGGCTAGTAATTTGACGGATGACAGGCTTGAGGGGGACGAGAGGGGCTCAGAGGTGGCTGGGTGCTATTTTTTGAGGGCAAATCCGAGGGTTTTGTTGACTTTACAGGCCAATCGCGGGCAAGCCCGCTCCCACATGTTGAATTGCGATCACCCTAGTGTGGGAGCTGGCTTGCCTGCGATAGCGATCCCCCAGGCGCCAAAGCCCTCAATGCAAGCGCTTACGGCACATCAACCTGGCCAATTTAGCCGTATCCGGCCGCTCCACAATGCCCCGCTCGGTCACGATCACATCAATCAAGTCAGCCGGGGTCACATCAAACACCGGGTTGTACGCACTTACATCAGCGGCAAATCGCTGGCCTGCAACTTCCAGCAACTCACCCGCATCGCGTTCTTCCAGGGCCACGTCATCGCCAGTGGCCATCATCAGATCGAGGGTCGAACTCGGCGCCACCACCATAAAGCGCACGCCATGGTGCATGGCGCACACAGCCAGCTGATAGGTGCCAATTTTACCGATCACATCACCGTTGGCCGCAATGCAGTCGGCCCCGACGATTACCCACGTTACCCCTTTGGTCTTGAGGACATGGGCGCCAGCCGAGTCGGCATTCACCGTCACCGGAATGCCCTCGCCCGCCAGCTCCCACGCCGTCAGCCGCGAACCTTGCAGCCACGGGCGGGTTTCGTTGGCGTAGACCTGCTCAACCATGCCTTCAAGAAACGCCGCGCGAATCACCCCAAGGGCCGTGCCCACGCCGCCCGTCGCCAGCGCGCCCGCATTGCCGTGGGTCAGGATCGCCTGGGCATTGCCCTGGTGCTTGCGGATCAACTCGACGCCCAACTGCGCCATCGTCAGGTTGGCCTCCCGATCACTCTCATGGATCGCAATCGCCTCGGCTTCCAGCACGGCCAACGGGTCGGCGTGCTTTTTAACGCGGTCCAGGCGGTCGCGCATACGCTTCAGCGCCCAGAACAGGTTCGACGCGGTGGGGCGGGAATCAGCCAGCAATGCGTAGTCTTCTTCCCACGCCGCCTGCCAGTCACCGCCCTCGGCGATGCGCTCGCGGGCGGCAAGCACCAGGCCATAAGCTGCGCTGATGCCGATAGCCGGCGCGCCACGTACCACCATCGCGCGAATCGCTGCTGCTACCTCCTCCACCGTGGAGCAGGCCACCCAGCTTTCCCGGGACGGCAAGGCACGCTGATCGAGCAGGTGCAGCGCGCCATCCCGCCAATCGATGGCCTTCACTTTCTCTGCAGCCAACAGTCGGTCGCGCATCCCTAACCCCGCACTCATGAACAAAAGCCGCCGATTATAGCGATCCGCCAGCGGGGACGCTCGGGTATACTTCGCCCTTCTTTTTATAGCTGCCCGGGAAGAAGCCTGCGATGACCTCCACTGCCGCCCCGCTCGACGTGTTGCTGCTGCCCACCTGGCTGGTACCTGTCGAACCTGCCGGTGTGGTGCTCAAGGAGCACGGCCTGGGCATTCGTGATGGGCGCATCGCCTTCATCGGCCCACGGGCTGCGGCCCTCAAGCTGGCGGCGACCGAGGTGCGCGAGCTGCCGGGCATGCTGCTCAGCCCCGGCCTGATCAACGCCCATGGTCACGCGGCGATGAGCCTGTTTCGCGGTCTGGCCGATGATTTGCCGCTGATGACCTGGCTGGAAAAACACATCTGGCCCGCCGAGGCCAAATGGGTCGATGAAGCCTTCGTGCGCGACGGCACTGACCTGGCCATCGCCGAGCAGTTGAAAGGCGGCATCACCTGCTTCTGCGACATGTATTTCTACCCCAAGGTCGCCAGCGACTGCGTGCACAACAGCGGCATGCGCGCGCAAATCGCAATTCCGATCCTCGACTTCCCGATCCCCGGCGCCAGCACGCCGGATGAGGCGATCCGCCAGGGCGTCGAGCTGTTCGGCGACCTCAAGCACCACCCGCGCATCAAGATCACCTTCGGCCCCCACGCGCCCTATACCGTGTGCGATGAAAACCTGGAGAAGATCCGCGTGATCGCCGAAGAACTGGACGCGTCCATCCATATGCACGTGCACGAAACCGCCTTTGAAGTGCAACAAGCCGTCGAACAGACCGGTGAGCGCCCATTGGCGCGCCTGGGTCGACTCGGGCTGCTGGGCCCGCGCTTCCAGGCCGTTCATATGACCCAAATCAGCGAGGATGACCTGGCTTTGCTGGTAGAAAGCAACACCAGCATCATTCATTGCCCGGAATCGAACCTGAAACTGGCCAGCGGCTTTTGCCCGGTGGAGCGTCTGTGGCAGGCTGGGGTCAATGTGGCCATCGGCACCGACGGCGCCGCCAGCAACAATGACCTCGACCTGCTGGGCGAAACCCGCACCGCCGCGATGCTGGCCAAGGCCGTCGCTGGCTCGGCCACCGCTCTGGACGCCCACCGCGCCCTGCGCATGGCTACGCTCAACGGTGCGCGCGCCATGGGCCTGGAAAGCGAGATTGGCTCGCTGGAGGTTGGCAAGGCCGCCGACATCGTCGCCTTTGATTTGTCGGGGCTGGCGCAACAACCGATCTACGATCCGGTCTCACAACTTATATACGCCACCGGACGCGATTGCGTGAAACACCTTTGGGTCGCCGGCAAGCAGTTGCTCGACGACCGGCAATTGACCCGCATGGATGAACAACAGTTGACCGCCACGGCCATTGCCTGGGGCCAACGCATCAGCGGGCAAAGCGACTAACGACGGCGTTGAACGGGCACGTTCAGGGCTGACACACCGATTTATCAGATTTAGAGGATTCACCATGAGCAACGTCGACCACGCCGAAATCGCCAAATTCGAAGCCCTGGCCCACCGCTGGTGGGACCGTGAAAGCGAATTCAAACCGCTGCACGACATCAATCCGCTGCGGGTCAACTGGATTGACGAGCGCGTCAACCTGGCTGGCAAGAAGGTGCTGGACGTCGGTTGCGGCGGCGGCATCCTCAGCGAAGCCATGGCCCAGCGCGGCGCCACCGTGATGGGTATCGACATGGGCGAAGCGCCGCTGGCCGTGGCGCAACTGCATCAGCTGGAATCCGGCGTGAGCGTGGAATACCGCCAGATCACCGCCGAAGACCTGGCTGAAGAGATGCCCGAGCAGTTCGACGTGGTCACCTGCCTTGAGATGCTTGAACACGTGCCGGACCCGTCCTCGGTGATCCGCGCTTGCTTCCGTATGGTCAAGCCCGGCGGCCAGGTGTTCTTCTCCACCATCAACCGCAACCCGAAGGCTTACCTGTTCGCCATCATCGGCGCTGAATACATCATGAAGTTGCTGCCGCGCGGCACCCACGACTTCAAGAAATTCATCCGCCCAAGCGAACTGGGCGCCTGGAGCCGTCAGGCCGGGCTGACCGTCAAAGACATCATCGGCCTGACCTACAACCCGCTGACCAAGCACTACAAGCTGGCCAGCGACGTCGACGTCAACTACATGATCCAAACCCTGCGCGAGGAGTAAGCCTGTGAAGTTGCGAGCAGTTCTCTTCGATATGGACGGCACCCTGCTGGACACCGCTCCGGACTTTATCGCCATCTGCCAGGCCATGCGTGCCGACCGTGGCCTGGAACCGATCAACCCGCAGCACATCCGTGATGAAATCTCCGGTGGCGCGCGGGCAATGGTGGCCGTGACCTTCTCGATGGACCCCGAATCCCCAGGCTTTGAAGCGCTGCGCCAGGAATTCCTCGAGCGCTACCTCAAGGGCTGCGCGATTCACAGCAAACTGTTCGACGGCATGGCGCAATTGCTGGCGGACATCGAGAAATCCAACCTGGTATGGGGCGTGGTCACCAACAAGCCGCTGCGCTTTGCCGAGCCGATCATGCAGCAGTTGGGCCTGGCCGAGCGCTCGGCGCTGCTGATCTGCCCGGACCATGTGAAGAACAGCAAGCCAGACCCGGAGCCGTTGATCCTGGCGTGCAAGATGCTCAACCTCGACCCTGCCAGCGTGCTGTTCGTGGGCGACGACCTGCGCGACATCGAGTCCGGCCGCGACGCCGGCACTCGCACTGCTGCGGTCACGTTCGGCTACATTCACCCGGACGATAACCCACGCAACTGGGGCGCCGATGTGGTGGTGGACCATCCGCTGGAATTGCGCAAGGTGCTGGATAGCGCGCTGTGCAGTTGCTGATGGGTCAGTGACCTCATCCACACCGAGGTCAATGTGGGAGCTGGCTTGCCTGCGATAGCGGTAGGTCAGCCACTGCCGATGGGACTGGATAACCGCTATCGCAGGCAAGCCAGCTCCCACAGGGATTGGATTCCATATTGAGAGCTGTATCACCTTGAATTCTGTCGAGGCTATTTATGTTTGATTACTCCGCACGTCCAGAACTGCTCAAAGACCGGGTCATCCTGGTGACCGGCGCCGGTCGCGGGATTGGCGCGGCGGCGGCGAAAACCTATGCCGCCCATGGCGCCACCGTGCTGTTGCTGGGCAAGACCGAAGCCAACCTGGCTCAGGTGTACGACGAAATCGAAGCCGCCGGCCACCCACAACCGGTGGTGATTCCGTTCAACCTGGAGACCGCCCTGCCCCATCAATATGATGAGCTGGCAGCGATGATCGAAAAAGAATTCGGCCACCTCGACGGCCTGCTGCACAACGCCTCGATCATCGGCCCGCGTACGCCGATCGAGCAGTTGTCCGGCGAGAATTTCATGCGCGTGATGCACGTCAACGTCAACGCGATGTTCATGCTCACCAGCACTCTGCTGCCACTGCTGAAGCTGTCCCAGGATGCGTCGGTGGTGTTCACTTCCAGCAGCGTCGGGCGCAAGGGGCGGGCGTATTGGGGCGCTTATGGGGTGTCGAAGTTTGCGACGGAGGGTTTGATGCAAACCCTGGCCGATGAGCTGGAGGATGTGGCGTCGGTACGCTCCAACAGCATCAACCCAGGCGGCACGCGCACCAGCATGCGGGCGCAGGCGTATCCGGGGGAAAACCCGATGGAAAGGCCAGCGCCGGAAGAGATCATGCCCGTGTACCTGTACCTCATGGGCCCGGACAGTGCTGGCATCAACGGCCAGGCATTCGACGCGCAGTAACCCGTGACACCACAGAAACAAACTGTGAAACCAGGTTTATGTGGGAGCTGGCTTGTTGTGGCGAGCGGGCTTGCCACAACAAGCCCGCTCTCCAAAGGTCTTGTCCCACGCCGGGTTTACAGGCTTAGTTTTTCACCACTTCTTCCAGGGTAAAACGCCCCAGCGGGTTTTGCAGGAAGTTACTCACGTTCTTGCGTGAGATGTTGATGTACGGGCTGTAGTACAGATCAATCCAGTTCACGTCCTGTTTCGCCAGTTTCTGCAATTCAACATACATCTGCTCACGCTTGGCCGGGTCAGCCTCGATCCGTGCGGCGGCCACCAGTTCCTTGACCTTGTCGTTCTTGTAACGGGTCATGTAGTTCTGGTTGGTGTCGTGGCCCAGCACGAAGGTGGTTTTCTGGTCCGGATCAAGAATATCGTTGGTCCAGTACATCACCGAAATATCATATTCACCGTCCACCAGCATCTGCCAGCTCTGGGTCGGGTCGACCTTTTGCAGGTTGGCAGTCACGCCGACCTTGGCCAGTTGATCCTTGATGATCACCGCAATCTGCTCGTCGGCTTCGTTGCCGGCGTTTACCACGTAATTGAGCTTCAAGTCCTTGGCGCCAGCCTCTTCCAGCAGCTTCTTCGCGGCGGTCGGGTCATACGGGCGTTGCAGGTTGTTGGCGTAGTGGTACAGCGAGCCCTTCGGAATGTAGGAATAAGCCACGGTGCCTTGACCGTAAGTGGCGGTCTTGACCAGTGATTGTTTGTCGATGGCCATGTCCAGCGCCTCGCGCACTTCTTTCTTGGCGAGCAGGCCGTGGGCGTGGTTGATCAGCAGGTGATCTTCGCGGGTCGACGGGTCGGAGTGGATCACCACGTTCTTGTCTTTCTTCAGCTCTTCAACCCGGGAAAACGGCACGAAAATCGCGGTGTCGAGTTCGTTGTTCTGCACCATGCGCATGCGCGTGTTGTCGTCAGTCACCGAGACCCACTCCACGCCATCCAGGCTGACGTTTTTGGCCTGCCAGAAGTTCGGGTTCTTCTTGAGGATAACGCGGTCACCCTTGCGCCATTCCTCAACGGTAAACGCGCCGGACGTCACCGGGTTTTCCGAGTAGGCGTCTTCGCCCATTTTGGTCATGGCTTTTTCCGACAGGATAGACACCGTCGGCGACGCCAATTGCGAGAGGAAGGCTACCGCCGGGGTTTTCAGGGTGACCACCAGGGTTTGCGGGTCAGCCGCCTTGGCAGTATCGATCAAGCTGAACGGGTCACTCCACAGCGAGGCCTTGTTGTCACGAATACGCAACAGGCTGAACGCCGCATCCTCAGCAGTGATCGCCGAGCCGTCAGAGAACTTCGCGTCACGCAGCTTGAAGGTGTAAGTCAGGCCATCCTTGGAAATATCCCAGCTTTGCGCCAGGCCCGGTTCCATCTTGGTGCCCAGGTTATCCACGCGCACCAGGGTGTCGTAGACGTTGGCGAACACCCAGGTGTCGCGGTTCTGCGCGCTTTTGATCGGGTCGAATGTGGTGCTGTCTTCACGGCAGCCGATGGTCAGGACACCGGCAGCCTGGGCCAAACCTGCGGTCAGCGACCACGCGGTGAGCGTGGCGGCGGCGAGTAACTTCAAGTGGCGCGATTGCATGTCATAACTCCTTGTTCATGAATGGCAGAAGTGGGTTAAGCAGGGGTTCTTCAAGCACGCAACTGTACCGATGCTCGTGCAGAAAATGGGTAGGCGGCAACACCACGGAACACATCGGCCGCGCATGCCGACAACGCGGGTGAAAGGCGCAGCCAGCAGGCAAATTCAGCGGGCTCGGCGGCTCACCGGGCAAAGGTTCTGCAGGCAAAGGCCGGTGCGGATCAATCTCGGGAATCGCTTCGATCAGCGCCGCCGTATACGGATGACGCGGCGAGGTAAACACCGCCTCCACCGGGCCTTCTTCGACGATCTTGCCCAGGTACATCACCGCCACGCGGTCACACAGGCGGCGCACGATGGCCAGGTCGTGGGCGATAAACAGGATCGCCAGGTTCATGCGCTGTTGCAGTTCCAGCAGCAGGTTGATGATCTGGCCCTGAATCGACACATCCAGCGCCGCCACGCATTCATCGGCGATGATCAAGCGCGGCTCCACCGCCAGCGCCCGCGCGATGCCGACGCGCTGGCACTGGCCGCCGCTGAGGGAGCCGGGTTTGCGAGTGGCCAATTCGGGGCGCAGGCCCACCAGGTCGAACAGTTCGTTCACCCGCGCCGGGATTTGCTCCGCGCTGACCTTGCGCTGCACCCGCAGCACTTCGGCGAGGGTTTCGCCGATGGTGTGGCGCGGGTTCAGCGCGGCGTAAGGGTCCTGGAATATCATCGCGGTTTCGTGACGCAGCCGCGCAATGTCGATGGGGCTGGCGTGGGCCATGTCGATGCCGTCGAACAGCACCTGCCCGGCGCTGATGGGGTTGAGGTGAAGAATCGCCCGGCCCAGGGTGCTTTTACCGCTGCCGGACTCGCCGACCAGTCCCAGGGTTTCGCCTGCGGCCAGGTTCAGCGACACGCCGTTCACCGCCCTCACCCACTGTTTGTTCAGGCCGAAAAAACCTGTGCCAGCGGCAGCAAAGCGCACCTCCAGATCCTTGATTTGCAACAGGCTCATGGCTGCGCTCCCAACGGATAGTGGCAAGCCACGCGCGTGCCTTCCGGCAGCACCTGCGTGCACAGCGCACCCACCTGCGGGCAGCGCGGATTAAAGCGGCAGCCGGCGGGCAACGCATCCAGCAACGGCGGTTGGCCGGGGATAGTGCGCAGCAAGGCGTGACCGCTGCTGCGGGCGGGCTGGCAATCGATCAGGCCAGCGGTGTACGGGTGCTGCGGATGAGCGAGCAAGTCGTACTTGCTGCCGTGCTCGCACAGGCGCCCGGCGTACATCACGGCGATGGAATCACAGGTTTGCGCCACCACGCCGAGGTCGTGGGTGATCATGATGATCGACAGGCCGCGCGTGTCGCGCAAATCCAGCAACAGGCGCAGGATTTGCGCCTGCACCGTCACGTCCAGCGCCGTGGTTGGCTCGTCGGCGATCAACACGTTAGGGTTGCAGCCCAACGCCACAGCGATCATCGCGCGTTGACGCATGCCGCCGGAAAACTCATGGGGGTAATTGTCGACCCGCGCCTGCGGGTCGGGAATGCCGACCTGACGCAGCACATCAATGGCTTGCAGGCGCGCGTCTTTTTTCGACGCACCTTGATGCAAACGAATGCCCTCGGCGATCTGGTCACCGATGCGCATCAAGGGGTCGAGGTGGCTGCTGGAGTTCTGGAAAATCATGCCCAGTTGGCCGCCACGCACCGCGCGCATACCGGCCTCATCCAACTGCAACAAGTCTTTACCGGCCAGGTGCACAGAACCGCCCTGCACCCGCAGATGCTGCGAAGGCAACAACCGCATCAACCCGCGACACGCCAGGGTCTTGCCCGAACCGCTCTCGCCGACCAGGCCAAGAATTTCACCTTCGGCAAGGTCGAAGGACACGCGGTCAACCAGGGTGATATCGCGCCCGGTGTTATTGGCGATCACGCTGAGGTCGCGCACTTGCAGCAGGCTCATACGCGATCCCCCAGCACTTGCGCGACACCATCGGCGAGCAGGCTGAAACCCATGGCCAGGGTCACAATGGCCAGGCCCGGAAAGGTGCAGATCCACCACGCAGTGGTGATGAACGCTTGCCCTTCGGCGACCATCGTCCCCCACTCGGCCGTCGGCGGTTGCACGCCCAGGCCCAGGTAGCTCACGGCGGCGCCATTGAGCAGCACCAGCACCGCGTCAGACATGGAAAACACTATCGAGCCAAACATCGCATTCGGTAACAAATGCCTGAACAGAATGCGCCCATGGCCGAAGCCCAGGCTCTTGGCGGCCAGGGCAAATTCGCTCTCCTTGAGCACCAGGATCTGCGAGCGGATCAGCCGCGCATACGAGACCCAGCCCACCAGCGCCATGGCGATATAAAAACTCTTCAAGCCCGGCCCGAGGATGGTCATGATCGCCAGCATCAGCACCAGAAACGGAAAGGCCAGGATCACGTCGATCACGCGCATGCAGAAGCTGTCGAAACGCCCGCCAATGTAGCCGGACACGGCGCCAACGAAGGTGCCGATCATGAACGGAAAAATCACGCCAATCACGGCCAATTGCAGGTCAATCCGCGCGCCCCAGATCACCCTCGAAAGAATATCCCGGCCGTAGTTATCGGTGCCGAATGGATGGGCGAAACTGGGCGCCAACAAATTAAAATCGGTGTTCTGCGCAATGGGGTCATAGGGCGCGACCCACGGCGCGAACAGCGCCAGAGCGAACCACGCGAAGAGGATCAAAACGCCCCACGCTGCCGTCAGTCGACCGTTGCGAAAACCAAACCGCAGGCGCAAACGCCAGGGTGCATTCAATGGGCGCGTGCTCATTGCATTTTCACTCGCGGGTCCAGGGCGACCGTTGCCACATCAGCCAGGAAGTTCACCACCACGGTCGCGCAGGCCAGCACCATCGCTACGCCTTGAACCACCATGTAATCGCGCGTGAAGATCCCGCGCACCAGCAACTGGCCGATGCCGGGAATGGCGAACAGGCTTTCGATCACCACCGTGCCGCTGATCAGCCAGCCAATATTCACCGCCAGCAGGTTGACCGCCGGCACCAAAGAGTTGGGCAGCACATGGCGGCGGAACACGGCGGCCTCCGACAACCCGCGCGCCCGCGCAGCGGTGACGTGGTCAGCCTGCAATTCCATCAACATGCTTGCGCGCAAGTTGCGCACCAGCACCGCCGAGAGCGCCAACGCGATGGTCAGGCACGGCAGCACCATGTGATGGGCCTTGTCGATAACAGTGCGTCCGTAACCGGACACCGGGAACAAGCCCCACTGCACACTCAGCAACAGAATCAGCATCAAGCCCAGCCAAAACGCCGGCATGCCCAGGCCGACTGTGGTGAACACGCGGATCAAATTGTCCGCCCAGCCGCCTTTATTGCGCGCGGCCACCGTGGCCAGCGGCACCGCGATCAACAGCGCCAGCACCACGCTGCCGAGCACCAACACCAGGGTCGGCTCGATGCGGGTGACGATGAGTTTCAAGGCGTCGACTTTATAAAGCAGTGATTGGCCGAGATCGCCCTTGAGCAGGTTCTTGAGGAAGTAGAAATATTGCAGCCACAGAGGCTGGTCGAGGCCGTACTGGGCGCGGATTTTCAGCAAGGCGTCCGGCGTGCTGCGCGCCCCCAGCAGCGCACGCGCCGGGTCGCCGGGAATCGAGCGCACCAGCACAAAGGTGATCAGGCTGATGCCAAACAGCACCGGCAGCAATTGCAGCGGCCGGGACAGCACAAAACGATAACGCGCCAGGTTCATCCGTCAGCCCCGGTGACGCGCGAGGAAGTCCAGCAGCACCGGGAAGTACGCTTGGGGCTCCTCATAAAATGGCATGTGGCTGCTGTTGGGAAACACGTGCAGTTCGGCGTGCTTGGTCGCCAGTTTCATGCGCTGGGCGCAGGCCGGAGTGAGTTCGTCGTGCTGCCCGGTGGTGATCAGCATCGGCATCTTGAACTCGGCCATCTCCTTGAGGCGGTTCCAGTCCTTGAGGTTGCCGATGTAGAGGAATTCGTTGGGGCCTTGCATGGTTTCGTATGGGCCCATGTTCCAGTCATCGAGAGAACGTTTGACCGGCGCGGGCCACTCGTCCAGGCGGCAGACGTGGCGATAGTTGAGCAAGGTAATGGCGGCCTGGTACTGCGGGTGATCAAGCGTGCCCATGGCTTCGTGGCGCTGCATCATGGCCACGGTTTCGCTGCCGAGGGCGCCGCGCAGGCGTTCGAGTTCTTGAGAAAGGTGCGGAATGTCGCCGACGGTGTTTTCCAGGATCAGGCTTTTCAGCGCGTCGGGGTAATGGATGGCGTACTCGATACCGAGCCAGCCGCCCCAGGAATGCCCCAGCAAATGCACGCGGCCCAGGCCCAGGGCTTGGCGCACGGTTTCGACTTCTTCGACATAACGGCCGATTTCCCACAGCGAAACGTCGGTCGGTCTGGCTGATGCGCCGGTGCCAAGCTGGTCGAATGCAACCACTCGCAGGTTATGGTCCTTGAGCCAGCCATGGGCGTCGCGCAAGTAGTCACACGGCAGGCCCGGCCCGCCGTTGAGACACAGCAGCACCTCATCGCCCTCGCCAAAGCTGTAGACCACGAGGTTATGGCCGTCGACTGTCACGTTGTATTGCTGGTCGGGGGCAATTTCACGCCACATGCATACATTCCTTGTGTTGTATCGGCCTGGCAGGCAGCGGCCGTTTATCAGGCCAACACTACCGAGGATGCCGTGCGTCCATAACCTAGTATTTCTTATAGGTTTGGCCTGGCAGTCCTTCGCCGGGGCGTGGCATTCTACTTGCCGCAAGTCGAGATTCAAATGAATTCGGGAGCAGAACGGATGCTGGCCAAGCTAACTGCCTTCAATAGCCGTCTCATGCCGGGCAGGAGCCTGGATGAGCAGATGGACAATACGTATATCCTCGCCCAGCAGTTGGGCTTCGATGCGCTGGTGTACGACTACACCCCGGTGCCGATCGACCATGACGGCGCCCTTATCACGCCTTCGGTGCTGGAACTGCGTAACACCCCCACCGACTGGCACGCCTTATGGTGCAGCGAAGGGTTTTACCAGATCGATCCAGTGCAGCACCTGGCCCTGAGCACGGTGTCGCCGTTCGTATGGTCCTACGAGGCAAAGGCCGAGACTGCGCTGCAAAAGATCATCGACCCGTGCCACGCGCCGGTGTCCTCTTATCTGCATGAACGCCAATTAACCTGCGGCGTCAGCGTGCCCATCCACCTGCCGCGCGGTGGTTTCGCCTCCCTGACCGGCCTGCGCACCGGCAAGGCGCAAACAGTATTGAAGGATGCGCAGCACACCCTTGCTGATTTCAGCCTGATTACCCACGCGTTGCAGGAAGCGGCCTACCCGTTGTTCAGCAAAGAGCTACGCACCTACCCGCATATTCACCTGACCAAGCGCGAGCGCGAATGCCTTAAATGGGCCGCCGACGGCCTGACCGCCGCCGACATCGCCACGCAGTTGAGCCGCTCCCTGGCAGTGGTCACCCTGCACCTGGCCTCAGCGATGCACAAACTGGGTGCCAAAAATCGTGTTCAGGCCGTGGTACGCGCCACCCATTACCGCCTGCTCGAAGATTGAGCGTCGGTAAAACCTAGCTGTTTTGCTAGTTACCTAAATTTCCCCCGCCGATTATCGTGTCCCTGATCCTTTTTTTCAGAGCAGGGCACGAAATGGAATTCATCGAAAAGATCCGCGAAGGCTATGCGGCGTTTGGCGCCTACCAGACCTGGTACCGCGTCACCGGCGACCTGGCCAGCGGCCGTACTCCGTTGGTGATCATCCACGGCGGCCCGGGTTGCACCCATGACTACGTCGACGCCTTCAAGGACGTCGCCGCCAGCGGCCATGCGGTGATTCACTACGACCAACTGGGCAACGGCCGCTCCACGCACCTGCCGGAAAAAGCCCCATCCTTCTGGACCGTAGGCCTGTTCCTTGAAGAATTGAACAACCTGCTGGACCACCTGCACATCAGTGATAACTACGCGATCCTCGGGCAATCCTGGGGCGGCATGCTCGGCAGCGAGCACGCCATTCTGCAACCCAAGGGCCTGCGCGCGTTTATCCCGGCCAACTCCCCAACGTGCATGCGCACGTGGGTCAGCGAGGCCAACCGCCTGCGCAAATTGTTGCCCGAAGGTGTGCATGAAACGCTGCTCAAGTACGAAGAGACGGGCGACTACCAAAACCCTGAATACCTGGCCGCGTCGCGGATTTTTTATGACCAGCACGTGTGCCGCGTCAATCCGTGGCCGGAAGAAGTGGCACGCACCTTTGCCGCCGTGGACGCAGACCCCACGGTGTACCACGCCATGAGCGGGCCGACCGAGTTTCACGTGATCGGCAGCTTGAAAGACTGGAACGTGATTGGCCGCTTATCGGCAGTCAACGTGCCGACACTGGTGATTTCCGGGCGCCATGACGAGGCCACGCCGTTGGTGGTGAAGCCGTTTCTTGATGAGATTGCTGACGTACGCTGGGCGTTGTTTGAAGACTCCAGCCACATGCCCCATGTAGAAGAGCGCCAGGCGTGCATGGGGACCGTGGTGAAGTTTTTGGATGAAGTGTGTTCGGTGGGGCGAGCGCAAGAACGTAAGGCTGGGTGAGTTGTGTTGTGGTTTTTTTGGGTACATATCCGTTGCGGTAACGGCTGAGTAGGGTTCCGCTCTTACAGCGGCGCTGGCTGTTGTGGGAGCTGGCTTGCCTGCGATGGCATCAACTCGGTTTGCCTGAGGTACCGAGGTGTCTGCATCGCAGGCAAGCCAGCTCCCACAGAGAAGCTCAACAGTGTGTGGAGGTATTGAAGTTGTACTCGGTCAGAAG
>NZ_JAFCTN010000066.1:0-22580 GCF_049896045.1 Pseudomonas sp. PWP3-1b2
GTAATCACCGAGCCATTGCTCAAGGTGACATTCACAGGGGTCTGCGCTGGGTTGGTCAAGGTCGCGGTATAGGTGATCTGACCGCCTTCGGTCACCGTGTCGCCAGCCGTCAGCGTGACGGTAGTGGTATCAACCGAATCCGTAATCGTAGTGACCGCAGGCGTAGTGCTCGGCACCAGGTTTTCAAAATTACCGCCAGTAGCGCCGGTAATCGTGGTGCTGACAGTCGAACCATTGTTGTAAACGTCATTCGCCGGGGTATCGACGACGACGGTGCCAGTCGATTCGCCGGCTTTGATGGTAATCACCGAGCCATTGCTCAAAGTGACATTCACCGGCGTCTGCGCTGGGTTGGTCAGCGTAGCGGTGTAAGTAATCTGCCCACCTTCAGTCACGGTCCCGCCAGCCGTCAGCATGACAGTGGTGGTGTCGACCGAATCAACAATCGTGGTAACCGCAGGCGCCGTGCCCGGCACCAGGTTTTCAAAGTTGCCGCCAGTAGCGCCGGTAATGGTGGTGCTCACAGTCGAGCCATTGTTGTAAACGTCGTTAGCCGGAGTATCCACAACTACCGTGCCGACCGACTCACCCGCCTTGATGGTAATCACCGAGCCATTGCTCAAAGTGACATTCACCGGCGTCTGCGCTGGATTGGTCAGCGTGGCGGTGTAAGTAATCTGCCCACCTTCAGTCACGGTCCCGCCAGCCGTCAGCGTGACAGTCGTGGTGTCGAGGGTATCGGTGACTTGGGTAACAGCCGGTGCCGGGTTAGTGGTCAGCACCAGGTTATTGCCGCCGGCGGTGCCGGTGACGTTGACGCTGATTTGGTTCGCGTCGATGTACGGGCTGTCATTCGGTGCCAGCGTTACGTTGGCGGTGCCGGTCAATTGGCCGGCGGGGATGGTGATCACCGCGCCGTTGGACAGGGTGATGCTCAAGTCGCTGCTCGGCGCCTGGGTCACAGTGGCGGTGTAGGTCAGCACGCCGCCGGCTTCGGTGATGGTCGGGGTCGCGCCCAGGGTCAGGGTGGAAGCCTGCAACGCCAGGTTGCCGTTGTCGGTGGTGCTTTGGGCGCCAGCGAGCTGGGTTTGCGTTGCGTTGGTCTGGCCGATTGGGGCGGTCGGGAAGCCGATCGTCGGGTCGACACGGCCAGCGGTGGCGTCCAGCACGACAAAGCTGTGGCCGCCGCCCGCTGCGCCGTTACCGGCAGCGGTTGGGCCCGCGGCGGTGGCTTCCAGGTCAGTGGTCGGGTCGGCACCCGCGGCGATGGCTTGCTGCAACTCGGCAACCGACGGTGCGGCTTGCTCGGTGGCTGCGGCCAGGTCGACGGTGGAGTCGGGCGCATCAGCGCTCCACTGGGTATCGCGACCCAGGTCCAGCGTGCGGCCGTCGGCCAGCTCCAGGCTCACAGAGCCCGACATGCCGGTGTCGACCTGGTCGCCCGCGAACAGGCGATCGCCTTCAATAAGGAGGCGGCGCGTTCCTTCCGGAGAAATCACGAAAACTTGACCAACAATGCTTTTGACGATGGCAACAACACTGCTCATTAAAGATTTCTCCGGCGTTCCGTTCTGATGATTTCTATGTGGCCGCTCGGGGGAGGGCCAGACAGGAAGGGGCGTAGTCTGTGAAGATATTGGCGTCAAATTATTGGCTAGAATTTTTCGCTATCTAGTTTATGCCAAACTATTGACCTTATGGCCGCCATCCTAAACAATCGGCCCCGTAATGTCACATTGATATTTATGCGGCGAACCGTCCTACATGTGTGAAGCAGTTCCGCTTTTTGAACTTTCCGACGTACGGTCATTACGGTAGCCATTTTCCGACGCAGCCACGTTAATTGCTGTGATTTGCGACAAGTAGTACTGGGGAATTTTTACATGCGTCTGCATCTGTTCAAGGCAATACCGTTCGTCCTCGCCGCCAGCTTCGTACAAGCCCAGACATTGCCCCAGGCCATGCAGCAGGCACTCGATGTGCACCCCGAAATTCAAGCCGGTGTAAACAGCCGTATCGCCGCCGATTACCAATTGCGCGCCGCCCAAGGTGGTTATCTGCCTCGGGTTGACCTGGCCGCCGGTTATGGCCGTGAAGGCACCGATGATGCCAACACCCGCGCCGCCGCCGGCGCGAATGGCAACCAGTGGGATACGCACAACCGCGGCGAGTCCAGCCTGCGCCTGCAACAGATGATTTTTGACGGTTTTGCTACCTCCAGCGAAGTCGGGCGTCAACAAGCCAACGTCAACTCCCGCGCCTACTCCCTGCTGGGCACTTCCGAGCGCACCGGGTTGACCGTCGCCCAGGTGTACCTGGATGTGCTGACCCGCCGTGAATTCGTGCGCCTGGCTGAAGAAAACCTGCGCAACCACGAACGCATCTACGACCAGATCAAGCTGCGCACCCAGCGCGGTGTCGGCAACGGTGCCGACCAGGATCAAGCCGAAGCGCGTCTGGCCCAGGCCCGCAATAACCTGATCACCGAGCAGACCAACCTGGCCGACTCCCAGGTCAATTACCTCAGCGCCGTCGGCCAGATGCCCGACCAGCTCGAGCGCCCGGCCCCGTTCATGGCCATGCTGCCGGCTGACTTCAACGAAGCGCGCCGCCAAATGCTCGACAACAGCCCGGTGCTGCGCTCGGCCGAGTCGGACATCTCCGCCGCCGAGAGCCAATACGACGCCGCCAAGTCGACCTTCTACCCGCGTTTTGATGCAGAGCTGGGCACCAATGCCGACAATAACGTCGGTGGCGATGCCGGCCACAACAACGGTTGGGAAGCCATGGTGCGTATGCGCTTCAACCTGTTTGCCGGTGGCAGCAACAAGGCCGATTTGCAGTCCAAGTCGTACCAGGCAAGCCAGGCGCTGGACATCCGCAACAACGCCCTGCGCCAACTCAATGAAGAACTCGGTTTGGCCTGGAACGCCCTGAACAACGCCAACGCGCAGTTGCCGGTCGCCCAGGAATACGTGAACCACAGCACCCGCGTGCGCACGTCCTACCAACAGCAGTTCGGCCTTGGTCAACGTACCCTGCTCGATTTGCTCGACAGCGAGAACGAATTGTTCACCGCTTCCCGTCGCCTGGAAGAGATCAAGAACATTCAGTTATTTACTCAATATCGAATCAAGGCGACCATGGGCGAATTGCTCAAAAGCCAGGGCGTCGTCGCACCCATGGCCTCCGTCGTGCAGAACGACGTGAAGCCTAAAGTCCAACTGCCCGGGATGAATTGAGCCACCCCCATAGCCCCAGCTGTTAGTCGAGAGTGCACCGCGTGGAATCCGAAGTCAGTCGAGTTCATCTCAGTCATGATCCACGCACGCTGCACGACGACCCGTTACTCGACGGGTTACTTGCGCTCTGTGCCCTGCATCAAAAACCGGCCAGCGCCGCCATGCTCACCACCGGCCTGCCGCTGCCTTCGCAGCGGCTGAGTGCCGACCTGCTGGCGCGTGCCGCCGCGCGTGCCGGGCTGCAGGGGCGGTTGCTGCAACGCAAGCTCGAACAGATTCCCACCATTGCTTTGCCCGCGCTCCTGCTGCTCAAAGATGGGCGCAGCACCGTGCTGGTGGGATGGCAAGGCGAAGACCAAGCGCGCGTCCTGCTCAGCGAAAGCGACGGCGGTGAAGTGCTGATCAAACGTGAGCTGTTGGCCGATGACTACATCGGCAAGGTTTTCTTCGCCCAGCCGCAGCATAAATTCGACGTCAACCATGGCAGCCTGATTCCCCGGGCGCGTTCGTGGTTTCGCGATACGCTCAAGCGCTCGCGCTGGCTCTACACCGACGCCATCGCCGCCAGCTTCCTGATCAACATCATCGCCATGGCTGCGCCGCTGTTCGTGATGAACGTGTACGACCGCGTCGTGCCAAACCAGGCCACGGCTACCCTGTGGGTGCTGGCAGTAGGCATCTGTGGCGCGTACCTGTTCGACCTGATCCTCAAAAGCTTGCGCAGCCTGTGCCTCGACCTGGCCGGTAAAAAGACCGACCTGATCATCTCGGCCACGCTGTTTGAGCGCATCGTCGGCATGTCCATGAAGTACCGCCCGGCGCGGGTCGGCAGCTTCGCCCAGAACATCCACGAGTTTCAGAGCCTGCGCGATTTCCTCGCGTCGCTGACCCTCACCAGCCTGATCGACCTGCCGTTCACCCTGCTGATTTTCCTGGTGATCGCCATCCTCGGCGGGCACTTGGTGTGGGTGCCGGTGCTGGCCTTCCCGCTGGCCCTGGGCATTGGCTACGCGCTGCAAAAACCGCTGGTAGCCACCATGGAACGCACCATGGCCCTGGCTGCCGAGCGCCAGTCGAGCCTGATCGAAACCCTCGCCGGGCTGGATGCGGTCAAGGTCAACAATGCCGAGAGCGAGCGCCAGTATGGTTGGGAGCAAACCATTGGCACCCTGAGCCGGCTTGAGTTGCGCGTGAAGTTGCTGTCGGGCCTGTCGATGAACATGACCCTGCTCATCCAGCAACTTGCCGGCGTGATCATGATCGTGTTCGGCGTGTACCAGATCATCGATGGCAACCTCAGCATGGGTGGCCTGATTGCCTGCTACATGCTCAGTGGCCGCGCGTTGAGCCCACTGGCGTCGCTGTCGGGCCTGCTCACCCGTTACCAGCAAGCCAAGGTCACCATGACCTCGGTGGACCAGATGATGGAGCTGCCGCAGGAGCGCAATTTCGACGAGCGCCCCATGAGCCGCCGCACCCTGCAAGGTGCGATTGAATGCCGGGGCCTGAACTTCACCTACCCGAACCAGCAGAACGCCGCGCTGAAAAACATCAATCTGGTGATCAAACCAGGTGAAAAAATCGGCATCATCGGTCGCAGCGGCTCGGGTAAAAGCTCCCTCGCCAAACTGATCGTCGGCCTCTATCAGCCCGACTCCGGTGCCTTGCTGGTGGACGGCGTGGACGTGCGCCAGATCGACGTCAGCGAGTTGCGCCACAACATCGGCTACGTCGCCCAGGACATCCAGTTGCTCGCCGGTACCCTGCGCGACAATCTGGTCTCCGGTGCGCGTTATGTAGAAGATGAAATGGTCCTGCAGGCCGCCGAACTGGCTGGCGTGCACGAATTCGCCCGCCTGCACCCCCAAGGGTATGAACTGCAAGTCGGCGAGCGTGGGCAGAACCTGTCCGGCGGCCAGCGCCAGAACGTCGCCCTGGCCCGTGCCCTGTTGCTCAACCCGCCCATCCTGCTGCTGGACGAACCCACCAGCGCCATGGACAACACCGGTGAAGAACGCTTGAAACAACGCCTGCAAGCCGTGGTGCAAAACAAGACCGTGGTACTGGTCACTCACCGTGCCTCACTGCTCTCCCTGGTGGATCGTCTGCTGGTGGTCGACCGTGGCCAGATCCTCGCGGACGGCCCCAAAGCCGTGGTTATGGAAGCGTTGAAAAAGGGGCAGATCAGTGTTGCTTAACTCCATCAAGAGCGCGATCGGCCGTTACTTCAAAGGCTCCGATTCGCTGCAGGGCCAGCCCCTGCCCGAGGTCAACAAAGCGCTGATCGAAGATGCGCCGCGAGTGATCCGCCTGACCATCTGGGCAATCATCGCGTTCTTCCTGTTTCTGGTGACGTGGGCGGGCTTTTCCAGCATCGACGAAGTCACCCGTGGCGACGGCAAGGCGATTCCGTCGTCCAAGCTGCAGAAAATCCAGAACCTGGAAGGCGGTATCGTTTCCGAGTTGTACGTCAAGGAAGGCCAGATCGTCGAAGCCGGGGCGCCGTTGATTCGCCTCGATGACACGCGCTTCGTCTCCAACGCCGGTGAAACCGAAGCCCTGCGCCTGGCCATGCAACTGCGGGTCGAACGCCTGAGTGCGCAGGTGGATGACCGCCCGCTGAACATCCCCGACGACGTGCTGAAAGCGGCGCCGAGCCAGGCCGCCAACGAACGCTCGCTTTATGAAAGCCGCCGCCAGCAGTTGAAGGACGAAGTTGGCGGCTTGCAGGAGCAACTGGTGCAGCGCCAACAGGAACTGCGCGAGTTCAGCTCCAAGCAAAGCCAGTACCGCAGCCAGTTGGCCCTGCAACGCCAGGAAATCAACATGTCCGAGCCGCTGGTGGCCCAGGGCGCGGTATCGCCGGTTGAAGTGCTGCGCCTCAAGCGCGCCGAGATGGAAACCCGCGGTCAGCTGGACGCCACCACCCTGGCGATTCCCCGCGCCGACTCGGCGATCAAGGAAGTACAGCGCAAAATCGACGAAACCCGTGGCAAATTCCGCAGCGAAGCGCTGACCCAGCTCAACGAAGCCCGCACCGAATTGAACAAGGCCGAATCCACCGGCCGTGCTCTTGAAGACCGCGTCAGCCGAACCCTCGTCACCTCGCCGGTGCGCGGGATCGTCAAGCAACTGTTGGTCAATACCGTCGGCGGCGTGATCCAGCCGGGCAGCGACATGGTCGAAATCGTGCCACTCAACGACACCCTGCTGGTGGAAGCCAAGATCCGCCCGCAAGACATCGCCTTCCTGCACCCGGGGCAAGAAGCGATCGTCAAATTCACCGCCTATGACTACACCATCTACGGCGGCCTGAAGGCCAAGCTCGAACGCATCGGTGCTGACACCATCACCGATGAAGACAAGAAAACCACCTACTACATGATCACCTTGCGCACGGACCGCAGCCACTTGGGCACCGATGAGAAGCCGTTGCTGATCATTCCGGGCATGGTCGCGTCGGTGGATATCATTACCGGCAAGAAGAGCATCCTGAGCTACCTGCTCAAACCGATCATCAAGGCGCGGGCCGAGGCGTTGCACGAGCGGTAATCTTCGCTGCCTGTACGGGCCTCATCGCAGGCAAGCCAGCTCCCACATTTGAACGTGTTCACAATCAAAAATGTGGGAGCTGGCTTGCCTGCGATAGCGCCATCAGCCTCACCTCGAATCCCAACCCTAATGCATATCGATATTCACTAACGGTATTTAAGCGCCCGTTCTTATATCTATAAAGTCATTCCCCTGTCCGACCGGGAGTGACCTCATGTCCGCCACCTCTACTGTTCCAACAGCGACCGCAACCCCCCAAACCTTCGAGGTTCGCCCACTCCCCGGCAGTGTCGGCGCCGAAGTCATCGGCCTGGACCTCTCCCGCCCGGTCAGCGACGACGACTTCGCGCGCATTCATCGCGCGCACCTGGACCACCACGTCGTGGTATTCCGCGACCAGCGAATTACCCCCGAACAACAAATTGCCTTCAGCCGCCGATTCGGCGTGCTGCAAATCCACGTGCTCAAACAGTTCCTGCTGGCCAACCACCCGGAAATCCTGATCGTCTCCAACATCATCGAAAACGGCCAATCCATTGGCCTGGGTGACGCCGGCAAATTCTGGCACTCCGACCTGTCTTACAAAGAACTGCCAAGTCTGGGCTCGATGCTGCATGCCCAGGAGCTGCCTTCTGAAGGTGGTGACACCCTGTTCGCCGACATGCACAAAGCCTGGGACCAACTCCCCGAGCACCTGCGCAACGCCGTCGAAGGCCGCAGCGCCGCGCATTCCTACACGGCGCGCTACAGCGAGACCAAATTCGAAGGCAACTGGCGGCCCACGCTCACGCCTGAACAACTGGCCCAGGTCGCCGAGGTGGTGCACCCGATTGTGCGCACACACCCGGAAAACGGCCGCAAAGCCCTGTTCGTCAGCGAAGGCTTCACCACCCGCATCGTCGGCCTGCCCGACGACGAAAGCCGCGACCTGCTGGCCCAGCTCTACGCCCACAGCGTGTTGCCGCACAACATCTATCGTCATCAGTGGCAGCCCCACGACCTGGTGTTCTGGGACAACCGCTCGCTGATCCACCTGGCCGCCGGTTGCCCGAGCCATCTGCGCCGCAAGCTGTTTCGCACCACCATCCAGGGCGATGCGCCTTTCTGATTTCCCGGCACGAGAAGATGAAATGAACGCGCCCCTGCAAGGCCACGTGGCCAGCAACCTCAATACCGTCGGCCCGTTGCTGGCGGTGGATAACGTCAGCCTTGAATACCGCACACCCGAGCGCGTGGTGCGGGCCACCCACCAAGTCAGCTTCGAGATCGACCCCGCCGACCGTTACGTGCTGCTCGGCCCTTCGGGTTGCGGCAAATCCACGCTGCTCAAGTCCATTGCCGGGTTTATCAAACCCTGCGAAGGCGAGATCCGCTTGTTGGGGCAAAAAGTCGAACAGCCCGGCCCGGACCGGATTGTGGTGTTTCAGGAATTCGACCAGTTGCCGCCGTGGAAAACCGTCAAACAAAACGTGATGTTCCCGCTGCTGGCATCGAAAACCCTCAAGCGCCGCGAAGCCGAAGAACGCGCGCTGCACTACCTAGACAAAGTGGGCCTGAGCGCGTTCGCCGACGCTTACCCGCACACCTTGTCCGGCGGCATGAAAGCCCGCGTCGCTATCGCTCGCGCCTTGGCCATGCAGCCAAAAATCCTGCTGATGGACGAACCCTTCGCCGCCCTCGATGCGTTGACCCGACGCAAGATGCAGGAAGAGTTGCTGCTGCTCTGGGAAGAGGTGCGATTCACCCTGTTATTCGTTACCCACTCCATCGAAGAGGCGCTGGTGGTGGGCAATCGCATCCTGTTGCTCTCGCCGCACCCTGGGCGCGTGCGTGCAGAAATCCACAGCCATCAATACGACCTGCATAGCCTCGGCGGTGTGGAGTTCCAGGCGTCGGCGCGGCGCATTCATCGGCTGCTGTTCGATGAAGCGCCCGAGGCCGAACGAGAGCTGGGTTTTGCCGATATCCGCATTGCTTACTGAGGGCCACCCATGCGCCAGGAATACGAAATTACCCTAGAGCCACTGGTCAGCGTGCCGGTGGAGCGCGAGTTGCCGCTGCGCCAACGCCTGTGGCAACAAGGCTGGCTGCGCAAGGGCCTGATCCTGATCGTGCTCGCTGTCCTGTGGGAAGCCGTCGCGCGGTATCAGAACAACGACCTGCTGCTGCCAAGCTTCTTGCAGACGGCCCAGGCGCTGTTCGACGGCTTGCTCAGCGGCGAATTGCTCAGCAAGGTCAGCATCTCGCTGGCGGTGTTGATCAAGGGCTACCTGATCGGCATCGTGTTGGCGTTTGCGCTGACCACATTGGCGGTCTCGACCCAGCTTGGCCGCGACCTGCTCAGCACGCTGACCTCAATGTTCAACCCGTTGCCGGCCATTGCGCTGCTGCCGCTGGCCCTGCTGTGGTTTGGCCTGGGCCAGAACAGCCTGATCTTTGTGCTGGTGCATTCGGTGTTATGGGCCTTGGCCCTGAACACCTATTCGGGGTTCCTCGGCGTGTCCGAAACCCTGCGCATGGCGGGCCGCAACTATGGCCTCAAGGGCATGCGTTTTGTGCTGTTCATCCTGATTCCCGCGGCGCTGCCGTCGATTCTCGCCGGCCTGAAAATCGGCTGGGCATTCGCCTGGCGCACACTGATCGCCGCCGAACTGGTGTTCGGCGCCACCAGCGGCAAAGGCGGGCTGGGCTGGTACATCTTCCAGAACCGCAACGAGCTGTACACCGACAAAGTCTTTGCCGGGCTGGCCGTGGTGATCCTCATCGGCCTGCTCGTGGAAAACCTGGTGTTCGACACCTTCGAACGGCTTACCGTCAAACGCTGGGGCATGCAGCGCTGAACCGCCGGTTTTAATCCTGCTACGATTGCACGCAATTCACTCTCCACCGACCACGAGTGCTTGGCATGCAACTACCGGACATGAACCTGCTGGTCGCCCTCGACGCCTTGCTCGACGAGGGCAGTGTGGTCGGCGCCGCGCGGCGGATGAATTTGAGCCCCGCTGCCATGAGCCGCACCCTCACGCGCATTCGCGAGGCGGTGGGCGATCCGATCCTGGTGCGCGCCGGTCGCGGCCTGGTGCCGACGCCCAAGGCCCTGGAGTTGCAGGGCCAGGTGCGCAACGTGGTAGAGCAGGCGGCGTTGCTGTTTCGCTCCGCCGATCAAGTGGACCTGAGCACCTTGCGCCGTCGCTTCAGTGTGCGGGCCAATGACTTCTTTATCGGCGTGTACGGTGGCCGCCTGTTCGACACCATGGAGCGCATGGCCCCGCAGTGCGAGCTGTGTTTTGTACCTGAGGCCGACACCGACGACGATGCGCTGCGCGAAGGTCGTTTGGACTTGCGCGTCAGCAATTCCCGGCCTCCCAGCCCCGAAGTGAAAGTGCAAAACCTGTTCTCCACCACCTTCGTCGGCCTTGCGCGTAAAGATCACCCGCTGTTCGATGGAGAGATCACCGCCGCGCGTTTCGCCGGCTATTCCCACATCAGCATCTCGCGACGCGGCATCGCCCGTGGGCCGATCGACACCGCGCTGAATGCCCTGGGCCTGGAGCGTCGCGTGGCCATGATCGCTCCGGGTTTTCACGGCGCGATGTTCATGCTGCCCGACTCGGACCTGCTGCTGCCGGTGCCCAAGGAAGCGCTGCTGAGCGCCAATCGCCTGAATCTGCCGTTGCGCGCTTTCCAGCTACCGATCTCGCTGCCGACGCTGGTATTGGCCCAGTCCTGGCACCCGCGTTTCGACAAAGACCCCGCCCACAAATGGCTGCGCGAAACCATGCGCGAAAGCTGCCACGCCACCTGGCTCGAAGCCCAGCCCACCTGACCTGAACTCATTCAATGTGGGAGCTGGCTTGCCTGCGATAGCTTCACCTCGGTCTGCCTGATAAACCGAGGCGTCTGCATCGCGGGCAAGCCCGGCTCCCACGGGTTAGGCAATGCCCGACAATTGCGTCTGGCGCACTTATAAGCTTCCGACAAGTAACTTTTTGTCATGGGTATGTCTGATTAAACTGCTCGGGTATTTCTAAACCCGAGCTACCTGTTCATGACTTCCCTCGCTGCCCCCGCCCTTCAGGCCGCAGCCAAACCCACTGCCCTGAGCCCGCCTGTGTTTGATCTGCGGATCATCATCGGTCTGGTCGGCGTATTGCTGGCCGTACTGGTGTCCGGTCTCAACGAGACGGTCACCAAAGTCGCCCTCGCCGATATTCGCGGTGCGCTCTACATCGGCTTTGACGAAGGCACCTGGCTGGTCGCCGCTTATACCGCCACCTCGGTCGCGGCCATGGCCTTTGCGCCCTGGTGTTCGGTGACGTTTTCGCTGCGCCGCTTCACGCTGTGCGCCATCGGTTTGTTCACCGTGCTGGGCATCCTGTGCCCGTTTGCGCCGAACTATGAAAGCCTGCTGGTGCTGCGCACCGTGCAAGGCCTGGCCGGTGGCGCGTTGCCGCCGATGCTGATGACGGTGGCGCTGCGTTTCCTGCCGGCCAACGTCAAGCTGTATGGCTTGGCTGGCTACGCGCTCACCGCCACGTTCGGCCCGAGCCTGGGCACGCCGCTGGCGGCGCTGTGGACCGAATACGTCGGCTGGCAATGGGCGTTTTGGCAGATTGTCGCGCCGTGCCTGCTGGCCATGGCCGCCGTGGCGTATGGCTTGCCGCAAGACCCCGTGCGGCTGGAGCGTTTCAAACAATTCAACTGGCGCGGCCTGCTGCTGGGCTTTCCGGCGATCTGCATGCTGGTGATCGGCCTGTTGCAGGGCAATCGCCTGAACTGGTTCGAGTCCGGCTTGATCACCTTCCTGCTCAGTGGCGGCACGCTGCTGCTGGTGCTGTTTCTGGTCAATGAATGGTCGCAGCCGATTCCGTTTTTCAAGCTGCAGATGCTCGGCCTGCGCAACCTGGCGTTTGCCCTGATTGTGCTGGCGGGCGTGCTGATGGTGCTGACCTCGGTGATCCTCATTCCGTCGAGTTTTCTCGCCCAGGTTCAAGGTTATCGACCGCTGCAAACCGCGCCGGTGATGCTGCTGATGGCGCTGCCGCAATTGATCGCACTGCCTCTGGTGGCGGCGCTGTGCAACCTGCGCTGGGTTGATTGCCGATGGGTGCTGGGCATCGGCCTGAGCATGTTGGTGCTGTGTTGCGTGGGCAGTTCGCAGCTGACGTCGGAATGGATTCGCGACGATTTCTACGGCCTGTACCTGCTGCAAATATTCGGTCAGCCCATGTCCGTGTTGCCGCTGTTGATGTTGTCCACCGGCAGCATCCAGCCGATGGATGGGCCGTTCGCCTCGGCGTGGTTCAACACCATCAAGGGCCTCGCCGCCGTGATCGCCACCGCTGTGCTCGACACACTGACCACCCAGCGCCTGCACTTTCACTCGACGATGCTGGTGGACAGCCTGGGTAACTCGCCCCTGGCCGACGGCGACGCACCGGGCCTGGCGCACCGCCTGCACGAGCAGGCCGTGGTGCTGACCTCTTCGGACCTTTATTACGTCATGGCCGCCGTCGCGGTGGCGTTGATTCTGCTGATTTTCTGGATGCCGACGCGGATTTTTCCACCGCGTGCACCGACCTAGCCAAAAGGATTTCTCATGAAACGCAAAGACAAAATCGCCGTCTCCGTCATCGCCGTGTTTGCCGTCGGCGTGCTGGTGTACCTGGTCGCGCCGGGCCTGTTGGGCAGCAAACGTCAGACCACCAACGATGCCTTCGTCGCTGCCGACTTTACCCTGGTGGCGCCGCGCGTGGCCGGTTTCATCAAGGAAGTGCTGGTGGAAGACAACCAGCGTGTCAAAGCCGGCCAACTGTTGGCGCTGATCGACGACCGCGATTTTCGCGCCGCCGCCCAGGCGGCCGACGCCGACATGTTGGTCGCTCAAGCCCAACTGAAAAACGCCACCGCGACCCTGGAACGCCAAAGCTCGGTGATCGCCCAGGCCCAGGCCACCGTGGCGGCAGATCGCGCCGAAGTGGCGTTTGCCGAACATGAACTGAACCGCTACAACCACCTCGCCGGCGTCGGCGCGGGCACCGTGCAAAACGCTCAGCAAGCCAAAACCCGCATCGACCAAGCCACCGCGCGCCTGGCGAATGCCACCGCAGTGCTGGCCGCCGAGCGCAAGCAGGTGGAGATCCTCACCGCGCAGCGCGATGCCGCTGAAGGTGGGCTCAAACGTGCCCAGGCCGCGCTGGAAATGGCCAGCTATCAGCTGTCGTACACGCGCATCGTTGCGCCGGTGGACGGCATGGTTGGCGAGCGCGCAGTTCGCGTGGGCGCCTACGTGACGCCGGGCAGCAAGATCCTTGCGGTGGTGCCACTGGCCGAGGCCTTTGTGGTGGCCAACTTCCAGGAAACACAGCTCTCGCACATGCACGCCGGTCAAGCTGTGCAGGTGCGCGTCGACAGCCTCGATGGCGAGTTGCTTAACGGTCACCTGGAAAGCCTGGCACCGGCCACGGGCGTGACCTTCGCGTCGGTCAAACCCGACAACGCCACCGGCAACTTCACCAAGGTGGTGCAGCGCATTCCGGTGAAGATTGTGCTGGAGCCGAACCAGCCGCTGACCGAACGCCTGCGCGTTGGCATGTCGGTGGAAGCCAGCGTCGATACCCAGCCGGTCGTGCAACAACGTGAGGTGGCCCAGCAATGAGACGCCTCTTCTGGCTCAGCGTGAGCCTTGTCAGCCTCAGTGCCTGCACCGTCGGCCCGGATTTCCAGAAACCCCAGGGCCCGCACGTTACCCAGTGGGCCGAGCCCCAGGGCCGTCAAGCCGCCAGCCGCGCCGTCACTGACCCCTTGCAGGAGCGCTGGTGGGACGTGTTCCACGACGAACAACTCTCGGCCCTCACGCGCCGAGCGCTCACCGATAACCTCGACCTGAAACTGGCGAGCAGCCGCCTGCAACAAAGCCGCGCCGTGCGCCAGGTGACCACCGCCGAGCGCTACCCCAACGTCAACGCCACCGGCGATTACTTGCGCCAGCGCAACAGCGCCAAAGGCTTGAGCGACCCGTCCAACAACAACGGCCAGTCCGCCTATAACCAATGGGACATGGGTTTCTCCGCCGCCTGGGAGCTGGACTTCTGGGGCCGCGTCAAACGCGAAACCGAAGCCGCCGACGCCACCCTGCAAGTCGCCGAAAACGACCGTCGCGCCGTGTTGCTGGCGGTGCTCGCCGAGACGGCACAGGACTACATCCAACTGCGCGGCGTGCAAAATACCCGCGCCGTCACCGAGCAAAACCTCGACGTCGCGCGCCACAGCCTCAAGCTCTCGCAACTGCGCCTGGCCGACGGCGTGGCAACGGATTTGGACGTGGCCGAAGCCGCCGCTCAAGTGGCGGCCATCGAAGCGCGCCTGCCGGAGTTGCAACAACGTCAGGACCAGTTGATCAACGCCCTGAGCCTATTGATGGGCGAGCCGCCGCAAGCGCTGCACGCGCAACTGTCCAAGGACGCCGCTGTGCCGCAAACCCAGCGTCAGGTCGCGATTGGCCTGCCGTCCGAACTCGCCGAGCGCCGCCCCGATATCCGCCAGGCCGAAGCACGCCTGCACGCAGCCACCGCCAACATCGGCGTGGCCAAGGGCGACTTCTACCCGCGCATTACCTTGTCGGGCAGCCTCGGCTCCCAAGCCCTGCAACTGTCGGATTTCGGCTCCTGGGGCTCCCGCGCGTTCGCCTTCGGCCCGCAATTCAGCCTGCCGCTGTTCAATGGCGGGCGCCTGCAAGGCATGTTGAATCTGCGCGAAGCCCAGCAACAGGAAGCCGCGTTGGCGTATCAGCAAACCGTGCTGCGCGCCTGGCATGAAATCGACGACCAGCTGACCCGCTACAACGCCAGCCAACTGCGCCGCGACAGCCTCGCCGAAGCCGTGCGCCAGAACCAGATCGCCCTGACCACTGCGCAGCATCAGTACGTCGAAGGCGTAGTGGATTTCGTCAACGTCCTAACCGTACAAAGCGCGTTGCTGGCGACGCAAGAGCAATGGGTGGAAAGCTCTACCGGCGTGTCGTTGGCCATGGTGGGGTTGTACAAGGCATTGGGTGGGGGCTGGGAGTCGGTGTATCCGCTGCAAACTGTTCAGCGTTGATTTGAAACGTTTTGATGTAGGAGTTCTCTTGATTTTGACATAGGTGAAAATGCCGGGAATTTGAGGGTTAGTCTTTCAGGTTAATCCTCAAGAGCCTTCCCTATGACTGTTTCTGAAAACCCCTACGCGACACCGCAGGCTGACTTAAACCCGCCAGTAGATAGTCCTGCCACTTTTTTTGTCGTAGCACCGCGCAAATTTGTGGTGATGGTGTTGTTGTCCCAGGGCTTCTACGGGTTTTACTGGTTGTACAAACACTGGAGCATCTATCGTGCCGCAACCGGCGCCCGAGTGTTGCCGCTGGTTCGGGCATTTTTCTCGTTTTTTTTCGTTTACGCGCTTGTGATGAGAATCAAGCGTGCGCTTGATTTGAAAGAGCCGCCTTATCGGTGGCTGCCGCGTTGTTATGCACTGGGCTGGATAACCACCGCCTTTTTACCCTTCACCTATATTTGGTTTGTTTCGCCTTTTACCGCATTGAAGCTGGGCTTCTGCTTCGCCATTGTCCAGGTCTCAATGGGCGCGCAGATTCAGCGAGCGGTAAATCACTTGGAAAATGATCCCCAAGGCAAAGCTAACTGCCGTATTACTTGGGCTAATGGAATCTGGATCGCCATCGGCGTTAGTTTCTGGGTGATTGGAATAACCTCTGCGCTCAAATCCCCCATATAGGGTTTCTCGTTGGCGACTACTGACTACTCCTATCGCCGGCTGAACGGGCTCAGCTCTGAAACAACATAAAGGTCACGTCGTCTTCCGCAGCGTAGGCGTCGAGGCTACCTGTGGTAATGGCCGCTAGTTGGCGTTCAGGCGAGAGTTCAGCCCAGAACCCGTCTGTTGCCAAAATCCATGTTGTGTCCGGGGCTATCAGCAACGTTTGTACACACGGCTCATGGTGCCTTCGACGGCTCATGCAGTTGAGCAGTTTTTTACGGGTTGGGTTGTTCGCGATGAGCGCGTGGCTTAGATCGCCTTTCCAGTTTGGACCGCAGTGAGGTGGCGTCAGCCAGGTTGGGCGTTGGCCCTTTTTCATATATCCCAGGCAGCAGTCTCCGGCGTGAATGGAAATTGCTGTTTGGCCAATAACCAGTAACACAAGGTAACTGGTGGAGGCGATAGGGAAGTCAGGGCACAAATTTGAATGCACTTCATCGAGCCAACTCAGCGTCAACTTTAATGCCTTATCGGGGCAAGATACTTCGACGGGGATTGCTCGAGAAAAGGACCCAAGTATATGTTGGGTCATGGCCTTCGCCAACTCACCACTCCCGGGCTTGGAGGACCCGTCGGCAATAACATAAAGGCTTGTATCAGCATTGTGCGCTGAGCCGCTGGCATCGCGGTTTTCTGTTGAGTGGGATCCTTTGCGACTGAGACTTAAACGAATGATCAAGCGTGCGCTCCGAACCCGACCAAGGCATTGAGGCGCTCGTAAATCAGTGTTTCTCGATCAGCATCTTGAGCAGTGCTTTGAATCACATCCTCAAAGGCTTTCAGCTTTAGCAGCCCTGAGAGTTGATCGCTCACGAAGCGTCGCAGATCGGCGGGTGCTTCTTTCACTTCCGCGGTTAACTCTTCCCGGCCATCCAATAGGGCAATGATGTCTTCAATGTCATTGGACATCAGCACATCACCCTGTCCACGCCCTTGGTAAGCCTGAAGCTTTGCGGCGAGGAACCACGGTGCAGCAAATACCTTGATAGGCATTCCGTTGGGGAGTACGTAGGCAGTGGCATTTTTCAGCCCGCCAATAAACCAGGTATTGGTAAAGCCCAATACTTTCTCATCGGTCGGCATGAAATCGACTTTCAAGGCGCCTAGCCGTAAACGGCAAGTAACCGAATCCTGACCGGTATTCTTGAAACCTCGGGACTTCAGGCTTTCTTCCAGCCGATACCAGTCAGCGGTACCCGTCAGATGGATGACAAGATCCACATCATCCGTACCGCGAATTGACTCCAGGGTGTATTCGTCGGTGATGAGCAAAACGGTGGTGCATCCGCCGACAAAAGCGACTTGCTCACGCAAGTCCTTACCCAATGCCTCGGCAACCGCTTCGAGCATTTGCAGCATCATTGCGCGGTTGGACGTCACAGAATCCACTCCCGCAGCATCGCGTCGGCGACTTTGGCTTCGCGTGGGCCGCCAATGCGGATGGCGTCCACAAGGGCCAGGAAATGGTAAAGACGTTCGTCTTTTTTTACGGCGCCAGGAACTGTTTTGTACAACGGTGTGATTTCCTGGCCTTTGTTTTTTCCGTATGCGTCAGGCCAGACCGGAATGAGATCGCCGCCACTGATCACTTTGCCCGCGAGAACAGGTGCGGCAAATGCGGTAGGAATGCCACGCACCACTGGCCCGGGCTTTGCGGGAAAGACGTAACGAATGCCGTATCGGACGAAGTCCAGAAGTGCATCGCTTCTGACAGTGGGTTGACCACTCACGCGGTCATTATGAATGAGGCCGATATCTCGACATCGATTCAATGAGTTCGATACCTCACTTTTGCTCAAGGCCAGCGAAGCTGAAAGGGCACGGACGGAATAGCTTTCACTGTTGGGCATGATGGGGTCTTCATCAACAGTGTCTTCCCAGCCTTTCCAGTCCTGGGGCTGGCTAAGATTGGCCTCCTCGGTATCTCTTTGGTTTGCCCGCTCCTCTCTTGCTTGAAGGTCCAGGCTAATTAATTTGAATAAAATTACGATGTCCTGACTTTTCATATTGGCCTGTGAGTAGTGTCCACCGTCCATGGACCGTGGACACTTTCTTGCATAGAGTTGGCACGAATGTCAACGATTCTGCAAAAACACCACATACCCCCGAAACCACTCATTCCCCTTCAAATACCCCGGCGCTTCCCACTCTCCGCCCTGAATCAAGCCCACTTTGAACGGCAGCCCCAGCCGGTTCATCCGGGGCAAATACGCCGCGTAATCCGGGATGCTGTGGCGGCCCTGATACGTCTGCACCACCACTTCATCCACCACGCCTTTGAGCTGCGCGATGGCGGCCGGGTCGGCGTTGCTGCTCCAGTCCATCAGGCCGGTGATGCTCAGGCGCAGGTCGGCGGGCAGGCGTTTGCGCAGGTCCCGCAGGAAGTCGGCGTATTCGTGCAGGTATTGGGTGCGGGCGTCGAAGTCGATCTGGATGCCGACCACCGGGTTGCCCGCGTCGCGCCAGCGTTGCACCTGGCCGAGCAGTTGGGTGTAGACCTGTTCGGGCCAGTGCAGGGTGTGCGCGCGGTAGACCACCCAGATGTCGCCGCGTGTGAAGCGCGGCACGCTCATGCCTTGGGCGATCAGTTGCACGCCGCGCTGGGGCGCACGGCGGGTGGAGTTGATCTGGCCCTGGAGGATGTACAGGGTTTTTGCCTGCTTGAGTACCGGCTGGGGCGTGACGCCGCTCCACAGCCAGAAGGCGTCATAGTCGCGGGCGTCGACGGCGCCGAAGGCCGGGCTTGCCAGCAACAGCACGCCGAGCCACAGGTGCTTCACCAGTAGTACTGCAGCGATTTGCCCCACTGGGTGTCAGCAAAGCCGGTTTTCAGTTGGCGGAACCAGGCTTTGCGCACCGCCGGTTCAACGTCAACCCCGCCACAGCTGTTATAGCCGGACGGTGAGTAGCAGTTGATGGCGCGAAACAGTGCATAGGCCTTGTCGTTCTTCGGCGCCTTGGTGTTGGCGATCACCTGCTTGTAGCCGTCGAGCCGCGAGAAGGTTTCGCCCGGAAACTGCGATGCGGTGCTGCCAAGGCTGCCGGCCGCGCGCGCTTGCTCAAGCGGCATGCCATCCAGGCCATTGCGCAGGATGAACTCGCCAAAGCAGTTCAGGGCTTGCGGGTTTTTCGCGTCGCTTTGCAGGGTGGCGGCGGTTTGCGCGATGCTCGGGCAGGCGTAGCCAGACTCGGCTTTGTCACCGTTCCACTGGAACAGTTTCAAGCTCTGGCCGGAGGTGTAGACGTAACCCAGGCTGGTGCCCAGCTTGTCTTCAGGCACCGCGGCGGGCAGTTGCTTGAGGTCGTCGGCGAAGGTGGCGAACTGGCCGCGCAGCAGGTCTTTGTAGAGCAGCACGAATTGCGCGGTCTGGCGTTCCACGGGGTCGCTGGCTTTGGCGATCTGCTGGCGCAGCAAGTCGGGCCCGGCGACGTTGCGCAGCAGGATGTAACGCACCTGCCTGGCCGTTATCGGCGAGTCGGCGGCGAACACCTGTGCCAACTGGCCGCTGCGCTCATAGTTCATCGCCAGGGCCAACTCCAGCTGGTCGCGTTGCAGCGGCAATGTGGCCAGGGGCAGCAATTGCAGCCACAGGTCTTGCGCGCCTTTCCAGTTTTGTTTGGCTTCCAGGGCGAGGGCGCGCAGGGTTTGTTGGCTGAAGGCGAAGTAGTTCAGGCTCGACGGCACGCTTTGCGGCAAGTGCTTCAAGGCTGCATCCGGTTCGTGCTCGGTGTACAGCGCGCTCACGGCGAGCAGGTAATCGTAGAGTTCCGGCTCGCCTGCGAACGCGGCTTTCTGCTTTTCCAGATCGCTGCGGGCGAGGGCAGGCTGGCCGCCGCCGCGCATCACCATCAGGTCGCTGACAAACTGGATCATCGGCGTCTTGACGGTTTCGCTGTTGACCATCAGGAGCTTGAGGTCGGTTTCTTCCACCAGGTCATCCACGCTCACGTTGCGCTGTGCGTCGGTCGCCTGGGTCAACTGCCAGGCGTACGCCTCGGCGAGTTTGCCATTGTCGTTTTGCAACCAATACACGCGCCGCAACAGGCCGCGCGCGGAGGCCGCGTATTCGCCCTGTGGATAAGTCTTCAGGTAAGTGTCGAAGCCGCGACCGGCATCGGCCAGCGCAGACTTATCCACACGCTCAGGCTGCGGCACGCCTTCGTCGTCGTAGACATTGTCCTGGGCCAGGTTCAGCGCGTTGCGCGCGGTCATGTACAGCGCGGCCTCTTTCAGCCACGGCGACGTCGCGTTTTGCGTGGCGACGAAACCCGTGCCGGCGTCGGCAAAACGCCCGGTATAGAAATCGGCGGCGGCTTGCAGGTAAGTGCGAAACAGTTGGCCTTCGGGCGACTGGATAGCGTCAGGTGGCTCCACGACCGGGCCGACCCACTCACAGCCCGTGAGCAATTGAAGGCGCGCCTTCACCAACAGGTCGCGCTCGGCCGTCGGCAGGTTGGCGTTAATCACCTGGCCGATGTACGCGTTGGCGCTGGCATCGTCGTTGCTGCGGCAGCGGCTGCCTTCGCCAGTGAGGAAGGCATCGCCGGCGGCTTTTTTATCATCGCGCTTGATGCCCAGCGGTTCGATCAGCGCATCCAGCGTGAGCCCCTTTGGATCGTCCGAGGTGCTGACGGCTGCAGCTTCGTCGCGCGGGACGAGGCGGTACACCGCAAACGGCACCGGGCCGAACCCCTGGGACACGTCATCTTCGCTCAGGGCATTGGGGGTCAGCGGCGCGTTCTTTTTGTCGGCCAGCAGCAGGCGCAGGTTGACCCGGCTGTCGTTGCCGGGGCTCAGAAACGGCAGGTTGCTGCACGGGTCCAGCGTGTCCCGCGACACGCGCCAGTCGGGGTAGCACGAGTCGTCTGAACTGGCCTGGGCCTGCAGGGAGATTCCGGCCAGCAGCGCCAGTGTCAGGGGTGACAAAAAGCCAATGCGCATGACGTTTCCTTGATCCTTAATCCTTTGAGGGGGGCAATAATAGCGTGATCTCACAAATGCTTCGGAGAAGGACCACACAAATCGTTGATTTGTCCGATTCCAGCAGCGATTTAAGGGTTTTTGTCCTAGAGTGGCGGTCATTCATGCATGGGGCCTTGTTTGCCGGCCAAAAAGGTAATGGTAGGGGAGTCGAGGTGCGACGGTCTGTGGTAGAGCAAGATGAAAAGGTGGCGGGATTGCCCGCATTTGATCGCGTCGCCAATAGCTGGGATGCAGCCGGCTGGATGAGCCGTTTGTGGTGGGTGCCAATCCTGGCACTGGCCGCCGCCCTGCGTTTTTACAACCTGACGGCCGCAGCGATCTGGGGTGACGAAGGCTCCAGCCTGCTGCTCAGCGAATACGCAGCGGATGATTTGTGGTTTCACGCGGCCCACGATGTGCACCCCCCGTTGTACTTTTTCATGCTGCGTGGCTGGATCGAGCTGTTCGGCGACAGCATCTGGTCGATTCGCAGCATGAGTGCCATTCCCGGCGCGATCGTCGTGGGCCTGGGCGTCTGGCTGACGCGGCAACTGTCCACCCGGCGTGCCGCCGTGTTGGCGGGGATCCTGCTGGCGCTGCTGCCCACGGCGGTGCGCTACAGCCAGGAAGTGCGCATGTATTCGCTGCTGGGCGTGTGGCTGCTCGCCGCCACGCTGGCGCTGGTGTATTGGGTGCGAAGGCCCGAACGCACGCGTTACCTGGCCGCGTATGTCGTGCTGATGAGTGCCGGTTTCTATACCCATTACTTCACTGCACTGTGTGTGCTGGTGCACTGGGCCTATCTGATCGTGTTGGGTTCAACTCAGGCGCCCGGCAAACGTTCGGTTACGCGCCCGGCGTGGTGGGCCGCGAACCTGGCGATCGTGTTGGTCTACCTGCCCTGGCTACCCAACCTGCTGGACCTGGTTCGGCATGTCGACCAGCTCAAGGTGGGCGGTGACATCGGCTGGGAAGACCCGGTCAGCCTGTATTCCGTGCCGTCGATGATCTGGCAATTCGTGCTGCAAGATGAAGGCATTGGCTTCTGGCCGCCGCTGTTCTGGTTATTTCCGCTGCTGCTGATCGCGGTGGTCGGCATCACCGCCTGGCAGGACCGCGAACGCTACCGCTCGGCGAGCCTGCTGGCGCTGTTTTTCCTGCTGCCGCTGTTGCTGGTGTACGCGGTATCGTTCATCTCCCCGGTGTTTATTGAGCGTTACCTGACGGTGTACGCCCTGGGTTTGCCGATCCTGTTGGCGTTGGCCATAGATCGCCTGCCGGCACGCCTGTCATGGCTCGGTGTCGCGTTGTTCGTAGTGTTTGTGGGTGTGGAGTTGGTGGGGCTCAAGAACAACTTTGCCGTCGATGAACAGGACCAGTTCAACGTGCCTGTGGAGTTCGTCAATCGCAACTACCAGGAAGACGACCGCATCGTCCTGAGCGACATGATGTGGTACCTCAGCTACGTATATTACGACCAGACCGACGCCCAATTGCAGCTCTACACACCGCCCAAACCCGACGGCACGCCAACGCGTCCGAACGCCTACGGCTTTGGCACACTGGTGGACCAGGATGGTGGGCGCATCTATCTCGACCGCCTGTCAGCGCTGCCGGCGGATACCCACCGCGTGTGGTTGATCAGCAGCAACGAAGCGCCGGATGATTTTGCACCACTGCCCGAAGGCTGGCGCGAACTCAGTCGCCAGGATGGCGGTGGCGCCAGGGCGCGACTGTTCGCGCTGTGCAACGGGCCGCAGCCGCGACCTGAAGGTTGTCGCTAGACCCAGTCAACCGGAGCGGCATCTGGCGGACGCGTTTTTCTGGAACGACAGCCAAAAGGCGTTTTTACGTGACGGCGTGTACGAGGATGCGGATTGTGCGGTAGGGGCCTTAATGAGTGATGCCAAAGCGCACAACAATTCTTAATGCCAGTTGTGTTCCAATGTGGGAGCTGGCTTGCCTGCGATGGCGGCGTGTCAGTCGAAATAGATGTCGACTGACACGCC
>NZ_JAFCTN010000067.1:0-21752 GCF_049896045.1 Pseudomonas sp. PWP3-1b2
CTAAGCGAGGTGCCAAGTGGTGGGGGCGGAGCGTTTTGGGTTACTTTTTGCGCTCTTCAAAAAGTGACCCGCTGTAAGAGCGGAACCGATTTCAGTCGTTACCCAAATAACGGATATTCACCCCCAACCAATAAAAAAGGCGACCCCAAGGTCGCCTTTTTCAAATCCGCACTGATCAGAACTCGTGATCCGCACTGTCCGGGTTCAAATCACTGATCCCCAACTTACCCGCAGCCGCCTCAATCGACCCCGTCTGCTTAACCAACGCAGCAATCGCATCCCGCACAATCTGGTTGCCCGCATCATTCCCAGCCGCAATCAGCTGGTCATAATGCTCACCCTTGTTGGCATGATCCACCATCACCTGAATCTTCGCCTCAGTCGCCGCCAAATCAGCCTTCAACGCCGTATCAGCCGCCGGATCTGCCTTGGCCACCAACGACGACAAGCTCGGCCCCGTCATCTTGTTGCCGTCAACACGGGTGTACTCACCCAGGTAAACGTTACGAATACCCTTGGCATCGTAGAAGTGCGAATTGTGCGTGTTGTCGCTGAAGCAATCCTGCTCGTCTTCCGGCGAGTTGGCTTCCAGGGACACCTTCATACGCTCACCGGCCAGTTCGCCGAGGGACAGGCTGCCCATGCCGAACAACATTTTACGCAGGCCGTCGATGGCAGGTTCTGCCTCCAGGGTGGCGCGGTAGTTGTCTTCGACGTTGGGCTTCCAGTTGCCGACCATTTCTTCCAGGTCGCTGACCAGCAGCTGCGTCACAGCGCGCAGGTAAGTGCGGCGGCGTTCGTTGTTGCCACCGGTTGCACCGTCGCCGGTCATGTAGTCCGACGCCGGGCGGTTGCCCGCGCCTGGGCCGGTGCCGTTGAGGTCCTGGCCCCAGAGCAGGAATTCAATGGCGTGGTAGCCGGTGGCAACGTTGGCCTCGGAACCGCCCAGCTCATTGAGGCTGGCGAGTTTTTCCGGGGTGATTTCCTTGACGTCGACCTTGTCTTCGCCGACCTGAATTTCGGTGTTGGCGATGATATTGGCGTTGGCGCCCGGGTTACCCAGTGCGTGCTCGTAGGATTTGTCGGTGTAGTCGATCAGGCCTTCGTCCAGGGGCCAGGCGTTCACCTGGCCTTCCCAGTCGTCGATGATGGTGTTGCCGAAACGGAACACTTCACTCTGCAGGTACGGAACGCGTGCGGCGATCCAGGCGGTACGGGCCGCTTTCAGGGTTTCGTCGTTCGGGTTGGCGAGGAAGGTGTCGATCGCGGTTTGCAGGGTTTTTGCAGTGGATTCGGCGTCGCTGTACACCGCGAACACCATGTCTGCGTAATGCGCGACGACGGCCTTGGCGGCCGCTTCGTCGACCTGGCCGGCAGGCGTGGCAGCCGCTGGAGCGGTAGTGCTGGCAGCCGGGGTCGGCGCTTGAGGCGCGGCGGCCTTGTCTTTACCTTCGCCGCAACCGGCGAGAGAAATGGCAATGGCCAGCAGACTGGCGGTGGCCAGGGGCATACGAATCATGGCGAACATCCTGCTTCGGTTGTTGATAGGGCGCGCGGGGGAGCGCAAAAACTGCGACATAATGCGAAAGATTTGCATTTTGTGTAAAGGTTTATACGCGGGAAATATTCAGAATCGATTTGTCACTTCAGAGAATCAACGCGTTGTTGCGCTCCGCCTGTTTCAAATAAACCGCCAACTCCCGTGCCTGCAGCGGTTTGCTGTAGTAATAACCCTGGCCCTCGTGGCAGCCTTCGGAAATGATATAGGCCTCTTGCTCGGCGGTTTCCACGCCTTCAGCGATCACCTGCATGCCCAGGCTTTTGCCCAGTTGAATGATGGCGCGCACGATGGTCGCGTCGTCGTCGTCATCCAGCAGGTCCTGCACGAAGCTCTTGTCGATCTTGATTTTGTCCAGCGGCAGGCTTTTCAGATAGCTCAGGGACGAATAGCCGGTGCCAAAGTCATCAATCGCAATCAGCGCGCCGGAGCGGCGCAGGCTCAGGAGGTGCTGGGCGGCGGTGCTGATGTCTTCCATCAGGCCGGTTTCGGTCACTTCCAGTTCAAGGCTGCGCGGCGGCAGGCGGTAGATCTGCATCAGGTTGTTGACCACCCGCGGCAGCTCGGTGTGGTGCAACTGCACGGTCGACAGGTTGACCGCCATGCGCAAAGTGATGAACCCCTGGTCATGCCACTCGCGCAATTGCCTACACGCCTGGTCCAGTACCCATTCGCCAATCGGAATAATCGTGCCGTTCTGTTCTGCCAGCGGGATGAACAAATCCGGCGGCACCAGGCCGTGTTCCGGGTGTTGCCAGCGGATCAAGGCTTCGACGCCGACCACGCTATGGTCGCGGTAGCTGATCTGAGGCTGGTAAACCAAGTGGAATTGATCGCGGCTCAGGGCATCGCGCAGGTCTTTTTCCAGCTCACGGCGCCGGCGCATTTCACTGTCGACGCTGGCGATATAGAACTGGTAACGGTTGCGTGAGCGGCTCTTGGCCAGGGTCATGGTCTGTTCGGCTTTTTGCAGCAGCTTCTCGGTGCTGTCGCCGTCTTCCGGGAACAGCGTGATGCCGATGGTGGCGCGCAGGCGAATCTGCTCCAGGTCCAGGGCGAATTCGGCTTCCAGGTCGTCGAGGATGCTTTGCGCCAGTTCCGCTGCTTCATAAGGCTGGTCGATATCGGCCTGTACCAGCGCAAACTGGTCGCCGCCCAAACGGGCGAGGGTGCCGAGGCGGCCGCTGTGGGCGCGCAGGCGGTCGGCCAGGGCGAGCAATAATTTGTCGCCGGCCTGGTAGGTGAACTGTTCGTTAACGCTTTTGAAGTCATCCAGGCCCACGCACAGCACCGCAACACGGCGCTGCCGGCGGCCGGCGTCGATCAGGATTTTGTCCAGTTGCTCCTGCAACTTCTGGCGGTTCGGCAGGCCGGTGAGAAAGTCGTACTGAGCCATGCGCAGCAGGCTGGATTCGGCTTCGTGACGCAGATGGGTGTTGCGTTCGATGGATTCGAGCAACTGGTTTGCGGTGTTTATCCACAGCCCCAGTTCGTTGCGTTCGTGGCCTTTGAGCTGGGGAATCTTGTGTTCGCTGGGCCGGTCCGGGTTGATCGAGGTCAGGTGCTCGATAATCCGCGACAACGGTTTGGTCAGCAGCCAGTGATACACCAGGTACAGCACCAGGCCCATGGCCAGGGCGCGCAGCACGCCGGAAATAAAGATGATCACCGAACTGACCAGAAAACCCTTGCCGTAATTGGCCGTGTCGAGGGTGATGCTCAGGTCGCCGTAATACTCGCTGTAAGGGCCTTTGCCGACCAGGGACGTGGTGAACGTGCGTTCCTGGCCGAGGATCAGGTCGGTCAGCCAACGGGTGCTTGATTGCTGAAGCTCGCGGCTTTTTTCCGCGAGCATGGTTTCGTTGGGATGGCCGATGGAGGCCACGCGCACGGCGTCGTCCTGAAACAGGCCTTCGATCACCTGCATACCCATCTCGCGGTCCAGGCTATAGACAGCCTGTGTTGATGGGTCACGAAACATGTCGAGAATACGCTGGGCATCGCCCGCCACGGCCTGGCGTGTTTTGTAGGCATCGAAGACGATCTGCGCCGCGCTCAGCACTACGCCCACGATCAATGCCGACAGCAGCACAACCCGTAGCAACTTCACTGACAAGCTGTTTTTGAGTTCCAGCTTCAAAGGGTCATTCCTTGTTCCGTGCGGGTAGCCTCAATATGCCATGAGTATTGGCAATCTCGTGATGGCAGTCAAAGGAACATTAGGGCATCGGCAGGTTTGACGGGGAACTTGAAGGCTGGGCGCCGGGGCAAGGCGGAGGTAAGTCCGCCTGCCTGAGACAACCGCGCAGGCGCAGCGGGTGCGCCGCAGGGTTTGGCTGTCTTTACGCGATGTTGATGTTCACATTGCTGCTTGCCGAGTCGTTGCCCGAGAAATTCACACGTTCCTTGTTGTGCATCTCTTCGTGCGCGATCTTGTTTTGATCGCCTTCACCTTCTTTGCCGCCAGACTGCGACTTGGCCAGTTGCCCGACCACTTTGGCGATCTCGGTGACGGCTTTCAGACCCTCTTGGGCCAGACCGCCAGCCATAGGGAGCAGTGATGCTAGTGCGCCAATGGACATAGTAATTTCTCCGACAGGTACGAGAGGCGAATTCCTCACGTTGACTGCGTGGCGTAATCCACGCGGTCAGTTCCTGCGACTTCAACACTTATTCATCGCCCATAAAAAAGCCCGGCACACGGCCGGGCTCTTTTTACTGCAAGCGTTGCTTAGGCAGTGAAGGTTTTGCCTTCGAACTGCTCAGCCACGAACTTCCAGTTGACCAGGTTCCAGAACGCTTCCACATACTTTGGACGCACGTTGCGGTAGTCGATGTAGTAAGCGTGTTCCCAGACGTCGCAGGTCAGCAGCGGGGTGTCGCCGCTGGTCAGCGGGTTGCCGGCGCCGATGGTGCTGGCCAGGGCCAGGGAACCGTCAGCTTTTTTCACCAGCCAGCCCCAACCGGAACCGAAGGTGCCGACGGAAGTCTTGGTGAATTCTTCTTTGAACTTGTCGAACGAACCGAAGGCTGCGTTGATGGCTTCCGCCAGCGCGCCGGTAGGTTGGCCGCCGGCGTTTGGCGCCAGGCAGTTCCAGTAAAAGGTGTGGTTCCAGACCTGAGCGGCGTTGTTGAAGATGCCGCCGGAGGAGGACTTGACGATTTCTTCCAGGGTCTTGCCTTCGAACTCGGTGCCTGGCACCAGGTTGTTCAGGTTCACGACGTAGGTGTTGTGGTGCTTGTCGTGGTGGTATTCCAGGGTTTCCTTGGAAATGTGCGGCTGCAGGGCATCGTGTGCGTAGGGCAGCGGCGGCAATTCGAAAGCCATGATGATTCTCCTAATCAGGTCAGTTGCGGTGAGCGCAAGGCCGATCACGGGCGGCCAAACAAGCGCCGGGGAGTTTGTACTCTTTGCGGCGCAGGGGCTGGATCATAGCACCGGGGTTGCGGCATAACCACGCAACAACTGTGTGGGATAGAGGTTCCAGAGCGTTTTGGAATATCTCTCAGGCGCTGATCAATTGGTAGGCCACGCTGAACATCATCACCGCAACCAGCAGGTCGAGCAGGCGCCAGGTCGCCGGGCGTGCGAGCCAGGGGGCCAACCAGGCTGCGCCGAGTGCGAGGGTCGCGAACCACAGGAATGACGCGCTGGCCGCGCCGGCGACGTAGGCACCCGGCTCGGTTTGTTGGGCGCCCAATGAGCCGATCAGCAGCACTGTGTCCAGATACACGTGCGGGTTAAGCAGCGTTACCGCCAAGGCACTGAGCAACACCGCGCGCAGTGAGCGCACCTTGAGATTGGCCCCTTGCGCCAGGCTCTGTGTCGAAAACGCCCGGCGCAACGCCAGCGTGCCGTACCACAACAGGAACGCCGCGCCACCCCAGCGGGCAACCGCCAGCAGCAGCGGGTTTTGCGCGAGTACCGTTGCCAGGCCGAATACCCCGGCCGCCACCAACAGGGCATCGCACACCACGCACAATGCCGCGACGGGCAGGTGATGTTCGCGGCGCAGGCTTTGCGCCAGCACGAACGCATTCTGGGTGCCGATCGCCATGATCAGGCCGAGGGCCACCAACAGCCCGTTCACATAGCTCTGCCACATAAGAGTTACTCCGCGTTTTCGGCCAGTTGCCGCAACACATCCATGGCGCGCTGTGCATCAGCGCGACCGACAAACAGGTGGTCGTGGTAATAACCGGCGATCACGTTGCAACTGATGCCGGCGTTGCCCAGCGCGCTGGCGAAGGCGGCGGTGAGGCCTACCGCTTCCAGGGCCGAATGCACGTTCAGGGTGATCCAGGCCGCCACGTAATCGAAGGTCAGCCCGGCTTGTTCCGCCTGCTGGCGCTCAACGATCAGCGTCAGGCCTTCTTTCTCGCGAAAGCTGCCGATGACGTCGCAACCCTCTGGGATACGGTTGTCGGGCAGGGTGCAGAACACATAGTCGCCCTCGTTCAGATGCGGGCTCATGCTGCGCAGCAGGGTTGCCAGGGCGGTTTCGCCGGCCATGTGAGGTTTCCTGTGAAGAGAGAGAAGCGATGCCTGTCATTCTCATGGGTCACGCGGTATAAGAAAAACAACTATTGCTCATCGCTCATTAGAGAAACTGATGTTCGACTATAAATTGCTTTCTGCCCTGGCGGCGGTAGTGGAACAGGCTGGCTTCGAACGCGGCGCGCAGGTGCTGGGGTTGTCGCAGTCGGCGATTTCCCAGCGCATCAAGCTGCTCGAAGCGCGCATCGGCCAACCGGTGTTGGTGCGGACTACACCGCCGACGCCGACCGACATCGGCCGCCGCCTGCTTAACCACGTGCAACAAGTGCGGCTACTGGAGCGTGACCTGCAAAGCCAGGTGCCGGCGCTGGACGAAGAGGGCATGCCCGAACGCCTGCGCATCGCCCTGAATGCCGACAGCCTGGCCACGTGGTGGGCCGAGGCCGTCGGTGATTTTTGCGCCGACCAGCATTTATTGCTGGACCTGGTGGTGGAGGACCAAACCGTGAGCCTCAACCGCATGCGGGCCGGTGAGGTGGCCGCGTGTATTTGCGCCAGCGAACGCCCGGTGGCCGGCGCACGCAGTGTGTTGCTCGGCGCCATGCGTTATCGGGCCCTGGCCAGTCCGGCATTTATTGCCCGGCATTTCCCGAACGGCGTGCGCGCTGATCAACTGGCGAAAACGCCCGCCCTGGTGTTCGGCCCGGATGACTTCCTGCAACACCGCTATTTGGCGTCCCTGGGTGTGGACGGCGGTTTCGAACATCATTTATGCCCCTCGTCCGAAGGATTTATCCGGCTCGCCGAGGCCGGTCTGGGCTGGGGGCTGGTGCCTGAATTGCAGGTGCGCGACGCGCTGCAAAAAGGCGTATTGGTCGAGCTATTGCCAGATAAGCCCATCGATGTGCCGTTGTACTGGCATCATTGGCGCAGTGGTGGACAACTGTTGGGCCTGTTGACCGACCATCTGGCCCAGGCATGCGGTCAATGGTTGGTGCCGTTGGAGTGATAACGGGCGTCAAGGCAACAGCGATGAAAAACGAAAGAACATGGGGTAACAAATGAAAATTCTGGTCACCGGCGCAAGCGGCTTCATCGGCGGGCGCTTCGCGCGTTTCGCTCTGGAGCAGGGCCTGGACGTGCGGGTCAACGGGCGACGCGCGGAAGGTGTGGAGCACCTGATACGGCGTGGCGCCGAGTTTATCCAGGGTGACTTGACTGACGCCGACTTGGTGCGCGAGCTGTGCCGTGACGTGGAAGCCGTGGTGCATTGCGCCGGCGCTGTCGGGCTGTGGGGCAAGTATCAGGACTTCCACCAGGGCAATGTGCTGGTCACGGAAAATGTCGTGGAAGCCTGCATCAAGCAGCGCGTTGGGCGCCTGGTGCATCTGTCGTCGCCGTCGATCTACTTTGATGGGCGCGATCATCTGGGCCTGACCGAAGAACAAGTGCCCAAGCGCTTCAAGCATCCTTACGCCGCCACCAAATACCTGGCGGAACAGAAAGTCTTCGGTGCCCAGGAGTTCGGTCTGGAAGTGCTGGCCTTGCGCCCGCGTTTCGTCACCGGCGCTGGCGACATGAGCATCTTCCCGCGTCTGTTGAAAATGCAGCGCAAGAACCGCCTGGCCATTGTGGGTGACGGCCTGAACAAGGTCGATTTCACCAGTGTGCACAACCTCAATGAAGCGTTGCTCAGCAGTTTGCTGGCCACCGGCTCTGCGTTGGGCAAGGCCTACAACATCAGCAACGGCACGCCGGTGCCGGTGTGGGACGTGGTGAACTACGTGATGCGCCAGATGGACATGCCGCAGGTCACGCGGTATCGCTCCTACGGTTTGTCCTACAGCGTAGCCGCGTTGAACGAGGCATTCTGCGCGATGTGGCCGGGGCGCCCGGAGCCGGCGCTGTCGCGGCTGGGGATGCAGGTGATGAACAAAGATTTCACCCTCGACATCAGCCGGGCGAGGCATTATCTGGACTACGAGCCCAAGGTCAGCCTGTGGACTGCCCTTGATGAGTTCTGCAGTTGGTGGAAGGCCCAGGATCCCGGCCTCAAATAAGCTCACAAGCAGCAACACATCGGGAACCGAATTCAGGGTTCCGGGTCGATCAGTGCGGCGTGAACGCGGTTTATACTCCGATCGCTCGGCGTTCCAGGTAGCCATCTCATAGATTCAGGGTTGATTCATGCGTAACGATGCTAAAGACGATTTCGACAACGTTCCCAGCCTGCGGGCTGATCTTGAGGACGATGATGATTTCGAGCCGACGCCCGCCACTTCGGTGCGCTCGCGCAACACCAAGGTGGTCAAGGTAAAGAGCGCCAGCACTGGCCCGCTGTGGGCGTTGGTCGGCGCGCTGCTGATCGCCTTTGCGGGCCTGGCATGGTGGAGCTTCCAGCAGATTTCCCTGATGGGGCAGCAATTGGTTGCTACCCAGGAAAGCTTTGCGCGCATCAGCGAAGAAGCGGCGGGGCGCCTGCAGGATATCTCCGGCAAGGTGGTCGCCAGCGAGGCAAATGTGAGCAACGGCAGCGAAGCGCTGAAACAGCAGATCAAGCAACTGGAAGCGCAGTTGCTGGAGCAGGGCAAACAGCAAGTTGGCGTTGCTGGCCAAGCCAGCGAGCTTGACCAGGGGCTGGCACAAATGAGTGCCAGCACCACCGAACTGTCGACCGCCAATGCCAAGCTGCAAGGCCAGGTGCAGGCATTGACCGAAGCGGTGGCCACGCTAAAAGCTGGGCAAGGTGATTTCAAGGAGTTGTCCGCCGACGTCGCTGCCCTGAAGAAGCAGGGCAACCCAAGCGCGGCCATCGCCCGCCTTGAGCAGGACCTCATTGTTCTCAAAAGCGCGCAGGACAATCAGGCCGCCAACAGTGATGCGCCGACCAATAAAGAGTTCGACGTGTTCCGCATCCAGACCACGCGCAACATCACCACACTGCAGAGCCAGGTGCAGAACCTGCAGCAGCAACTCAACGCGCCGGCGAAGATCACCCCGCTGGGCCAATAACCAGGCCTTAGATAAGTGACGGTGTGAACCGGCTCAACTGTGGGAGCGGGCTTGCTCGCGAAAGCTGAGTGTCAGTCAACAGACCTATCGACTGATACGCCGCCTTCGCGAGCAAGCCCGCTCCCACATTTAGAACTGCGCCAACCGCTCAAAACAGTCGCTCGTGGCCAATGTCACCACTCAGTGACATTTCCCCTCCGCTTCGTTACTTGCCCCCACCGCACCCTTGTTTAGACTCCGGTCATCCCATAAAAAATAATAAGGGCTACCCATGACCACGCAACCACTGCCTGCCAGCAGCTGGCTGAACGCACCTGCCCATCACGCCTGGCTTGCCGCCGAAGGCCAGCGCCTGCTGGCATTCGCCAAAGCCTCGCGACTCCCCGACGGTTTCGGCAACCTGGACGACAAAGGCCTGCTGCCGGCCGATGCCCACGCCGAAACCATGAACACCGCACGCATGACCCACAGCTTTGCCATGGCCCACGCCATGGGGCTGCCGGGTTATGCCGAGTTGGTTGAGCACGGCGTTACCGCCCTCAGTGGCCCTTTGCGCGATAGCGAACACGGTGGCTGGTTCGCCACGCCCCAGGCCCTTGATGGCAACCGTGGCAAGGCGGCCTACCTGCACGCCTTCGTGGCCCTGGCCGCCAGCTCGGCGGTGGTGGCCGGCGCGCCCGGTGCACAGAACCTGCTGAACGACGCCATGCATATCATCGACCAGTTTTTCTGGAGCGAAGACGAGGGCGTCATGCTCGAATCTTTCGCCCAGGACTGGACGGGTGTTGAGGCCTATCGCGGCGCCAACAGCAACATGCACGCCACCGAAGCCTTCCTTGCCCTGGCCGATGTGACCGGTGATACGCGCTGGCTGGACCGCGCCTTGCGCATCGTCGAGCGGGTTATCCACAACCACGCGGCCGGCAACCAGTTCATGGTCATCGAGCATTTCGACGCGCACTGGAAACCGTTGCTCGGCTACAACGAAGACAATCCTGCTGATGGCTTCCGCCCTTACGGCATCACCCCCGGCCACGGTTTTGAGTGGGCGCGGCTGGTGCTGCACCTGGAAGCCGCGCGCCTGCAAGCCGGGCTTGCCACGCCGCAGTGGCTGCTGACCGACGCCAAGGGCTTGTTCGCCAGTGCCTGCGAGTACGCGTGGGCTGTGGACGGTGCCCCCGGCATTGTCTACACCCTGGACTGGAACCATCGCCCGGTGGTGCGCGAGCGCCTGCACTGGACCCACGCCGAAGCCGGCGCTGCCGCCCAAGCCTTGCTCAAGCGTACCGGCGAACTGCATTACGAGACTTGGTATCGACGCTTTTGGGAGTTTTGCGAAACCCGCTTTATCGACCGTATAAACGGCAGTTGGCACCACGAACTCAGCCCGCATAACACGCCCAGTGCGAAGATCTGGGGTGGCAAACCAGACCTGTACCATGCCTGGCAAGCGGTGGTGCTGCCTGCACTGCCGCTGGCGCCCAGCATGACCAGCGCTCTGGGGCGAGGACTCTATGTCACCAAGTGGTGACATTTGTGCGTCCCTTTGTTACCTGCGGCTCAAATATCCCTGTTTAAACTCCGTGCAGCGCAAGCTCCAGACTTGCATGCATAACAACAAGAAAAGGTACTCAGATGAACGCGATTAATCGCCTCGCCGTTGCTGTTTCCATTGCCTCTTTGTTTCCCCTCAGTGCATTTGCCGCCGACCCGAAAGGGACGGTTGAAGTTGTGCATTGGTGGACCTCAGGCGGTGAAAAAGCGGCTGTAGACGTACTGAAGGCTCAAGTTGAAAAAGACGGCTTCGTCTGGAAAGACGGTGCCGTAGCCGGTGGCGGTGGCGCCACAGCCATGACCGTGCTGAAAAGCCGCGCAGTGGCTGGCAACCCGCCCGCCGTTGCCCAGATCAAAGGCCCGGACATTCAGGAATGGGCGTCGACTGGCCTGCTCGACACTGACGTGCTCAAAGACGTCTCCAAAGAAGAGAAGTGGGATTCCCTGCTCGACAAGAAAGTCTCCGACACCGTGAAGTACGAAGGCAACTACGTTGCCGTACCGGTCAACATCCACCGCGTTAACTGGCTGTGGATCAACCCGGAAGTCTTCAAGAAAGCCGGTATCACCAAGAACCCGACCACCCTCGAAGAATTCTACGCAGCCGGCGACAAGCTCAAGGCCGCGGGTTTCATCGCGCTTGCCCACGGTGGCCAGCCTTGGCAGGACAGCACTGTATTCGAAGCCGTCGTTCTGTCGGTCATGGGTGCAGATGGCTACAAGAAAGCCCTGGTTGACCTCGACAACGCGGCGCTGACTGGCCCGGAAATGGTCAAGTCGCTCACCGAGCTGAAGAAAGTCGCGACCTACATGGACGTCGACGGCAAAGGCCAGGACTGGAACCTCGAAGCCGGCAAAGTCATCAACGGCAAAGCCGGTATGCAGATCATGGGTGACTGGGCCAAGTCCGAATGGACTGCCGCCAAGAAAGTCGCCGGTAAGGATTACGAGTGCGTAGCCTTCCCGGGCACCGACAAAGCCTTCACCTACAACATCGACTCCCTGGCGGTGTTCAAGCAGAAAGACAAAGGCACTGCTGCCGGTCAGCAGGACATCGCCAAAATCGTGCTGGGTGAAAACTTCCAGAAAGTCTTCAGCATCAACAAAGGCTCGATCCCGGTTCGGACCGACATGCTGCAGAAAATGGACTCGTACGGTTTCGACTCTTGCGCCCAGACCGCAGCCAAAGACTTCCTGGCTGATGCCAAGACGGGCGGCCTGCAACCAAGCATGGCGCACAACATGGCCACCACCCTGGCCGTACAAGGTGCGTTCTTTGATGTCGTGACCAACTTCATCAACGACCCGAAAGCTGACCCAGCCGACACCGCCAAGAAACTTGGCGCTGCGATCAAGTCTGCCAAGTAACGGTTAGCACTGCTGGTCCTTGTGAGGGGAAACCCCCTGACCCCTCACAAGGCTTGCTCCTGTAGTCCTTTTTCCCTGTACTGGATTTTCCCATGAGTTCTGTTGCTGTGTTCAGCAAGGCCTCGCCGTTTGATGCACTGCAGCGCTGGCTCCCTAAACTGGTGCTGGCGCCCAGCATGTTCATCGTGCTGGTGGGCTTCTACGGCTACATCCTGTGGACGTTCGTTCTGTCGTTCACCACCTCCACGTTCCTGCCAAGCTACAAATGGGCAGGCCTGGCGCAGTACGCGCGGTTGTTCGACAACGACCGCTGGTGGGTCGCGAGCAAAAACCTGGCAGTGTTCGGCGGGATGTTTATCGGCATCACCTTGGTGATCGGCGTGACCCTGGCGATTTTCCTCGACCAGAAAATCCGTCGCGAAGGCTTTATCCGCACCATTTACCTGTACCCGATGGCGCTCTCGATGATCGTGACCGGTACCGCGTGGAAATGGCTGCTCAACCCGGGCATGGGCCTGGACAAACTTCTGCGGGACTGGGGCTGGGAAGGCTTCCGTCTCGACTGGCTGATCGACCCCGATCGCGTGGTCTACTGCCTGGTGATCGCGGCTGTGTGGCAAGCCTCCGGCTTCATCATGGCGATGTTCCTGGCGGGCCTGCGCGGTGTTGATCAATCGATCATCCGCGCTGCCCAGATCGACGGCGCCAGCCTGCCGCGTATCTACTGGAGTGTGGTGCTGCCAAGCCTGCGTCCGGTGTTTTTCAGCGCAGTAATGATCCTGGCGCACATCGCCATCAAGAGCTTCGACCTGGTAGCGGCCATGACCGCCGGCGGCCCGGGCTACTCGTCCGACCTGCCTGCGATGTTCATGTATTCGTTCACCTTCAGTCGTGGCCAGATGGGCATGGGCTCGGCCAGTGCAATCCTGATGCTCGGCGCGATCCTCGCGATCATCGTGCCTTACCTGTACTCCGAGCTGAGGACCAAGCGTAATGACTAGTCTCGCCTCCAAACCGTCCATCAGCCTGAGTCGCATCGCGATCTACGCCGTGTTGATCATCGCCGTGCTGCTGTACCTGGTGCCGCTGGTGGTGATGCTGCTGACCAGCTTCAAGACCCCGGAAGACATCAGCACCGGCAACCTGCTGAGCTGGCCGACCGTGGTTACCGGCATCGGCTGGGTCAAGGCCTGGGCCACCGTCGATGGCTACTTCTGGAACTCGATCAAAATCACGGTTCCCGCGGTATTGATCTCCACCGCCATTGGCGCACTGAACGGCTATGTGCTGTCGTTCTGGCGCTTCCGTGGTTCGCAGCTGTTCTTCGGTTTGCTGTTGTTCGGCTGCTTCCTGCCGTTCCAGACCGTGCTGCTGCCGGCGTCGTTCACCCTCGGCAAGATGGGCCTGGCCAGCACCACTACGGGGCTGGTGTTTGTACACGTGGTCTACGGCCTGGCGTTTACCACGCTGTTTTTCCGTAACTACTACGTGAGCATTCCGGATGCGCTGATCAAGGCTGCACGCCTGGACGGTGCCGGGTTCTTCACCATCTTCCGCCTGATCATTCTGCCGATGTCGACGCCGATCATCATGGTTTGCCTGATCTGGCAATTCACCCAGATCTGGAACGACTTCCTGTTCGGTGTGGTGTTCTCCAGTGGTGACTCGCAGCCCATCACGGTGGCGCTGAACAACCTGGTCAACACCAGCACCGGGGCCAAGGAATATAACGTTGATATGGCAGCGGCGATGATCGCCGGGCTGCCGACCCTGCTGGTCTATGTGATCGCAGGCAAGTATTTCGTGCGCGGCCTCACAGCCGGCGCGGTCAAGGGGTAATCATGGCTACGCTTGAACTTCGCAATGTAAACAAGACCTATGGCGCCGGCCTGCCCGACACCTTGAAGAACATCGAACTGTCGATCAAGGAAGGCGAATTCCTGATTCTGGTCGGCCCTTCGGGTTGCGGTAAATCCACGCTGATGAACTGCATCGCCGGGCTGGAAACCATCACCGGTGGCGCAATCATGATCGGTGACCAGGACGTCAGCGGCATGAGTCCCAAGGATCGCGACATCGCCATGGTGTTCCAGTCCTACGCGCTGTACCCGACCATGAGCGTGCGCGAGAACATCGAATTCGGTTTGAAGATCCGCAAGATGCCTCAGGCGGATATCGACGCCGAAGTGGCGCGCGTGGCCAAGCTGCTGCAGATCGAGCACCTGCTTAACCGCAAGCCGGGTCAACTCTCCGGTGGCCAGCAGCAACGTGTCGCGATGGGCCGTGCCCTGGCGCGTCGTCCGAAGATCTACCTGTTCGACGAACCGCTGTCCAACCTCGACGCCAAGCTGCGCGTCGAGATGCGCACCGAAATGAAGCTGATGCACCAGCGCCTGAAAACCACCACCGTCTACGTCACCCACGATCAGATCGAAGCGATGACCCTGGGCGACAAAGTGGCCGTGATGAAGGACGGCATCATCCAACAATTTGGTACGCCGAAAGAAATTTACAACGACCCGGCCAACCTGTTTGTGGCAAGCTTTATCGGTTCACCTCCAATGAACTTTGTACCTTTGCGTCTGCAACGCAAGGATGGCCAACTGGTGGCGCTGCTCGACAGCGGCCAGGCCCGTTGCGAGCTGCCGCTGAGCATGAACGACGCTGGCCTGGAAGACCGTGACGTGATTCTTGGCCTGCGCCCGGAACAGATCGTACTGGCCACGGGGGAGGGCAATAGCACCTCGAGCATTCGTGCCCAAGTGCAGGTAACCGAACCGACTGGCCCGGACACCCTGGTGTTCGTGCAGTTGAATGACACCAAGGTCTGCTGCCGTCTGGCGCCGGATGTGGCGCCGCAGGTGGGAGAGACCCTGACGCTGCAATTCGACCCGTCCAAGGTGCTGCTGTTTGACGCCAAGACCGGCGAGCGCCTGGGCACTACAGCTTCGTTGCCTGCACAGGATCATGCCGGCAATGTTGCCCAATTCAAGGGACGCTGAACGTTGCGCCTGAATGGATAACTTGTTGTTTTAGCTAAAAAAAAGTAACCCGCGTTAGATAAAAACAGTTTAATAACAATAAAGACGAGGATGTAGGGATGAAAAAGCAACACAACAACACCCGGCTGATCTGCCAACTGTCAGCAGCTGCAGCCCTGGTATTGTCCGCCAATGCGATGGCAGACGATGCATTCAGCGCCGATTCCAAGTGGATGACTGGCGATTGGGGTGGTGAACGTACCAAGCTCATCGAGCAAGGTATCGACATCAAGGCTGACTACGTAGGTGAAGTCGGTGGCAACCTTCGCGGTGGCTACAACAACGACAAAACTGCCCGTTACGCCGACCAGTTTGGTCTGGGCGTAGCACTGGATCTGCAAAAGCTGTGGGGCTGGGATAACACCCAGGCCAAGATCCAACTCACCAACCGTAATGGCGCAAACATCTCCAATGACCGAATTGGCGACCCGCGTGCCGGCACTTTGAGTTCGTCTCAAGAGGTTGATGGCCGAGGCCACATGGTGCGTCTGACCCAGTTCTGGATTCAGCACCAGATGTTCGACAACAAGTTGGACGTGAAACTCGGTTACTTCGGTGAAGGCGAAGACTTCAACACCTTCCCGTGCGACTTCCAGAACCTGTCGTTCTGCGGCTCGCAAGTGGGTAACTACGTAAACACCTGGTACAACTGGCCTGTCAGCCAGGCGGCTATCCGCGTGAAGTACAACATCACGCCAGAGCTGTATGCGCAAATCGGTGCGTACAACCAGAACCCGTCGCAGTTGGAGCACGGCAACGGCTTCAAACTCAGCGGCAGCGGCACCAAGGGCACCGTATTGCCAGTGGAGTTGGTCTGGTCGCCGAAGGTTAACGGCCTGCCAGGCGAATACCGTGTGGGTTACTACAAGAGCACGGCTGACGCGACCGACGTACGTGAAGACGTCAACGGTAACGATGCTGGTACCACCGGCGCTGCCTTCCGTGTCCGCAGCAGCAAAAGCGGTTACTGGGGCGTTCTGCAGCAACAGCTGACTACCCACAATGGCGACGCTTCCCGCGGCCTGAACATCGCGGCTAACGTAACCTTCCACGACAAAGACACCAACCTGGTCGACAACTACCAGTCGTTGATGCTGGTGTACAAAGGTCCATTCGACGCGCGTACCAAAGATGACGTCGGTATCGGTGTTGCCCGTATCCACGCCAACAGTGACGTGAAGAAAAACGCTGAGCTGCTCAATGCTGCCGGCGGTTTTACTGACTACGACCAATCGGGCTACGCACCACTGCGTAACACCGAGTACAACGTCGAAATCAACTACGGCTTCCACGTTACCAACTGGCTGACCGTGCGTCCTAACCTGCAATACGTCGCCAACCCAGGCGGTGTTAAAGAAGTCGACAACGCGCTGGTAGCGGGCCTGAAAATTCAGTCTACGTTCTAACGCTGTTGCGATAAGCTCCTTCTCTCTGTGCGCATTTTGCGGGTAGCCATGGCTACCCGCTTTTTTTTGAGGAAGGGGAGCACATCTCCCTGTGGGAGCTGGCTTGCCTGCGATCCAGGCGACTCGGTACAGCAGGCTAGCCGCGCTGATGCCATCGCAGGCAAGCCAGCTCCTACAAAGAAATTCAGGACTGTTGCACATGCATGAGCATCCTCTACAACGCTTTTTCAAATCCCTGCGCGAACAACCAGTGTTTGCCTGGGAGCGCTTTCAGATGCGCGATGTGTTGGTGATTGATCATCCGCTGTGCCAAGCGGTGTTCAGTCGCCAGGGCGCGCAGTTGCTGCACTTTCAGCCCACCGGGCAAAAGCCCTGGTTGTGGTGTGCGGCCAAGTGGCCGCACGTCGGCGCCATTCGTGGCGGCGTGCCAGTGTGCTGGCCGTGGTATGGGCGTCACCCGAGCGAAAACGCCTGGCCGTCCCATGGTTGGGCGCGCCTGATTGACTGGAAATTGCTCGACAGCAGCACCGACGACGATGGCGTGCGCCTGCACTGGCAGCTGCAACTGTGCGACTGGCAGGTGGACCTGCACGCACACCTGGGCGAAACCCTGGAACTGCGCCTGAGCACCGAGCATCAGGACGAGCTGCCGTGCCAGTTGAGCCATGCTTTGCACGCCTATTGGCGTATCGGTCACGTTGACGAGGTAGCGCTGTCTGGGCTCGACGGGGCGCAAGGCTACGACCAGCTCAATCGCCAGGTGTGCCAGCAGGAAGGTGAGTTGCGAGTCGATGGCGGCTGTCAGCGAGTGTTCCAGCATGACGGTGAATTGCAGCTCAAGGACCACGCCTGGCAGCGCGAACTGTGCATCGATACGGGCGATAGCGCCGACACCGTGGTGTGGCATCCGGGCAGCCGGCCGTTATTGGGTGTGAGTTTTAACGAGGCGTCTGGGTTTGTGTGTGTGGAGTCGGCGATGGCTGCGGCGAGTTTGGCACCGGGGGAGCGGGCGCATTTGAGTTTGCAGGCGCGGGCTGGAGTTTAGCGGTGGAGCTTCTGGCGCTATCGCAGGCAAGCCAGCTCCCACATTTGGAATGCGGTCGAATGTGGTAGCTGGCTTGCCTGCGATAGGGTCGGTACTGCTGGTGGAGATTGCGGCTAGTTAAACTCATCCCCCACCGGATACCGGCTGTCATTCAAGCTCTCTTTGATCTTGCGCAAATGCGGCTGGAAATCCACTCCCCGGCGCAACGTCATACCCGTCGCCAACACATCCAGCACCGTCAACTGAATGATCCGCGAGGTCATCGGCATGTAGATGTCGGTGTCTTCCGGCAACGGAATGTTCAGGCTCACGGTACTGGCCTTGGCCAGCGGCGAGTTCTCGGCGGTTACGCCCAGCACCGACGCACCGTTTTCCCGGGCGATACGCGCCACTTCCACCAGCTCGCGGGTACGCCCGGTGTAGGAAATGATCACGAACAACTCGCCCGTGTGCGCCACCGAGGCGATCATGCGCTGCATCAGCACGTCGGCGTGTGCGGTGACCGCCAGGTTGAAGCGGAAAAACTTGTGCAGCGCATCCATTGCCACCGGGGCTGAAGCGCCGAGGCCGAAAAAGTGGATCTGCCGCGCCTGGATCAACAAATCCACGGCCTTGCTGATCAGAGCCGGGTCCAAGGCCTGGCAGGCGCTGTCCAGGGACGCAATCGCGCTGCCAAAGATCTTCTGCGTGTAGGCCTCAGGGTTATCATCGGCTTCTACCGCGCGACTGACATACGCCGCGCCGCTGGCCAGACTTTGCGCCAGCTGCAATTTAAGTTCAGGGTAACCGCTGACGCCGAACGAACGGCAGAAACGGTTGACCGTCGGTTCACTGACCGAAGCGGCTTGGGCGAGGGCGGCGATAGAAAAGCGGGTTGCCTGCTGCGGGTTGAGCAGGATGACCTCGGCGACTTTTTTCTCGGCCTTGTTCAATTCTTCGAGGCGGTTCCGGATTTGTTCCAGAAGATTTCGCACGCGGTCCATTCAGTCTTTCCTTCGGGCGACGATGCAAATAAAGGGTGGCAGTCAACTGACGAGTGGCCCTTTGCGGTGGCCTATCCTACTGAGGGTAGCTGAACACCACCACTCGGAATGCGTTTTTCGAGAAAATGTTGTGGTTATTACTACATTTTTCCTTGAGTGATGCCTTGAAAAAAGGTATTTGTAGCTTAACTTGATAAAAGAACAAACATCATGCCTTCGATAACCGTAGAACCCTGCACCTTTGCCCTGTTTGGCGCCTTGGGTGATCTGGCGCTGCGCAAGTTATTTCCTGCCCTCTATCAACTTGATGGCGCCGGGCTCCTGCACGACGACACGCGCATCCTGGCCCTGGCCCGTGAAGCCGGTTCCGAGCAACAGCACCTGGCCCACATCGAAAAAGAATTGCGTAAATACGTCGGCAAGGAATTCGACGAAGCCGTGGCAGCGCGCTTCCTCGCACGCCTGGCCTACGTGCATGTCGACTTCATGAAAGCCGATGACTATGTGTGCCTGGCCGAAAAGGCCGGCACCGAACAACGCCTGATTGCCTACTTCGCCACCCCGGCGGCGGTGTATGGCGCGATCTGCGAAAACCTGGCCAAGGTCGGGTTGGCGGAAAACACCCGCGTGGTCCTGGAAAAACCCATCGGCTCGGACCTTGAATCCTCGCGCAAGGTCAACGACGCCGTGGCGCAGTTTCTCCCGGAAAACCGCACCTATCGCATCGACCATTACCTAGGCAAAGAAACCGTCCAGAACCTGATTGCGCTGCGTTTTGCCAACAGCCTGTTCGAAACCCAGTGGAACCAGCACTACATTTCCCACGTGGAAATCACCGTGGCCGAGCAGGTCGGTATCGAAGGCCGTTGGGGCTATTTCGACAAGGCCGGCCAGCTGCGCGACATGATCCAGAACCACCTGCTGCAACTGCTCTGCCTGATCGCCATGGACCCGCCGGCTGACTTGTCTGCCGACAGCATTCGTGACGAGAAGGTCAAGGTGCTCAAGGCCCTGGCGCCGATCAGCCCGGAAGGCCTGACCACTCAAGTGGTGCGCGGCCAGTACATCGCCGGTTACAGCGCCGGCAAGCCGGTGCCGGGTTACCTCGAAGAAGAGAATTCCAACACCCAGAGCGACACCGAAACCTTCGTCGCCCTGCGTGCCGATATTCGTAACTGGCGTTGGGCCGGTGTGCCGTTCTACCTGCGGACCGGCAAGCGCATGCCGCAAAAGCTGTCGCAGATCGTTATCCACTTCAAGGAACCGTCCCACTACATCTTCGCCCCCGAGCAGCGCCTGCAGATCAGCAACAAACTGATCATCCGCCTGCAGCCGGACGAAGGTATTTCCTTGCGTGTGATGACCAAGGAGCAGGGCCTGGACAAGGGCATGCAACTGCGCAGCGGCCCGCTGCAACTGAATTTTTCCGACACCTATCGCAGCGCGCGGATCCCCGATGCCTACGAGCGGTTGTTGCTGGAAGTCATGAACGGCAATCAGAACCTGTTTGTTCGTAAAGATGAAATCGAAGCCGCGTGGACGTGGTGTGACCAGTTGATCGCCGGGTGGAAGAAATCCGGTGATGCGCCCAAGCCGTACGCGGCGGGCTCCTGGGGGCCGATGAGCTCAATAGCACTGATCACGCGGGATGGGAGGTCTTGGTATGGCGATATCTGAATTGAAACTGCCTCAGGGTGTGACTGCCCATGAGTACCGCACGCCCGTGTTGTTGGCGGACGGTTTGGCCAATGACGTGGCCGAGCAACTGCGCGCGGCCATCAGTGCCCGTGGCGAAGCGACCCTGGTGGTGTCCGGTGGCCGCAGCCCCGTGGCGTTCTTCCAGAACCTGGCCAAACAAGGGCTGGACTGGTCCAAAGTCACCATCACCCTGGCCGACGAGCGCTGGGTGCCAGTTGAGCACGTCGACAGCAATGCCGGTCTGTTGAAGAAATACCTGCTGCAAGGCCCGGCGGCCAAGGCCAGGTTTCTCAGCCTGTATAACGTCGCCGCAAACCTTGAAGACGCCGCCGAACTGGCCGACCGCCAGTTGGCAGAATTGCCAGGCATTGATGTGCTGGTACTGGGCATGGGCGATGACGGCCACACCGCATCGCTGTTTCCGGACAGCCCGAACCTGAGCGAAGCCCTGCGGCCCGACGGTACCCGCCGTTGCTGGCCGATGCTGGCGCCGACCGTGCCGCACCAGCGCCTGACCATGAGTCGCGCGCTGCTGGCCACGGCTCACTACACCGTGCTGTCGATTTCCGGCAGTTCGAAATTGACCACCTTAAGCGCCGCGCTGGCGAGTGACGACGTTGCCGCCATGCCGATTCGCGCGTTTTTGCAACCTACTTTAGAGATTTACTGGTGCCCATGAGCCAAGGATCAGCCGCTATGAAAAGCCCTCAACCGACCGTGTCCATGGCGGACAAAGTTGCCCTCATCGACAGCCTCTGCGCCAAGGCGCGGATTCTGCCGGTGATCACCATCGCTCGCGAACAGGACATCCTGCCGCTGGCCGATGCCCTGGCAGCCGGCGGTTTGACCGCACTGGAAGTGACCCTGCGTTCCGAGTTCGGCCTCAAAGCCATTCAGGTCCTGCGCGAGCAGCGCCCTGAACTGTGCACCGGTGCTGGCACTGTGTTGGATCGTCATATGCTTGAAGCGGCCGAAGTGGCGGGTTCGCAATTTATCGTGACGCCGGGTATTACCCGTGACCTGCTGGAGGCTTCGGTGCACAGCTCGATTCCGCTGTTGCCGGGGATCAGTAACGCCTCCGGGATCATGGAAGGCTATGGTTTGGGTTATCGCCGCTTCAAGCTGTTTCCGGCGGAAGTCAGCGGCGGTGTGGCGGCGATTAAAGCGCTGGGTGGCCCGTTTGGCGAAGTGAAATTCTGCCCAACAGGCGGTGTGGGGCCGGCCAATATCAAGCAGTACATGGCGTTGAAAAACGTGATGTGCGTGGGCGGTAGCTGGATGCTTGATCCGGAATGGATCAAGAACGGCGACTGGGCTCGCATCCAGGAAGTTACCGCAGAGGCACTGGCGCTGTTGGATTGAACTGATTTATTGAATCGTTGTTGCTGTGCTTAACGGCATTTTTGCGGTGCACTTGGTCGGTGTGCCGCTTTTTTTTGCCTGGGGAAAGGTGGGGCTGGGGTGTTGAGTACATATCCTTTGCTGCGGTAACGGCTGGTATTGGTTCCGCTCTTACAGCGGGTCACTTTTGGCAAACGCCCCAAAAGTAACCAAAAGGTCTTTGCCCCACCACTTGGCACCTCGCTAAT
>NZ_JAFCTN010000068.1:0-18539 GCF_049896045.1 Pseudomonas sp. PWP3-1b2
CTACGCGCTGCTCTCGCATTACCTGGGCTGGGGCTTCTGGATCTGCCTGCCACTGGCCGGCATGGCGGCGGCCACATAGCTGAGCGACCGCCATCGCAGGCAAGCCAGCTCCCACATTGGAACTTCGGCATCCTTATCGGTAAAATGCCGCGTTTTTCGTCACACACCTCCAGCGGATCCAAGCGCCATGGGCACTCTTACGGTCAACCAGAACAAACTGCAAAAACGCCTGCGTCGCCTGGCCGGTGAAGCGGTCGCCGATTTCAATATGATTGAGGACGGCGACAAGGTGATGGTCTGCCTTTCCGGCGGCAAAGACAGCTACACGATGCTCGATGTGCTGCTGCACCTGCAAAAGGTCGCGCCCATCTCGTTCGAAATCGTCGCCGTCAACATGGATCAGAAACAGCCAGGTTTCCCCGAGCATGTACTCCCGGCCTACCTGAAAGCGCTGGGCGTGGACTATCACATCGTCGAAAAAGACACCTATTCGGTGGTCAAGGAACTGATCCCGGAAGGCAAGACCACCTGTTCGCTGTGCTCGCGCCTGCGCCGTGGCACGCTGTACACCTTCGCCGATGAGATCGGCGCAACCAAAATGGCGCTGGGTCATCATCGCGACGATATCGTCGAGACCTTTTTCCTCAACATGTTTTTCAACGGCGCCCTCAAGGCCATGCCGCCCAAGCTGCGCGCCGACGATGGCCGCAACGTGGTGATCCGCCCGCTGGCGTACTGCAACGAAAAAGACATCCAGGCCTACTCCGACCTCAAGCAGTTTCCGATCATCCCGTGCAACCTGTGTGGCTCCCAGGAAAACCTGCAACGCCAGGTGGTCAAGGACATGCTGCTGGAGTGGGAACGCAAGACCCCTGGCCGCACCGAAAGCATCTTCCGCAGTTTGCAGAACGTGCAGCCGTCGCAACTGGCTGACCGCAACCTGTTTGACTTCAACAGCCTCAAGATCGACGAGAGCGCCGCTTCGCGCTTCGTCAATGTAGTGAACCTCTAAGCGATTTCAACGCTCTGACACACGGCGCTTGCGGGCGCCGTTTTCAATTTGATTCCCGGGAGAGGGCATGCGCGATTACAAGTGGTTGCACGAATTTTGTCTGAACCGCTTCGGCTCGGCGGCCGAACTGAACGCCCACCTGCCTGTACCCAAGACCCCGGCGCAACTGCGCAAGATCAGCGATGACCGCTACCTGTCGACCCTGGCGCTTCGGGTATTCCGCGCCGGGCTCAAGCACAGCGTAGTAGACGGCAAATGGCCGGCGTTCGAGCAGGTGTTCTTCGGCTTCGATCCGGAAAAAGTCGTGTTGATGGGCGCCGAGCACCTGGAGCGCCTGATGCAGGACACGCGCATTATCCGGCACCTGGGCAAACTCAAAAGCGTGCCACGCAATGCCCAGATGATTCTGGATATCGAGCAGGAAAAGGGCAGCTTTGGCGCGTTTATCGCCGAATGGCCGGTGACCGATATCGTCGGGTTGTGGAAGTACCTGAGCAAACACGGCCATCAACTGGGCGGCCTGTCGGCCCCGCGCTTCTTGCGCATGGTCGGCAAGGATACTTTTGTACCGAGCTATGACGTGGTGGCGGCGTTGAACGCACAGAAGATCGTCGACAAAGCGCCGACCAGCCTGCGGGATCTGGCGGCGGTGCAGGGGGCTTTCAATCAGTGGCATGCCGAGAGTGGGCGGCCAATGTGCCAGCTGTCGATGATGCTGGCTTACACGGTGAATCATTGAGGCCGAGGTGACCCTATCGCAGGCAAGCCAGCTTCCACAGGGGAATGCATTCCAAATGTGGGAGCTGGCTTGCCTGCGATGGCGATTGTCAGGCTGACACTGGCTCTGCCACCAACCGCCGATTCAACTGATGTCGCCAGCGCACATACAACAACGCGGTACAAAACACCGCCAGGCTCGCCAGCATTTCCAGCACCCCAAACCATTGCCGGTTCGGGTCATAGGCTGCCAGCGCGCCTTTGATGAAATACAAATTCACCACAAAACACATCCACGAATGCCCGCGCGCACTGCCGAGCAGCATTCCCGGTGCGAGCACCAGCAGCGGCACCAGTTCGATCAGCAGAATCACCCAGGGCCGCGCGCCGTGCAGGTCGGCCAAAAACAGGTAATACCCGCACAATAACCCCACCAGTCCCAAAAACGCCAGCAGGCTCAAGACCCTGGCGATTTTGACTCGCGGTTCCAGCCACGCCTGGGGCGGCAGGACCTTAGGTTTGCGGGCCACGGCCGTTCTCCAGCAGGATCGCGGTTTTCGCCAGGCGTAGCCCAAGGGCGCGGCACAAGGTAATTTCGTGGGGGTCGAGCATGCGCTTGCCGTCCGGCCCCGCGTGGTGGCTGGCGCCATACGGCGTGCCGCCGCCCTGCGTGTCGAGCAAGGCCTGTTCGCTGTAGGGCAGGCCGGTGATCAACATGCCGTGGTGCAGCAGCGGCAGCAGCATCGACATCAGCGTGGTTTCCTGGCCGCCGTGCAGGCTGGCGGTGGAGGTAAATACTCCGGCCGGTTTGCCGACGAGCGCGCCGGTCAGCCACAGGTTGCTGGTGCCGTCGATAAAGTATTTGAGCGGTGCGGCCATGTTGCCGAAGCGCGTCGGGCTGCCGAGCGCCAGGGCCGAGCAGTTTTTCAGGTCGTCGAGGCTGGCATACAGCGCACCTTCCTCCGGGATGCTCGGCGCCACGGCCTCGCACTCGGTGGAGATCGCCGGCACGGTGCGCAGTCGCGCTTCCAGCCCGGCTTGCTCGATACCGCGCGCAATGTGTCGCGCCATCTCGCTCACCGAGCCATTGCGGCTGTAATACAACACCAGCACATACGGCGCACTCACGGCAGAATCTCCAGCACGTTTTCCGGCGGCCGGCCAATGATGGCTTTGCTCGCGGTTTCGAGGATCGGGCGTTCCATCAGCTTCGGATGCTCGGCGATCGCGGCGATCAGTTGCGCTTCGCTGAGGCTGTCGTCGGCCAGGTTGAGGGCTTTATATTCCTCTTCGCCAGTGCGCAGCAGTTGGCGCGCGCCGATGCCGAGCTTGCCGAGCAACGCCTTTAATTGCGCGGCATTCAGCGGGGTTTCCAGGTAGCGCACCACAGTCGGCGTAAGGCCACGGGCTTCCAGCAGTTCAAGCGCACCGCGGGATTTCGAGCAGCGCGGGTTGTGATAAAGCGTCAGATCGGTCATGTGCGGGTCGCATCTTGCGTAAGGTGGCGGGTATTCTACCTGCGCAGCAACCTGTCCTTAAACCGTAAGAGGCGATAGGTCGCAGCCAACGTTCATTTTTTTGCGAAGGATTACCCCATGACAAGGCGACTGATCGGTGCATTGGCGATCATCACAACCCTGCTGCTCAGCGGCTGCGGTAACGATTACGGCGTTGACCAATATGGCAAGAAGGTAGCGGCCGAGCGCCTGGACAAACACTGGGTGGTGGTCAATTACTGGGCCGAATGGTGTGGCCCGTGCCGCACGGAAATCCCCGAGCTCAATGCCTTGGCCGAGCAATTGAAAGGGCAGAATGTGGGGGTGTTCGGGGTCAACTTCGACAACGTGCAGGGTGAAGAGCTTAAAGCTGCCAGCGAGAAGCTGGGAATCAAGTTCACCGTACTGGCGCAGAACCCGGAAGAAATCTTCGACATTCCGCGCAGTGAGGCGTTGCCGGTGACCTACATCATCGATGACAAGGGCAAGGTGCGTGAGCAGTTGATGGGCGAGCAGACGGCGGAAGGGGTGTTGGCCAAGCTCAAGGCCTTGCGCGGTTAAAACTGTGGGAGCTGGCTTGTGTGGGAGCTGGCTTGCCTGCGATAGCCTCGCCTCGGTCTGGCAGACATATCGAGTCAGCTGCATCGCAGGCAAGCCAGCTCCCACAGAAAAGCCATCAGCCTTCTTCGCGCCAGAGGCGAATCGGCTTGCCTTCAGCCGGCCAGAAACGCGCCTGCTCCATCGGCGAAATGTCCCAGCGCTCGACGCTTTGCAGGGCCTGGAAGAAGCGGTGTTCCTGCTCCATCAAGGCCTCGGCGCAGAGTTTGCGGGTGCTGCCGATCTTGCCGAAGCTGAGCTTGTCGCCCTCCACGGTGTACGGCGCAAACCAATGGTTGCAGCCGCCATTGCCATAGGCGCGGCCATCAGCGCCGAGGGTGACGGTCAGGTGCGCGTAATCCATCAGCGGCCGCTCGCCAATCCATTCCACCACGTAGCTGTGGTCCTTCTCTAACTTCACCGCGTCGCCGGCGCAGCCCGTCAGGCCAACCCCGACGGCGGCGAGCAGCAGCAGGCCTTTCATTGCCCGGCCTGCTGGCATTTCGGGCAACGGTGCTTGTCGCCTGCGGTGGCCCAGCCCAATTCATTGATGCGCGCAGTGGCAGCCGGTTGCAGCGGCTCTTTGCTCAGCTTGGTTTCCACCGCAAATTCAAAGTCGAGCACGTTGTCGCAGCTGTCGCAGTTAACCTTCCAGGTGTGAATCTCCAACTCGCCGAACTTCGGCCCCTGCGCCATGGCGACCCATTGGCCCGCCGGGCGGATGGAGTAACGCGCGTCACCTTCGACGGTCAGGCGCATCGACAGGGTTTTACTGCCGCGCAAGGTGACGATCAAGACGTCGCCATGCTTGATCGAACCCCCGTTACCGGTGATTTGGTAACGGCCCGGCACCAGAGCGCGGCATTCGATCAGGGTGTGTTGCGGGCTCAGCAAGCTGAAGCGGAAATCGTGTTCGGCCATGGATCCTCCAAATAGGCGCGGCATCCTATCACGGGTGCCGGCTCATCATGAGGCCCGTATGTGACCGCTGATCATCCGTGGACAAGGTTCTGCGGCTGGCCTTTTGCCCATCCCGCAATGTTGGCCAGGGTCGTGCCGGCGATGGCTGCGAGGGCTTCGCGGGTTAGGAACGCCTGGTGGGCAGTGATGATGACGTTGGGGAAGGTCAGCAGGCGGGCGAGCACGTCATCTTGCAGGGGCAGGTCGGAACGGTCCTCGAAAAACAACTGCGCTTCTTCCTCATACACATCCAGCCCCAGGTAGCCGAGCTGGCCGTTCTTGAGCGCTTCGATGAGTGCCGGTGTGTCGACCAAGCCGCCGCGCCCGGTATTGATCAACATCGCGCCGGGCTGCATATGCGCCAGGGACTCGGCGTTGATCAGGTGCTTGCTGTCGTCGGTAAGCGGGCAGTGCAGGCTGATGATCTGCGCCTGAGCGAGCAGCTCGGGCAGGCCCACGTAACGGGCGCCGAGGGCCTCGACCTGCGGGTTGGGAAAGGGGTCATAGGCGAGCAACTGGCAACCGAAACCGGCCATGATTTTGGCGAACGTGGCGCCGATCTGCCCGGTGCCGACCACACCGACGGTCTTGCCCACCAGGTCGAAGCCGGTCAGCCCGTGCAGGCTGAAATCACCGTCGCGGGTGCGGTTGTAGGCGCGATGCAGGCGGCGGTTGAGGGCGAGGATAAGTGCGACCGCGTGTTCGGCCACCGCGTGGGGCGAGTAAGCGGGAACGCGCACGATGGTCAGGCCCAGGCGCTTGGCGGCGGCGAGGTCGACATGGTTGTAACCGGCCGAGCGCAAGGCAATCAGGCGGGTGCCGCCTTTCGCCAGCTGTTCCAGCACCGGGGCGCTGAGGTCGTCGTTGATAAACGCGCAAACCACCTCGTGGTGCTCCGCCAGCGCCACGGTGTCGAGGTTGAGGCGGGCGGGCTGAAATTGCAGCTCGATGCCCGCGGGCAGCGGCTCACCGAGAAAGCTGTCGCGGTCGTAGATTTGGCTGCTGAAAAGGATGACGCGCATCAAAAAGCTCCCTGCACTCACTGAAATAAACCCACAAGCCCGCTCCCACAGAATAGTCAGGCGCTGACGCGCGCCTCACTGGCCAGCCGGGCAATCGCCATGTCCAGCTCATCCAGTGCGGCCATGGCCTTGGCGTCGTCCTGTTTGAGTAGCGTCTCGGCGCGCTGGCAGGCGGCGCGCAACTGCGGGACGCCGCAGTAGCGGGTGGCGCCGTGCAAGCGGTGCACGCGTTCGATCAACGCGTTGTTGTCCTTGGCTTCGCGCGCGACGGTAATGGCCAGGCGGTCGGCTTCCAGGGACGCCAGCAGCATCGCGAGCATGTCGGCGGCCAGATCGCTTTTGTTGGCCGCCAGGCGCAGGCCTTCTTCGTGGTCCAGCACCATCAGTTTCACGCCCGGGCCCACGCTGTCGTTGTTGCGTTCCGGGCCTTGATTGCGCAGTGCCAGCCCCGTCCATTTCAACACCACCTGGGCCAGTTGCCGTTCGCTGATCGGCTTGGTCAGGTAGTCGTCCATACCGCTTTGCAGCAACGCGCGTTTTTCGTTGGCCATCGCGTGGGCGGTGAGGGCAACCACTGGCAGCGGCGTGCCGTGGCGCTCGCTCTCCCACTGGCGGATCGCCTCGGTGCTTTGACGCCCGTCCATGCCCGGCATTTGCACGTCCATCAGCACCAGATCGAAGGTTTCCTGCTTCACCGCATCGATGGCCGCGTAGCCACTGTCGACCGCGTGGACCTTGGCGCCCATGTCCTCAAGCAGGGTTTGCACCAGCAACAAGTTGGCCGGGTTGTCGTCCACGCACAGCACGCGCGGTGCCCGGCTGGACAGCGGTTCGCCGGGCTCGTTGCGCAATGGGCGCGGGCTGATCAGGTCGGCGAGGGCGCGGCGTAACTTGCGCGTACACGCAGGTTTTGCCTGCAACTGACTGTTGGGGTTGGGCACCGATTGGTTGAACAGCATCTGTTCGGTGGTCGGGCACAGCACCAGCACCTTGCAGCCCAGGTGTTCAAGGTCCCACAGGTGCTGGTTGAGGCGTTCAGGCGGAATGTCATTGGCGGTGACGCCGAGTACCGCCAGGTCAATCGCCTGTTCGGTCTGATGGGCGCTGGTAATGCCGTTGGTCAGGCTTTCCAGGGTATTGAACGGCGTGACTTCCAGGCCACAGTCTTCCAATTGATGTTGCAGGGCCTGGCGTGCCAGTTCGTGGTTTTCCAGCACTGCCACGCGACGCCCGAGCAGCGGCGCGCAGGGCAGGTCGTCGACGTCATCACGGGTTTTGGGCAGGCTCAGGCTGATCCAGAATTCCGAACCTTCGCCCGGCGTGCTGTCCACGCCGATTTCACCGCCCATTTGCTCGATCAAGCGTTTGGAGATCACCAGCCCCAAACCGGTGCCGCCGGGCTGGCGTGACAACGAGTTGTCGGCCTGGCTGAACGCCTGGAAAAGCGCGCGCACGTCCTGATTGGACAGGCCTATGCCGGTGTCTTGCACACTGATGCGCAATTGCACACTGTCTTCCTGTTCGTCCTCGACCATCGCGCGGGCCACAATCGTGCCTTCGCGGGTGAACTTGATCGCATTGCTGATCAGGTTGGTCAGGATCTGCTTTAGGCGCAACGGGTCGCCCACCAGGGCCAGCGGGGTGTCCCGGTAGACCAGGCTGACCAGTTCGAGCTGCTTGGCATGGGCGGCGGGGGCGAGGATGGTCAACGTGTCTTGCAGCAAGTCGCGCAGGTTGAACGGCACGCTGTCGAGGACCAGTTTGCCGGCTTCGATTTTCGAGAAATCGAGGATCTCGTTGATGATGCCCAACAGGTTGTCGGCGGATTTTTCGATGGTGCCCAGGTAATCCAGCTGGCGCGGCGACAGTTCGCTTTTTTGCAGCAGGTGGGTAAAACCGAGGATGCCGTTGAGCGGGGTGCGGATTTCATGGCTCATGTTGGCCAAAAATTCCGACTTGATGCGGCTGGCCTCCAGGGCCTCTTTACGCGCCAGGTCCAGCTCGATGTTCTGGATTTCAATGGTTTCCAGGTTCTGGCGCACGTCTTCGGTGGCTTGGTCGATGCTGTGTTGCAGTTCTTCCTGGGCATTTTGCAGGGTTTCGGCCATGCGGTTGATGCCCGAAGCCAACTGGTCCAATTCCTGGCTGCCAAGCGGTGGCAGTCGGGTTTCCAGGTTGCCGTCCTTAAGCTGGGCCACGGCTTGCTTGATCTTGCCAATCGGCGAATTGATGGTGCGGCTGATGCGCAGCGCCAGGGCAGCGGTGCAGATCAGGCCAATGGCGATCAGCAGCAGGCTGGCAAACAGGCTGCGGTAGCCGCGCAACAGCATGCCATTGTGGGACAGCTCCACTTCCACCCAGCCCAGCAAGCGGTCGGCTTCATCGGGGATCAACTCGCCGGCGAGGTTGCGGTGGCGGCCAAACACCGGCAGCAAGTAGCGCGTGGCGTCATTGCCGGTGCGCTGCAACAGGTGCGAACTGTTGCCGACCGGTGGCTGGTTGAGCATGGTCGGGCCGGCGTGAGCCAGGGGCGAGCGGTCCGGGGCGAGGAACGACACGGTACGCACATCGGTTTGCTCCAGAGACTGGGTGGCAATGCGCTCGAGCAGGTCGGTGTTCTTGACGCTGAGGGCAGGGGCCACCAGCGGCGCCAGCTGTTCGGCAATCATTTCGCCGCGTTGCAGCAACTGGGCCTGCAACTCCGAGAGCTGCATCCAGGTGAAATAGCCTCCCAACAACAAGGCCATCAGGCTGGTCGGTAATAAGGTCAGCAACAGTACGCGGCCTTTTATCCCCATTCTTCTAAGCACGCCACTCTCCTGCTACCACACTGTTATCAATTATCCGCACGGGCATCCGGCCCGCGCCACTTGCGCAGTGTAGCCATTTGCTGGCTGTGGAATCTTGCAAATTCATGACTTGCCGCAATCTTCGGGCCATTGGCCGCCGGTTGGCGATTGCCTGTGGGCATTTAATCTTTAATAATCAGCTATTGAGAATGACTTGCAGACGCTAATGAATCCCGCAGCAGTTGGCCTACCCAGTATCCTGACCATCGAAGATGACCCCGTATTGGGCGCCTACGTCCATGAACATCTGGGGCATTGCGGTTTTGAGGTCACGTGGTGCCAAAATGGCCAGCAGGGTCTGCAAATGGCGCGAGATAAGGCGTTCGATGTGGTGCTGATGGATATCCTGCTGCCGGGGCTGGATGGGCTGTCGATCCTCACCCATTTGCGTCAGAGCCATTCGATTCCGGTCATCCTCATGTCGGCCCTGGGGGCCGAAGCCGACCGTGTCAGCGGGTTTCGGCTAGGGGCCGACGACTACCTGCCCAAGCCGTTCAGCATGATTGAGCTGCGTGTGCGCATCGAAGCGATCCTGCGCCGCGTGGCCCTGGACCGTCGGCCATTGCCGCACCGTGTACCGGCGCGAGACGACGTCTGTGCGCTGCGTTTTGACGATGAACTGTGCGACGTGTTCCACGGGCACCACGGCGCGGGGCTGACCCGCAGCGAATACCGTCTGCTGGAAACCTTGCACCGCAACGGGGATGAGGTCCTCAGCAAAGCCTTTCTTTATCAGCATGTGTTGCAGCGCGGCTATGCCCCTCACGACCGCAGCCTGGATATGCATATCAGCCAGATTCGCCGCAAACTCAAGGCCATCGGCTACCACGCGCGCCAGGTGCGCACGGTGTGGGGCAAGGGCTATGTGCTGAGCGGTCATGATGAAGGGCTTTGAGCGGCTGCCCGGCAAGCATTCGTTATTCTGGAAACTGGCCTGCCTGCTGATCGCCTTTTGTTTGCTGATGATTTGGCTCAGTTGGTCCTGGGGCCGCTACATGGAACAGCAGAACGCCTATATAGCCGAAGAGTCCCGCGAGGTTCTGCGAGGTTACGCGGCGGAGGCCGAATTGGCGTGGAATACCCAGGGCAGTGCGGGGCTGGATGCGTGGTTGCAGGCGATGGCCGCGCGCGAAACCGTCTGGGTTGGTGTGATCGGCAATGACCTGCAATCGCTCAGCAGCGTGCCGTTAAGCGATAAGGAGAGCCAGCGCCTGACCTTTTTGCGCGGGTTGGAGTGGCCGGTCAGTCGGCACGTCAACGGCCTGCCGTGGCTGAAGATTGCGTTTCCGGTGGATCCGGACGCAGGCTCATTGGTGATTGAACTGCCCAAACGCTTTATGCCGGGGCGCTATCAGCTGTTCTGGCGAATGGTGACCAATGGTGTGATCCCGGGTCTGTTTACCTTGTTCCTGTGTATTGGCCTGTATCGGCTATTGATCATGCCCCTCAACCAACTGCGCGAGCAGGCCAACGCCTGGCGTGCTGACCAGCTGCATACGCGCATGTCGCGCGAGGCGACCAGTCGCAAGGATGAATTGGGCGAGCTGGGCCGCGCGTTTGACCACATGTCAGAGCGCTTGCAGGGCACCGTGGCGTTGCAGCACCAGTTGCTGCGTGACATGTCCCATGAACTGCGCACGCCGCTGAGCCGTTTGCGCGTGGCCTGCGACAGTGAGCAAAATCTCTCGCAACTGCGTGATCGGCTAAGCCGCGAAATCGACGGCATGCAGCGCCTGGTGGAAGACAGTTTGCAACTGGCCTGGCTCGACAGCGAACGCACACCGTTGCCCTGCGAGGACATTCAGCTCCAGGCGTTGTGGGACATGCTGCGGGAAAACGCCTGCTTTGAAAGTGACTGGCCAGCGTCTCGCTTGCCCTGCCTGCTGCCGGCCGACTGCTGGGTGCGCGGTAACCTGAATGCGCTGGCCCAGGCCCTGGAAAATATCCTGCGCAACGCCATTCGGCATTCTCCCGCGCACGGGCGGGTGACGCTGGACGGTCGCCGTGAAGGTGATTATTGGCACATCTGGCTGGAGGATCAGGGCGGGGGCATTGATGAACAGCACCTGGAGCGGATCTTCGCGCCGTTCACCCGCCTGGAAGGATCGCGGCCCGGGGACGGCGGTTTCGGCCTCGGCCTGAGCATCGCCCGTAACGCTGTGAGGCGTCAGGGCGGCCACTTGTGGGCCGAAAATAGCGGTCAGGGCTTGAGCGTGCATCTGCAGCTGCTGGCCCGTTAACCTCCACGCGCGCGGCGCTGTTTGCGCTTTTTCCATTGGTGCCCGACCCACCAGCGCCAATAGCCCATGGTCAGGAGGTAGGCCAGCGCGCCCAATACCAGCCCCAACACCACAGACCCCAGCAGGAAAGGCTGCCACAGCGTGCTCAACTGCCCGCTGATCCACTCCCACGTGAGGTTGTCGGGCAGGCTGCGTGGCGGCACATTCATCAGCCACGCACCGGTCATGTAGGTGCAGACAAACACCACCGGCATGGTAATCGGGTTGGTGAGCCACACCAGGCTGACGGCGATGGGCATATTGCCGCGCACGGCAATTGCCAGCACCGCCGCCAACAACATCTGCAGTGGAATCGGGATGAACGCCGCGAACAAACCCACCGCCATGGCGCGCGCGACAGAGTGCCGGTTCAGGTGCCAGAGGTTTGGATCGTGCAGCAAGGTGCCGAGAAACTGTAATGACTTGTGTTCCCGGATGCTGCTGGGATCGGGCATGTACCGCTTGAATAGGCGCCGGGGCATAAGGGGTCCAGGTCAGTTCGAGGGGCAAGTATGCCCGCATTCTATAAACAGAAAATTCAGACTTTGTGACAAAACATCATAGGGCGACCACCGCGACCAGCTAAGACTGAGTGGATCACTTGAAAAGGATGATTCATGAGAACAGGGCTGTTCGCACTCAGCATCGGCTTGCTGTCGCTGCGGTTTCTACCGGCACTGCCGTCGACCGGCTGGCTGCTAGCCATGCCGGTCATGGCGTTGATGCTGTTGCCGTTTCGTACCTATCCGCTGGGTTTTTTCCTGCTGGGGTTGAGCTGGGCGTGCATGAGTGCGCAGTGGGCGCTGGACGATCGCCTCAACCCCGCACTGGACGGGCAAACGCGCTGGGTTGAAGGCCGTGTGGTCGGTTTGCCGCAGCAGACACCGGCCGGCGTACGCTTCGAACTGGCCGACAGTCGGTCGCGTACTACTCGATTACCCCAGCGCATCCGCGTGTCCTGGCATGGTGGCCCGCCGGTAAACAGCGGCGAGCGCTGGCGTCTGGCACTGACGCTCAAGCGGCCGTCTGGTTTGCTCAACTTTCACGGTTTTGACTATGAAGCCTGGCTACTCGCCCAGCGCGTCGGGGCCACTGCATCGGTGAAAGACGGCGAACGCCTGGCGCCGGCGCGCAATGCCTGGCGCGATCCGCTGCGCCAGCGGCTGCAGGCTGTGGATGCACAAGGCCGTGAAGCGGCGGTCGCGGCGTTGGTGCTGGGGGACGGCGCCGGGCTGGAGGCTGAAGAGTGGCAAGTACTGCAAGACACCGGCACCGTGCATTTGCTGGTCATTTCCGGCCAGCACATCGGTTTGCTGGCCGGGTTGATCTACGGCCTCATCGCAGGGCTGGCGCGATACGGGTGTTGGCCGCGCAGCCTGCCGTGGCTGCCGTGGGCGTGCGGGCTGGCCTTTGCTGCGGCGCTGAGCTACGGCCTACTGGCGGGGTTCGGTGTGCCGGTGCAGCGTGCGTGTGTAATGGTTGGGCTGGTGTTGCTCTGGCGCCTGCGTTTTCGGCACCTGGGCGTCTGGTTGCCGCTGTTGCTGGCGCTGAATGGTGTGTTGATGCTTGAGCCTTTGGCCAGCTTGCAGCCGGGGTTCTGGTTGTCGTTTGCGGCAGTCGCAATTCTGATAGTCGCCTTCGGCGGGCGCCTGGGGCCCTGGAGCGTCTGGCAGGTGTGGACCCGTCCGCAGTGGCTGATCGCCGTGGGTATGTTTCCGGTGTTGCTGGTGCTGGGGTTGCCGATCAGTCTCAGCGCGCCCGTGGCGAATGTGTTTGCGGTGCCGTGGATCAGCCTGGTGGTGTTGCCGCTGGCGTTGCTCGGCACGGCACTGCTGGCGGTGCCTTGGGTGGGCGAAGCGCTGCTGTGGTTGGCCGGTGGTGCGCTGGATTGGCTGTTCAAGCTGCTGACGCTGTTGGCCGAGCAACGCCCGGCCTGGATACCCGCCGAAGTGCCCCTGGGCTTTTGGTGTATGAGTGTGGCGGGCGCGGTATTGGTGCTGCTGCCCAAAGGTGTGCCCTTTCGGCTGCTGGGCTGGCCAATGCTGTTACTGGCCGTTTTCCCGCCTAAAGAGCAGGTGCCCCATGGGCGGGTGGACGTGGTGCAACTGGATGTTGGTCAGGGGCAGTCGGTCATCCTGCGCACCCGTAATCACGCGCTGCTCTACGACGCGGGTCCGCGCTCGGGTGCAATCGACCTTGGCGCCCGTGTGGTACTGCCGTCGTTGAGAAAACTCGGGGTAGGCGCGCTGGACATGATGGTGCTCAGCCACGCCCATGCCGATCACGTGGGCGGGGCGGCGGCGGTGGCCCGTGAGCTTTCTGTCAGGCGAGTGGTCGGCGGGGAAACCGACGGCTTGCCCGTGTTTCTCGATGCTCAAGCGTGCATCAGCGGTGAGCGTTGGGCGTGGGATGGCGTGCTGTTTGAGCTGTGGCAGTGGCCTGGCGCCACTGCCAGCAACCCAAAGTCCTGCGTGCTGCGGGTGCAGGCCAATGGCGAGGGCCTCCTGCTGACCGGCGATATAGATCGCGCAGCCGAAACAGCGTTCCTGGCCTCACCCCTGGCAGTGCGCACCGACTGGCTGCAAGCACCTCATCATGGCAGTCGCAGTTCTTCATCCGTCGCCTTTGTGCAGCGCCTCGCGCCAGGGTCAGTGCTGATTTCCCGAGGCCGTGGCAACGCATTCGGTCATCCCCATCCGCAGGTGGTGGCGCGCTATCGGGCAGTGGGCAGCCAGGTGTATGACAGCGCCGAGCAGGGGGCTGTGCGGCTGCAATTGGGCGCGTTTAAAGCACCGATGGTTGCGCGCAGTCAACGCCGTTTCTGGCGCGAAGCGTTACCGTAATCCTGCGTTACCAAAGACTGGAGCCCGCGACGGGCGGGTCCAGGGCGGACGAACCCCGCGACTGAACCTATATGGTAAAGTGGCGCACTTTTTCGAGGGGACATTCACTGTGTGGGAATTGGTCAAATCCGGCGGCTGGATGATGTTGCCGATCATCTTGAGCTCCATCGCCGCACTCGGCATCGTTGCCGAACGCCTGTGGACCCTGCGCGCCAGCCGTATCACGCCCGATCATCTGTTGGGGCAGGTCTGGGGCTGGATCAAAAACAAGCAGCTGGACAAGGACAAACTCAAGGAACTGCGCGCCAACTCGCCCTTGGGTGAAATTCTCGCTGCGGGCCTGGCCAACTCCAAACATGGTCGCGAGATCATGAAAGAGTGCATCGAGGAGGCCGCCGCCCGGGTCATCCATGAAATGGAGCGCTACATCAATGCGCTTGGCACCATTGCGGCCATGGCGCCGCTGCTTGGTTTGCTGGGGACGGTACTGGGCATGATCGACATTTTCAGCTCGTTCATGGGCTCGGGTATGACCACCAACGCTGCTGTGCTGGCGGGGGGCATTTCCAAGGCATTGATCACTACGGCTGCGGGCTTGATGGTGGGTATTCCTTCGGTGTTCTTCCACCGTTTCCTGCAACGACGCATCGATGAATTGGTGGTCGGCATGGAACAGGAAGCCATCAAACTGGTGGAAGTGGTGCAGGGCGACCGTGATGTTGATTTCGTCGAGGGCCGAGCGTGAAATTTCGCCGTAAGCGACGGGAAAACATTGATATCAACCTCGCGTCCCTGATCGACGTGGTGTTTATCCTGCTGCTGTTTTTTGTCGTCACCACCACGTTTACCCGGCAAACCCAGCTGCGTGTTGACCTGCCGGAAGCGGTAAGCGGTTCGCCAGCCGAGGACCAGGAAGTCAAACAGCTGGACGTTGCCATCAGCGCCGACGGAGTGTTTTCGGTGAATAACCAGTTGCTTGAGAAAAACGACCTCAAGAGCCTGATGGACGCCCTGCAGAAAGAGTCCGGCGGTGATACCAACCTGCCGCTGTCGATCAGTGCCGATGGCAAGACCCAGCATCAAGCCGTGATCACCGCAATGGATGCCGCCGGCAAGCTCGGCTTCAGCCATTTGCGCATGACCACCGTCGAGGCGGCGAGCCAACCCTGATGGCCATGTCTGATCGTTTGCTCAAAGCCTGGTATGAAGGCCATCCTGCCCTCGCGCTCTTGCGCCCGTTGGAGTCTTTGTACCGCCGAGTGGTGCAGCGCAAGCGCGCGCGGTTCCTGGCGGGCGAGGGCGAGATCTACCAATCGCCGGTGCCGGTGGTGGTGGTCGGCAACATTACGGTGGGCGGTACGGGCAAGACGCCAATGATTCTGTGGCTGATCGAGCATTGCCGGCGCAGTGGTTTGCGCGTCGGCGTGGTCAGTCGTGGCTACGGTGCCAAACCGCCACAATTGCCGTGGCGAGTCGAGGCCCACCACAGCGCCGAGGTGGCCGGTGATGAGCCGTTGCTGATCGTGCAGCGTTGCGGCGTACCGTTGATGATCGATCCCGATCGCGGTCGCGCGGTTGAAGCGCTGCTGGCCAGCGAGCCGCTTGACCTGATTCTTTCCGACGACGGGTTACAGCATTACCGCCTGGCTCGCGACCTTGAACTGGTGCTGATCGACGCCGCACGCGGCTTGGGCAACCGCCGTTGCCTGCCTGCCGGGCCGTTGCGTGAGCCGGTTGAGCGCTTGCAGAGTGTCGATGCGCTGCTCTACAACGGCGCCGCAGCGGATCGGGAGGACGGTTTCGCCTTTCGCCTGATGCCTGCGGCGCTGATCAATCTGAAAACCGCCGAGCGCCAGCCGGTCGATTATTTCCCCGCTGGCCAGCAGGTGCATGCGGTCGCCGGCATAGGTAACCCGCAACGTTTCTTCACTACCCTTGAAACGCTACACTGGCGGCCAGTACCCCATGCGTTTGCCGACCACGCGCCCTATAGCGCAGAGGTCCTGAATTTTACGCCGTCATTGCCGCTGGTCATGACTGAAAAGGACGCGGTGAAGTGCCGCGCCTTTGCCAGGCCCGACTGGTGGTACCTTGCGGTGGATGCGGTGCCGTCGCCGGCGTTTGTCGCCTGGTTCGACACACAGTTGATGCGCCTGTTGCCCGCCCGTCTTTTGCCTTAATCCGCTTTTTTCCAGGAAACATTCATGGACACCAAACTGCTCGATATCCTCGCTTGCCCGATCTGCAAAGGCCCGCTCAAGCTCAGCGCCGACAAAACCGAGTTGATCAGCAAAGGTGCTGGCCTGGCTTACCCGATCCGTGATGGCATCCCGGTGATGCTGGAAAGCGAAGCGCGCACCCTGACCACCGACGAGCGCCTGGATAAATGACCACAGCCTTTACCGTTGTCATTCCCTCCCGCTATGCATCGACCCGCCTGCCGGGCAAACCGCTGCAATTGATCGGCGACAAGCCGATGATCCAGCTGGTGTGGGAACAGGCCTGTAAAAGTAGCGCCGAACGCGTCGTGGTCGCCACCGATGACCCGCGCATCATCGAGGCCTGCAAGGGCTTTGGCGCCGAAGCGGTGCTGACCCGTGAGGACCACAATTCCGGCACCGACCGTCTGGCCGAAGTCGCCACGCACCTGGGCCTGGCGCCTGATGCGATTGTCGTCAACGTACAGGGCGACGAGCCGCTGATCCCGCCAAGCGTGATTGATCAGGTGGCTGCCAACCTGGCCGCCCATGGCGAAGCGCGCATGGCGACCCTCGCCGAACCCATCGAAGACATCGACACCCTGTTCAACCCGAACGTGGTGAAAGTGGTCACCGACATCAACGGCCTGGCGCTGACCTTCAGCCGCTCCACCTTGCCGTGGGCGCGTGACGCGTTCGCCAAGAGCCGCGACGTATTGCCGGAAGGCGTGCCGTACCGCCGTCACATCGGCATCTACGCCTATCGCGCGGGTTTTCTGCATGACTTCGTGAGCTGGGGCCCGTGCTGGCTGGAAAACACTGAATCCCTGGAACAACTGCGTGCCCTGTGGCACGGCGTGCGCATCCATGTGGGCGATGCTCTGGAAGCGCCGCCAGCTGGTGTCGACACCCCGGAAGACCTTGAGCGCGTCCGTCGCCTGCTGGGGGCTTGATGGACGTTTTGTTCGTCTGCCTGGGCAACATTTGCCGCTCGCCCACCGCTGAAGGCGTATTGCGCCATAAATTGCGCGCCGCGGGCCTGGCGGGCCAGGTCGAGGTGGCGTCTGCCGGTACAGGCGAGTGGCATGTCGGCAACCCGCCGGACCGGCGTAGCCAGCAAGCGGCGCTGGCGCGAGGTTATGACTTGTCGGCCCAGCGTGCCCAGCAGGTGTGCCGCGCCGATTTCTCGCGTTATGACCTGATCCTGGCCATGGACCACAGCAACCTGCGCAACCTCAAGGCCATGCAGCCGGGGCAGGGCAAGGCCGAGCTGGATTTGTTCCTGCGCCGCTACGACGGCGAAGTTGACGAAGTGCCAGACCCTTACTACGAAGGCGAACAAGGCTTTGAACGAGTCCTGGACCTGATCGAAACAGCCTGTGATTTATTGGTCATTGAATTGAAGGGGCGGTTATGACCTTGCAAGTGCTCTCGCAGGTATCGCTCAAGCCCTTCAACAGCTTTGGCATCGACGTGCGCGCTCAACTGTTCGCCGAAGCGCACAGCGACGCCGAGGTGCGTGATGCCCTGGCCTATGCGGCTGCGCAAGCGTTGCCATTGCTGGTCATCGGCGGTGGCAGCAACTTGCTGCTGACGCAGGACATTCCGGCATTGGTGCTGCGCATGGCGACCCAAGGCATTCGGGTGCTGCAAGATGACGGTGTGCACGTGGTGGTCGAGGCCGAAGCGGGCGAGGCCTGGCATCCGTTTGTGCTGTGGACCTTGGCGCACGGCTTTTGCGGTCTGGAAAACCTCAGCCTCATACCCGGCACCGTCGGTGCGGCGCCGATGCAGAACATTGGTGCGTACGGCATTGAGATCAAGGACGTATTTTCCGGCCTGACCGCGCTGGATCGTCAGACCGGCGAGCTGCGCGATTTCAATCTGGAAGACTGCCAGTTCGCCTACCGCGACAGCCTGTTCAAGCATCAAACCGGGCGTTGGTTGATTCTGCGCGTGCGTTTTGCCTTGAGCCGGGCCAGCAAACTGAAACTCGACTACGGCCCGGTGCAACAGCGCCTGGCGGCGCAGGGGATTAGTGAGCCAACGCCAAGCGACGTCAGCCGAGCGATTTGCAGCATCCGCCGTGAAAAGCTGCCGGACCCTGCGCAGTTAGGGAATGCCGGGAGCTTCTTCAAGAACCCGCTGGTGTCCCAGGCACTGGCAACCGAGCTGCAAGCGCTGTATCCGGATCTGGTCGCCTACCCACAGCCCGACGGGCAGATGAAGCTTGCCGCTGGCTGGCTGATCGACAAAGCCGGCTGGAAGGGCTTTCGCGATGGTGACGCGGGCGTGCACGCGCTACAGGCGCTGGTGCTGGTCAATTATGGCACTGCCTCCGGGCACGACATTGCGAACCTGGCGCTGCGTATCCAGCAGGACATCGCCGAGCGCTTCAAGGTAAACCTGGAAATGGAACCCAACCGGTACTGAATCGGCGGGCAATAAAAAGCCCCGTATCTTTCGATACGGGGCTTTTTTTATGCCGCTGTCTCGCCCTGAATAAGGTTTACACCTTCTGAAGTCTTATCAGGACGGTGTAATGGATACGGGCGCGAAACGCAGT
>NZ_JAFCTN010000069.1:0-17728 GCF_049896045.1 Pseudomonas sp. PWP3-1b2
CTGCGATGCAGACACCTCGGTGTGTCAGTTGGACCGAGGTGTCTGCATCGCAGGCAAGCCAGCTCCCACATGGGTCCCAGGGTGTTCTTTAGAGCGGTGGCTTGGCTCTTCTGGCCTTGAAGAACTCACTGAGCACAGCCCCACACTCCTGCGCCAACACCCCGCCTTCATACAGCACCCGATGATTCAAAAAGCCCTGGGTAAAAAACTGCCCCTGGCTTTGCACAATCCCCGCCTTCGGTTCCAGCGCGCCATACACCACCCGCGCAACCCGCGAATGCACGATCACGCCCGCGCACATGCTGCAGGGTTCCAGGGTTACATACAGCGTGCTACCCACCAGCCGATAGTTGCTGATCGCCTGCGCCGCTGCGCGGATGGCGACCATCTCGGCATGGGCGCTGGGGTCGTTGCTGCTGATCGGGCAATTGAACCCACGACCGATGATTTCACCGTCCTGCACCAGCACCGCGCCCACGGGCACTTCGCCCAGGGCTGCGCCTTGTGCGGCGAGGGCCAGGGCTTCGCGCATGAAATCCTGGTCGCGGCTGCGATCAATAATCGCGGCGGGGCGAATCTGGCGCATCACGCCACCTCGATGGCGGCCATCAGGCCGGTTTCCATGTGGTCGATCACATGGCAATGGAACATCCACACCCCCGGGTTATCCGCCACCAACGCCACGCGGGCGCGTTCGTTTTTGCCGAGCAGGTAGGTGTCGGTGAAATACGGGATCACCTTGTGGCGGTTCGAGGCGATCACCTTGAAGCTCATGCCGTGCAAGTGGATCGGGTGCTGGTATTGGGTCATGTTTTTCAATTCGAAAATGTAGCTCTTGCCCTTCTCAAGCTTGGCGATCGGGCGGTCGGCGCAGGTCTTGTCGGTGATGTCCCAGGCCTTGCCGTTGATCTGCCACAGGCTGGGCGGCTTGCCGTCATCGACAGACACGGAGCCGACCCATTCGAAATTGAAGTTGAGTTTCTCGGCATTGGCCAGGTCCGGTTCGGCAATCGGGTTGGCGGGCAGCGCCGGCGGCCATTCGCTGGGTGCGTCGCTGTTGGCCACCGAGCGGAAGGTACCCAGGCGCACCGGGCCGTTGCGGATCGACAGTTCTTCACCGGCGGGCGGCGCCTTGATCGCCAGGCAAATGCGCATGCCCGGGCCCAGCCAGTATTCCTTGCCCAACGGGCGCGGCTCGATGGGGTTGCCGTCCAGCGCGTAGATCTGCGCTTCGACGTCGGGGATATTGATGCGATAAGTCAGGGTGTTATCGAGGTTGAGCAAGCGCACGCGGGTGATCTGCCCGGCCGGTAAATCGACCACCGCCTGGGGCACGCCATTGATCGTCGACAGTCGCCCGGCCGTACCGCCACGCGCCGCTTCACGGGGGATGCTGAAGGCCACGAACGCGCCCTCCTCGTCCACGTGCCAGCTTTTCAGGCTGAGGGTGCGTTCATGTTTGAAACCGGTGGGCTCGCGCTCTTCGATGATCAGCGGGCCGACGAGGCCCCGGCCAAGTTCTTCGCTGCTGTTCACATGGGGGTGATACCAGTAGCTGCCGGCGTCGGGCACGCGGAATTTGTAGTCGAAATATTCACCGGGCAATACCGGCAGTTGCGAGACGTAAGGCACGCCGTCCATTTCCAGCGGCAGGCGGATGCCATGCCAGTGGATGGTGGTAGCGACTGGCAGGTGGTTGATGAAGCGCACCCGCAGCCACTCGCCCTGACGCACGCGCAGCTCGGTGCCCGGTGCGGAAGGGCCGAATGCCCAGGCTTCGGTTTTGTGGCCCGGCACCAGTTCGACGTCCAGCGGGGCAGCAATCAGTTGGTAATCGTGCCCGGCCTCGGACTCGGCGACTTTTCCCAGCCAGTAGCGATAGGCGCCACCGGCACCGACGCCCACAACGGCAAGGCCTGCGAGGCCACCCAGGATTTGTCGACGGGAAAAGGATCGGGACACAACAACCTCACGTATCTGCGGCAGGCCAGGGGCCTGCAAAGGGCAGATACGATACACCTGCGTCGGCTAAACAGTAAGGCTTCGCATTGCCGCAGGCCAAATTCACTGCAGGCTAATGTGGGAGCTGGCTTGCCTGCGATGGCGGTAGGCCAGCTAATACCCGTGCTTGCTGATCCACCGCTATCGCAGGCAAGCCAGCTCCCACATTTTGTGATCTTGAGGGTGTTTGAGACTGTGTGGGATTAGGCTTTGGCAGCCGCCAGGATCAGCGCTTTCATCTCGGCCACGGCGCCCTTGAAACCGACGAACAGCGCATGGGCCACCAGCGCGTGGCCGATGTTCAGCTCGTTGATGCCCTTGATCGCGGCCACGGCTTCGACGTTGTGGTAGTGCAAGCCGTGTCCGGCGTTGACGATCAGGCCTTCTTTGAGACCGCAGCTCACGCCATCAATGATGCGTTGCAGCTCATCGGCGATTTCAGTCGGCGTAGTAGCATCGGCGTAACGGCCGGTGTGCAGTTCAATCGCTGGTGCGCCGACGCGGCGCGAGGCTTCGATCTGGCGCTCGTCGGCGTCGATGAACAGCGAGACTTCGCTGCCGATCTGCGACAGGCGCTCAACCGCAGCCTTGATTCGCGCTTCCTGGCCGGCTACGTCGAGGCCGCCTTCGGTGGTCAGTTCCTGGCGGGTTTCCGGCACCAGGCAGATGTGCGCCGGGCGGATGCGCTCGGCGAACTGCATCATTTCCTCGGTGACGCCCATCTCGAAGTTCATGCGGGTTTGCAGCACGTCCTTGAGCACCAGCACGTCGCGCTCCTGGATGTGGCGGCGGTCTTCGCGCAGGTGCACGGTGATGCCGTCAGCGCCTGATTCTTCGGCGTCCAGCGCAGCCTTGACCGGGTCCGGGTAACGGGTGCCCCGGGCCTGACGCAGGGTAGCGACGTGGTCGATGTTGACGCCAAGAAGAATGCGATTGCTGGTGGTCACGGAAGCGCTCCTGAAAAGGGAAAGAAACGGTGCACAGCATACACGGGGATGTCAGGGCTTTCGAAACAACTCGCGACTGACCAGCGGCCGGCCGCCCAAGTGCACGGCCAGTGCCTGGCGCATCAGGCGCTTGGCGGCAGACAAGGCGCCGGGCGCCGTCCAGTCGGCTTCGCTCATGGCCAAAAGCTCAGTGCCCTGGAACAGGCCGGGTTGCAGCAGGTACACGCGCTCAAGGCCAGCGTCGACTTGCAGGCGGTACATGCCGTCGGCGGCGACGGGTTCGCCGTGCAGGTCGTTGGTGAGTTCAAAGCCGTAACCCAGGTCGTCGAGCAGACGCCATTCGAAGGCGCGCAACAACGGCTCCAGTGGGCGGCCTTCGGCCAGGGCAAGCAAGGTGGCGGCGTAGTGATCGAAGACGCCGGGGTGAGGGTCTTCGGCTGGCAGCAGGCGAATCAGCAGCTCATTGAGGTAAAGGCCACTGAACAGGGCTTCGCCGTTCAGCCAGGGGGATATGCCCACGCTTTCCAGACGACCGACGTTTTTCAGCTCGCCCTTGCCCCGAAACTCCACGTCCAGCGCCACGAACGGCCGGGCCTGCGTACCGGCCTTGCCGCGTGCACTGCGCAAGACTGCGCGCAGGCGGCCCTGAGGCGTGAGGAAGTCCACCAGGGCGCTGGTCTCGCGGTAGGCGCGGCTGTGCAGGACGTAGGCGAGTTGGCTGGTGGGTTGGGACATGGGCTCTCACTGATGGAATGCATTTTTGACAACGATACAAACCCAATGTGGGAGCGGGCTTGCTCGCGAAAGCGGTGGATCAGTCACTGATATGTCGACTGATATACCGCATTCGCGAGCAAGCCCGCTCCCACATGTTGTCCTGCGATGTTTTCAGGACCGCTTACAAGTCGCCGTAGCCCAGGGAGCGCAACGCGCGCTCATCATCAGACCAACCACCCTTCACCTTCACCCACAGGTTGAGCATGATCTTGGAATCAAACAGCACTTCCATGTCCTTGCGCGCTTCGGTGCCGATGCGCTTGATGCGCTCGCCCTTGTCGCCAATGATGATTTTCTTCTGGCCGTCACGTTCGACGAGGATCAGCGCGTGGATATGCAGGGTTTTGCCCTGCTGCTTGAACTCTTCGATTTCAACCGTGATCTGGTACGGCAGCTCGGCACCCATCTGGCGCATGATTTTCTCACGCACCAGTTCGGCGGCGAGGAAGCGGCTGCTGCGGTCGGTGATCTGGTCTTCCGGGAAGAAGTGCTCGTTCTCCGGCAGGTGGCCGGCGATCACGCGTTCCAGGGCTTCAAGGTTATGCCCGTGCTGAGCCGAGATCGGCATGATCTGGGCGTTTGGCAGTTGTTCCTGCAGCCAGCTCAGGTGCGGCATCAGCTCGGCCTTGTCTTCGATGCGGTCGGTCTTGTTCAGCGCGACGATCAACGGGCCGGTGACGTACTGCACGCGCTCGAGGACCATCTGGTCTTCGTCGGTCCACTTGGTGCGGTCAACCACGAAGATCACCACGTCGACGTCTTTCAACGCCGCCGAAGCGGTCTTGTTCATGTAACGGTTGAGGGCTTTCTCACCGCCTTTGTGCATGCCCGGAGTGTCGACGTAGACCGCTTGCACGGTGCCTTCGGTCTTGATGCCCAGCATGTTGTGGCGGGTGGTCTGCGGCTTGCGCGAGGTGATCGCGAGCTTCTGGCCGAGGATGTGGTTCAGCAGCGTGGACTTGCCCACGTTCGGGCGGCCGACGATGGCAACATAGCCACAGCGTGTTGCGGTTGAATCAGTCATGGCCATTCTCCACGCCCAGGGCAATCAGTGCTGCAGCGGCCGCTACCTGTTCGGCAATACGACGGCTCACACCCTGACCTCGGCTTTTTTCATTCAATAAGGTGATTTCACATTCCACGAAGAACACGCGGCAATGCGGCTCGCCCTGGATATCCACCACTTCGTAACGTGGCAGTTCGCAACCACGGGACTGCAGGTACTCCTGCAGGCGGGTCTTGGGATCTTTGTTGGTGTCGACCAGCGTCAGGCTTTCGATCTCCGAAGCCAGCCAGGCGACCACGCGCTCCTTGGCCATCTCCATACCTGCATCGAGGTAGATCGCACCGATCAATGCTTCCAGCGCATCGGCCAGGATCGATTCGCGACGAAACCCACCGCTTTTCAATTCACCGGAACCCAACCGCAGGTACTCGCCCAGGCCGAAGCCGCGGGCCAGCACGGCCAGGGTCTCGCCTTTGACAAGGCGCGCACGCAGGCGTGACAGCTGGCCTTCGCGCGCTTGAGGGAAACGCTCAAAGAGCGCTTCACCGGCGGCGAAGTTAAGGATGGCATCACCGAGAAATTCCAGGCGTTCGTTGTTACGCCCTGCAAAGCTGCGGTGTGTGAGGGCAAGGACCATCAATTCCTGGTCCTTGAAGGTGTAGCCGAGCTGGCGCTCGAGACGGCTTAGAGAAACGCTCACGGTTTACCCATATCTGTGTGGTGGCACCGGCGGCCATCGACGATTGACGCAGTGTTCAAATTCAAATCCTATTGGTACAGCAAGGGGCCGGGCCAATGATTGTCCCAACCCCAGAAAAGCATTCGGCGCTGTGTTCACAGCGCCGCCTGTATTACTTGATCAGCCCGACCCGCGAGAAGTTCGGCAGGTGGCTGAGTTTGGGTTCCGGCCAACTCATCCAGACTGCAAAGGCCTTGCCGACAATGTTCTCGTCGGGAACCATGCCCAGCAGGTCCTTGGGAATGTTGGGATCATCCCAGTAACGGCTGTCGTTGGAGTTGTCGCGGTTGTCGCCCATCATGAAGTAGTGCCCGGCAGGCACTTTCCATTCGCCATCAGGCATTGCACGGTAGCGGCTCATTTCCTTGCGGATCTGGTGCTCGACCGTGCCGAGTTTTTCCTGATACAGCTCGGCGCTGCCTAGGGTGTTCGGCTCGGTACCCAGCAGTTTCTCGGCCACCGACTCACCGTTGACGAACAGACGCTTGTCGCTGGTGTAGCGAATCACGTCGCCCGGCAGGCCGACTACACGCTTGATGTAGTTGACGGTCGGGTCGCTCGGGTAGCGGAACACCATCACGTCGCCGCGCTGCGGGTCACCGATCGGGATGACTTTCTTGTCGATCACCGGCAGGCGAATCCCGTAGGAAAACTTGTTCACCAGGATGAAGTCGCCCACGTCCAGGGTAGGTTTCATCGAGCCCGAAGGGATCTGAAACGGCTCCACCAGGAACGAACGCAGCACCAGCACGATGAACAACACCGGGAAGAACGATTTGCCGTATTCAACCAGCAACGGCTCTTTGTTCAGCTTCTCGACTACCACCGCATCGGGCTGGCTGACGCTGCCCTGATAGGAGGCGATAGCCGCACGCCGACGCGGGGCGAAGAACACCAGATCGAGCAACGCCAGGAGGCCGCAAACGGCGACAGCGATAACCAGCAACAGCGGGAAATTTAGCGACATAGGACCTAACTATCCAACCTGAGCACCGCAAGGAAGGCTTCTTGTGGAATTTCCACGTTGCCCACTTGCTTCATGCGTTTTTTACCGGCCTTTTGCTTCTCAAGCAGCTTGCGCTTACGGCTTACGTCACCGCCGTAGCATTTGGCCAGTACGTTCTTTCTGAGTGCCTTGACGGAGGTCCGTGCAATGATCTGCCCGCCAATGGCGGCCTGGATCGCGACGTCGAACATCTGGCGCGGAATCAGTTCTTTCATCTTTTCGGTCAACTGCCGACCTTTGTAGTGCGCGTTGTCCTTGTGCACGATCAGTGCCAGTGCATCTACCTTGTCGCCGTTGATCAGCACATCCAGTTTGACCAGATTAGCCGACTGGTAACGATCGAAATGGTAATCCAGCGAAGCATAGCCGCGACTGGTGGATTTGAGACGGTCGAAGAAGTCCAGGACCACTTCGTTCATCGGCAAATCGTAGGTCACTTGCACCTGGGTACCGAGGAACAACATGTCGTGCTGCACGCCACGTTTTTCGATACACAGGGTAATCACGTTGCCCAAGTGCTCTTGCGGTACCAGGATATTGGCCCGCACGATTGGCTCGCGCATGTCTTCGATGGAAGACAGATCCGGAAGCTTGGACGGGTTATCGACGTAAATCGTTTCACCGGTTTTCAGCAACAGTTCAAAAATAACGGTCGGCGCGGTGGTGATCAGGTCCAGGTCGTATTCGCGCTCAAGGCGCTCCTGGATGATCTCCATGTGCAGCATGCCGAGGAAGCCGCAACGGAAGCCGAAGCCCAGTGCGTCGGAGCTTTCCGGGGTGTACTGCAACGACGAATCGTTGAGGGTCAGCTTTTGCAGGGCTTCGCGGAAATCCTCGAAGTCGTCGGAGCTGACCGGGAACAGGCCGGCGTAGACCTGCGGCTGGATGCGTTTGAAGCCCGGCAGCACGTCAACGTCAGGGGTGGAGCTCAAGGTCAGGGTGTCACCGACCGGTGCACCGTGAATGTCCTTGATGCCGGCGATGATGAAGCCTACTTCACCGGCTTTCAGGTCAACGGTGGCCGTGTGCTTGGGGTTGAATACACCGACGCTGTCCACCAAGTGGATCTTGCCGGTGGATTTGACCAGGATCTTGTCGCCCTTCTTCACACGGCCATGGCGTACACGTACCAGGGAAACAACGCCCAGGTAGTTGTCGAACCAGGAGTCGATGATCAACGCTTGCAGCGGATCTTCGTAGTTACCGGTGGGTGCAGGGATGGTTTTGACCAGGCGCTCGAGCACCTCATCAACGCCCAGGCCAGTCTTGGCGCTGCACTCGACGGCGTCGGTGGCGTCAATGCCGATGATTTTTTCGATCTCTTCCTTGACGCGGTCCGGGTCGGCCTGCGGCAAGTCGATCTTGTTCAGAACCGGCATGACCTCAAGGCCCTGCTCGATCGCGGTATAGCAGTTGGCGACGGACTGGGCTTCAACGCCCTGCCCCGCGTCCACCACCAGCAACGCACCTTCACACGCGGCCAGCGAGCGGCTGACTTCGTAGGTGAAGTCAACGTGGCCGGGGGTGTCAATGAAGTTCAGCTGGTACTTGATACCGTCTTTTGCGGTGTAGTACAGGGTAACGCTGTGGGCCTTGATGGTGATGCCGCGCTCGCGCTCGAGGTCCATGGAATCCAGTACCTGAGCTTCCATTTCACGCTCGGCAAGGCCACCGCACATCTGGATAAATCGATCGGCCAGCGTCGACTTGCCATGGTCAATGTGGGCGATGATGGAGAAATTGCGGATATGACTCAAATCACTCACGGATCAACACTCAAAAAGGCTGCAGGCAGATTGCCCGCTGAAAAATAGCCGGGAATTGTACCTGATGCTCAGGCCGGACGTCATCTTTGCTGACCAGAACAAAAATGCCCCGATCTCTCGACCGGGGCATTTTTTGTCTATAAGCGCAGCATCAGCCGGCTCGGCGCAACAGCCAGAAGCCCGCCAGGGCGCAGATGGCGGTAGGCACCAGCACCGCGAACAGCGGTGAGAACCCAAACACAAGGCTCGACGGGCCGAGCAAGTCCTGAGCGATGCGGAAGGTGAAGCCCACCAGTACGCCGGTAAACACGCGCTGGCCGAGGGTCACGGAGCGCAGCGGGCCGAAGATGAACGAAATCGCCATCAACACCAGCGCTGCGGTCACCACCGGCTGCAACACCTTGACCCAAAACGCCAGCCAGTAGCGGCCATTATTCAGGCCTTGATCCTTGAGGTAGTGGATGTAGCTCCACAACCCGGAGATCGGCAGGGTTTCCGGGATCATCACCACGGTATTGAGCAATTCCGGCTTCAGGGCGATATCCCATGCCTCGGTCGGCACATTGATCACTTCGGTGTAAGCCTTGGTGCCCTGGCCCACGTTGCGGAAGTAGGTCGTGGTGACGTCGCTCAGTTCCCACTTCTCGGCAGCGTACTGCGCGCGCTTGGCAAAGCTGGAGGTCAACATGTGACGCTCCTTGTCGAATGTGTAGCGCGTTACACCGATCAACAGGCCGCCCGGTTGCACGGCGTTGATGTGGATGAACTCGTCACCCTGGCGGTGCCACAGGCCGTGCTTGGCGCTTTGTGCGTCGCCCGACCCCTGGGCCAGGGCGCGATTGGCCTGGGCAGTGGCTTCGGCCGGCGGCGCCACGTATTCGCCGATCAGCACGCTGCAGGCCATCAGCAACAGCATCGGCTTCATGACGGCCCAGACAATACGGCCGATGGAGACACCCGCCGCCCGCATGATGGTCAGTTCGCTGCTGCTGGCCAGGCTGCCCAGGCCGATCAGGCAACCGATCAGCGCGGCCATCGGCATCATGTCGTAAAGACGGCGCGGCGCAGTCAGCGCAACAAAACTGAGGACATCGGTGACCGTGTAGGTGTCGGTGACGTTGCCCACTTCATCAATGAAAGCGAACAACGAAGCCAGGCCGAGGATGATGCCCAGCACCGCCAGAATGGCGACCAGTACGCTGCTGCCAATGTAGCGATCGAGCTTAACCACGAGCCAACTCCTTCTGGCCACGACGGCTCTTCATTTTCAAACGTATAGGTTCCCAATAGAGCAGCCCCAGGCCAATCGCCAGGAAAATGCCGTGCACCCACCACAGGCCCAGGGTCGGCGACAGCTTGCCTTTCTCCAGGGAGCCACGGGCGGAAATCAGGATTGTAAGGTAGGCCATGTACAGCAGGATCGCCGGCAGCAGCTTGAGGAAGCGGCCCTGACGCGGGTTTACGCGTGACAGCGGCACTGCCATCAAGGTCACGATAAACACCAGCAACGGCAGGGAAATACGCCACTGCAGCTCGGCTATAGAGCGCAGTTCCTGGCTGCCGAACAACGAGGCCGTCGGCAGCGCGTCGCGGTCGGTGACTTCTTCACTTATTTCGGGCTTGGCCAGCATTACGCCATAAGTGTCGTACTTGATCGCCCGATAATCCGCCAGACCCGGGCTGCCGTCGTAGCGATAGCCGTTTTCCAGGATCAGGTAGCGGCTGCCATCAGGGCGCACTTCCTGGCGACCGCTGTCGGCCACCAGAATCGAAATGCCACGGTCTTTCTGGTTTTCCCCGAGGTTTTTCTGTGAAATGAACACACCGCCGAGGTTGGCGCGATCATCCGTCATGGTTTCGGTATAGGTCACCCGCGTACCGTCGTTCAGCGCTTGAAAGCGCCCAGGCTCAAGGGTGTCGAACTCGGTCATCGCGTCCTGTTTGTTCAGCAACAGCTGAAACTGCATGGCGCCCTGAGGCGCCAGGCTCATGCTCAACCAGGCCACCACCAGCGCAACGCCCGTGGCTGGCACCATGGTCATGGCCAGCAACCGCTGCTGGCTCATCCCGGTAGCGGACAGCACGGTCATTTCACTTTCAAGGTACAACCGGCCATAGGCCAGCAGTATGCCGAGAAACAGACCAAGCGGCAGGATCAGCTGCAGGAAACCCGGCAGGCGAAAGCCCATGATCAGGAACAACGAGCCCGGATCCAGGGCGCCCGAGGCTGCCTGAGCAAGGAATTTGACGAAACGACCACTCATGGTGATGACCAGCAATACCGCACTCACGGCACTCAGGGTCAACAGGACTTCGCGGGACAGATAACGGAAGACGATCAAACCAGACACTCCAGGGTTGTCAGGCTAAGGCGGCCAAACAAGCAAGCATACCGAGTCGACCCGTTTACACGGGCCGGCTAAAAAGATGGCGCATTATCCTGTGATTGACCCTGCCTGTCACGGTGCTTGCTCATACGCGTGCACAAAGCGTGCGGCAAGGGTTGTCAGGCTCCGCTGGCGAGGTTCAAACTGCGGCCTTTGTCGCGGGCGGTTTACAGAGCTGCCTTCGCTTTAAAGCCTGAGTACAGACTCTTGGCTCACAGACCTTTATAAGGGACCCGAAAATGGAATTGGTTGTAAAAAGCGTTAGCCCCGAAACGTTGAAAACCGCCACCCTCGTGGTCGCTGTCGGCGAAGGCCGCAAGCTCGGCGTCGCTGCCAGGCAACTGGATGAACTGAGCGGTGGCGCCATCAGCGCGATCCTCAAGCGCGGCGACCTGTCCGGCAAAGTCGGTCAGAGCCTGCTGCTGCAAAGCCTGCCTAACCTCAAAGCCGACCGCGTACTGCTGGTGGGCGTGGGCAAAGACGCCGAACTGGGCGACCGCCCGTTCCGCAAGATCATCAGCGCCATCCTCAACACCCTCAAGGGCCTGGGCGGCGGCGACGCGGCACTGGCACTGGACGAAATCGTCGTAAAAGGCCGCGACAGCTACGGCAAGACCCGCCTGCTGGCCGAAAGCCTGGTGGACGGCGGTTATGTCTTCGACCAGTTCAAGAGCACCAAAGCCGAACCCCGCGCCCTGAAGAAAATCACCCTGCTGACCATCAAGGCGGCTCAGGCTGAAGTCGAACGTGCCGTGACGCACGCCACGGCAATCGCCAACGGCATGTCGTTTACCCGCGACCTGGGCAACCTGCCACCGAACATCTGCCACCCTACGTACCTGGGCGAGCAAGCCAAGGCGCTGGGCAAAGAGTTCAAGGGCCTGAAAGTTGAAGTGCTGGACGAGAAGAAGATCAAGGAACTGGGCATGGGCTCGTTCTATGCCGTGGGCCAGGGCAGCGACCAGCCGCCACGCCTGATCGTGATGCAATACAACGGTGGCAAAAAGGCTGACAAACCTTACGCCCTGGTCGGCAAAGGCATCACCTTCGACACCGGCGGCATCAGCCTCAAGCCGGGCCTGGGCATGGACGAGATGAAGTACGACATGGGCGGCGCCGCCAGCGTGTTCGGTACCCTGCGTGCCGTGCTGGAACTCAAGCTGCCGATCAACCTGGTGTGCATCCTGGCCTGCGCCGAGAACATGCCGAGCGGCGGCGCGACCCGTCCGGGCGACATCGTCACCACCCTCAGCGGCCAGACCGTTGAAATCCTCAACACCGACGCCGAAGGCCGCCTGGTGCTGTGCGATGCCCTGACCTACGCCGAGCGCTTCAAGCCGCAAGCCGTGATCGACATCGCCACCCTGACCGGTGCCTGCGTGGTTGCCCTGGGTGCCCATACGTCGGGCCTGCTGGGCAACAACGACGAGCTGATCGAACAACTGCTCAGCGCCGGCAAGGCGGCTGACGACCGCGCCTGGCAACTGCCGCTGTTCGACGAGTATCAGGAACAACTGGACAGCCCGTTCGCCGACATCGCCAACATCGGCGGCCCGAAAGCCGGCACCATCACGGCGGCCTGCTTCCTGTCGCGTTTTGCCAAGAACTTCAACTGGGCACACCTGGACATCGCCGGCACCGCCTGGACCAGCGGCGGCAAGGACAAGGGCGCCACTGGCCGTCCGGTGCCCCTGCTGACCCAGTACCTGCTGGACCGCGCCAAAGCCTGAAACTGATGACCCCGGGGCAGCTGTTATACCGCTGCTCCGGGTTCCAGGAACCGCAATGACCCAAGTCGACTTCTATATATTGCCCAGCGCCGACCCGCTCGCGCGCCTGGACTTTGCCTGCAAACTCACCGAAAAAGCCTGGCGCATGGGCCACCGCATTTACCTGCATTGCAGCGATGCCGCCCAACGTGACGAGCTGGATGCCCGCCTGTGGCGCTTCAAGGGCGAAAGTTTTGTGCCCCACGGCCCGGCAGAATCCGAACCCGAAGGCCTGGTAGTGCTGGGTGTCGGCGACAGTTGCGGCGATCACACTGACTTGCTGGTTAACCTGGACCTGAAAGTACCGACCTTCGCCAAGGCGTTTGCCCGCGTGGCGGAAGTGGTAGTGGAAGACCCGGCAATTCGTCAGGCCGCGCGTGAGAGTTTCCGTTTCTACCGCGAACAAGGCTATCCTCTGCAAGATCACCGGCTACAACGACTTTGAGTACACGATGGACACTCCCAACCCGCTGAAAAAAGACGACCACCTGCTGGACGACCTCGAGTCGATCCGTCAGTTGCTCGGTGATGATGACGTGCAACCGCCAATGCTGACCGACACGGTCGACGGCGAGGTACAGATTCCGCTGTTGTTCGACATGGTCGGTGGCAAACCGGCTGCGCCGGCGCCTGTCGCGCCTGCTGTAGAAGCCGCGCCGGTTGCCGCTGAAAAAGCGCCTGACGCGCTGCTGCTGCACCTGGACAACGAACTGCGCGCCGCCGCGCAATTGATCATGCAAGACGTGATCGACGATTTCGCCCCGCATATCGAAACCGAGATCAAGCGTCGGTTGGATGCGCGCATGGAGCGGCTGCTGAGTCAGTACCAATCCTGAGCCTCGCCAAAATCCCCTGTGGGAGCTGGCTTGCCTGCGATAGCGGTGTATCAGTTGCAGAAGATGCTGACTTGAAAACCGCCATCGCAGGCAAGCCAGCTCCCACATAATTTTGCATCAACCTTAAGCCCGTCTTCGCCTCGCCCTGCGCCTTATCCCCCGTTATACTTGCCGGCTTTCCTGAATAAATGCCAACTAGGGTCCCGCCGCGCATGGATAAGACCTACCAGCCGCACGCCATTGAAACTTCCTGGTACAACACCTGGGAATCCGAGAATTACTTCGCCCCACAAGGTGCCGGCGATTCGTACACCATCATGATCCCGCCACCGAACGTCACTGGCAGCCTGCACATGGGCCATGGCTTCAACAATGCGATCATGGATGCGTTGATCCGTTTCCGCCGCATGCAGGGCCGCAACACCCTGTGGCAACCGGGCACCGACCACGCCGGCATCGCCACCCAGATGCTGGTGGAGCGCCAACTGGAAGCCACCGGCCAGAGCCGTCACGACCTGGGTCGGGAGAAATTCCTCGAAAAAATCTGGGAATGGAAAGACCAGTCTGGCGGCAACATCAGCCGTCAGATTCGTCGCCTGGGTTCGTCCGTCGACTGGAGCCGTGAGCGCTTCACCATGGACGACGGCCTGTCCGAAGCCGTGAAAGAAGCCTTTGTGCGCCTGCACGAAGACGGCCTGATCTATCGCGGCAAGCGCCTGGTCAACTGGGACACCAAGTTGCACACGGCGATTTCCGACCTTGAAGTGGAAAACCACGACGAGAAAGGTTTCCTTTGGAACCTCAAGTACCCGCTGGCCGACGGCGCCAAGACCGCTGAAGGCAACGACTACCTGATCGTCGCCACCACCCGCCCGGAAACCATGCTCGGCGATGCCGCCGTGGCCGTGAACCCGGAAGACGAACGCTACAAGGCATTGATCGGCAAATTCGTCGAGCTGCCTTTGGTCGGCCGTCGCATCCCGATTATTGCGGATGACTACTGCGACCCTGAATTCGGCACCGGCTGCGTGAAAATCACCCCGGCTCACGATTTCAACGACTACGAAGTCGGCAAGCGCCACAACCTGCCGCTGCTGAACATCTTCGACAAAAATGCTGCCGTGTTGCCGGCCTGCCAGGTGTTTAACCTGGACGGCACGCTGAACGAGAGCATCGACGGCAAGATTCCGGCTGAATTCGCCGGCCTCGACCGTTTTGAAGCGCGCAAGCAGATCGTTGCCGCCTTCGACGCCGCCGGCCTGCTGGTGAGCGTTGACGACCACGGCCTGAAAGTGCCGAAGGGCGACCGTTCCGGCACCATCATCGAGCCTTGGCTGACCGACCAGTGGTACGTGTCGACCAAGCCTTTGGCCGAGCCTGCGATCGCCGCCGTGGAAGATGGCCGCATCGCGTTCGTGCCCAAGCAGTACGAAAACATGTACTTCTCGTGGATGCGTGACATCCAGGATTGGTGCATCAGCCGTCAGTTGTGGTGGGGCCATCGCATTCCGGCCTGGTACGACGAGTCGGGCAAGGTCTATGTAGGTCGTGACGAAGCCGAAGTGCGTGCCAAGCACAACCTGCCGGCCGACCTGGTTTTGAACCAGGACAACGACGTGCTTGACACCTGGTTCAGCGCCGGGCTGTGGACCTTCTCCACGCTGGGCTGGCCGGAAAAAACCGAGTTTCTCGAAAAATTCCACCCGACCGACGTGCTGGTCACCGGCTTCGACATCATTTTCTTCTGGGTCGCCCGGATGATCATGCTGACCATGCACCTGGTGAAAAACGACGACGGCACCCCGCAAGTGCCGTTCAAGACCGTGTACGTGCACGGTCTGGTGCGTGATGGCCAGGGCCAGAAGATGTCCAAATCCAAGGGCAACGTACTGGACCCATTGGACATCATCGACGGCATCGAACTTGAGGCGCTGGTGCAGAAACGCACCTCGGGCATGATGCAGCCGAAAATGGCCAAGAAGATCGAGAAGCAGACCCGCGACGAGTTCGCCGACGGCATCGCCAGCTATGGCACCGACGCCCTGCGTTTCACCTTCTGCTCGCTGGCGTCTACCGGTCGCGACATCAAGTTCGACATGGGCCGCGTCGAAGGCTATCGCAACTTCTGCAACAAGATCTGGAACGCCGCGCGTTACGTGCTGGATAAGGGCGAGGACTGCGGCCAGAACGGCGAAGCCTACGAGCTGAGCCTGGCCGACCGCTGGATCATCTCGCAGCTGCAGCGCACTGAAGCCGAAGTGACCCGCCAGCTCGACCAGTTCCGTTTCGACCTGGCCGCACAAGCCTTGTACGAGTTCATCTGGAACCAGTATTGCGACTGGTACCTGGAACTGTCCAAGCCCGTGCTGTGGGACGAAAACTCGCCAATCGAACGCCAGCGTGGCACCCGCCGCACACTGGTGCGCGTATTGGAAGTGGCGCTGCGCCTGGCGCACCCGTTCATGCCGTTCATCACCGAAGAAATCTGGCAGCGCCTCGCGCCGCTGGCCGGTATCGAAGGCAAGACCATCATGCTGCAACCTTGGCCGGTGGCCAATGAAGCGCGCATTGATGAGGCCGCTGAAAACGATATCGAATGGCTCAAAACCCTGATGATGGGCACGCGTAACATCCGTGCCGAGATGAACATCGGGCCAGGCAAGCCATTGGCGGTGTTTGTGAAAAACGCCAGTGCTGAAGATCAGCGTCGTCTCACCGAGAACGATGCGCTGCTCAAGAAGCTGGCGAAGCTGGAGTCAATCACCGTATTGGCGGCAGGCGAAGAAGCACCGCTGTCGGCGACCGCACTGGTCGGCGAGATGGAAGTGTTGGTGCCGATGGCTGGCCTGATCGACAAGGGCGCTGAACTGGCCCGTCTCGACAAGGAAATTGCCCGTCTGCAAGGCGAAGTGCAGCGAGTGGGCGGCAAGCTGTCCAACGCGGCGTTCGTCGACAAGGCGCCGGCGGAAGTAATCGACAAGGAACGCGCCAAACTGGCCGAGGCTGAGCAGGCGTTGGGCAAGCTGGCGGAGCAACATGCGCGGATTTCCAGCCTGTAAGGTGCAATCTGTGTAGAAAAGAGACCTTCGGGTCTCTTTTTTTTACCTTGAAAACCCAATCCTTGTGGGAGCTGGCTTGCCTGCGATGGCATCACCCCGGTCTCACTGATAGACCGAGTTGCCTGCATCGCAGGCAAGCCAGCTCCCACATTTAAGCGAGTTGTGCTCAGGATGTGTGACAATGCCCACCACTCTAAGCCAACACCAGAATCAACATGACTGCTCCCAGCACGCCAAAACCTCCGCGCAAGAAGCCTAAATCCGCGACCCCGGCCAAGCCCGTGGCACCTCGCAAAGAGGCCACCCTGCACCCGCGCAACCGTCACACGGGCCGTTACGACTTCCCGGCGCTGATCAAGACCACGCCTGAACTGGCGAAGTTTGTGATCCTCAATCCTTACGGCAAGGAAAGCATCGACTTCGCCAGCCCGGATGCGGTGCGGGTATTCAACCGCGCGTTGCTGAAGGCGTTCTACGGCATTCAGCACTGGGACATCCCGGCAGACTACCTGTGCCCACCAGTGCCAGGGCGTGCCGACTATGTGCACTTCCTCGCCGACCTGCTGGCAAGCGTCAACGACGGCAAGATCCCGCGTGGTTCGATCGTCAAGGTGCTGGACATCGGCATGGGCGCCAATTGCGTCTACCCGCTGATTGGCTACATGGAGTACCGCTGGAACTTCCTGGGCTCGGAGGTCGACCCTATCGCCGTGGCAGCCGCCAAGGCCATCGTGCAGTCCAATGACCTGAGCAAGGTTATCCAACTGCGTTTGCAAGCCAACCCCAAGCACATCCTGCTGGGCCTGCTGGAGCCGGGTGAGCGTTTTGACCTGACCATGTGCAACCCGCCGTTCCACGCTTCCATGGACGAGGCGACCAAGGGCAGCGAACGCAAGTGGCGCGCCCTCGGCAGAGCCGACCCCAAGCGCAAGTTGCCGGTGCTGAACTTCGGTGGCCAGTCGGCCGAGCTGTGGTGTGAAGGCGGCGAAGCGCGCTTTGTGACGCAGTTGATCGCCGAGAGCGCGAATTTTGCGCACAAGGTGTTGTGGTTCAGCACCCTGGTGTCCAAAGCGTCGAACTTGCCCGCGATTGAGACGGCCCTGAAAAAAGCCGGCGTGCTGGAAAGCCAGGTGGTAGAAATGTCTCAGGGGCAAAAGCAAAGCCGCTTCGTGGCCTGGACGTTCCAGACCAAGAACGAACAGCAGCTCTGGCGCCAACGCTGGGTGCGCGACTAAACCCAACTACTGTTGCGAGGCAGCTTGCTCCCTCGCAACAGGCAACAAAAAACCGTGCCCGGATCGCTCCGGGGCACGGTTTTTTTTGCTGCGTCTTACTTGTTAACAGCGTCGGTCAGGCCTTTGGCCACAACCAGCTTGATAACTTTCTTGGCAGCGATTTCGATGGCAGCGCCAGTCGAATGGTTACGGCCAGTACG
>NZ_JAFCTN010000070.1:0-16796 GCF_049896045.1 Pseudomonas sp. PWP3-1b2
CCCATCAATATCAACCACAGCCCCCGTCATAAACCCATTCTCCATGGCCAACACATACCCCGCCGCCACCTCCTCTGGCCCCCCCCCCCCCCCCCAACACCCCGGCCCCCCCCCCCCGGGCGCCCACGCCCTCGCCGACCGCCAACGCCACCGAACCTGCCGCCAGCGCCGTATCGCCACAGGCAAATACGCCGGCCAGGGAGGTCTGACGCATGTCGTCCGTCAATACATAAGCACCGGTTGGTCCCTCCAGCAACTCACAGCCCAATTGCTCCGCCAGCGGGCTGATGCGGGTGCGTGACATCGTGAAGACGCCATCGAGGCTGAACACCCGGCCGTCGTCCAGTTCCACATCGACGCGCTCGCCACTGATGCGTCTGACCTTGCCGCTTTCCACCGTCACGCCACGCCGATTCAGCTGCACCAGTTGTTCGGCATCCGGCGTAAACACCGCATTGGTGAAGAGTGTTGTGGTGCCCCAGTCCGGCAACATCAGCGCGTGATGCATCGCTAACGGTGAGGTTGCCAACACGCCGATGCGGCCTTGATCCAGCTCGTAACCATGGCAGTAAGGGCAGTGAAATACCCGCTTGCCCCAGCGCTCTTCAAGGCCTTCGATGGCGGGTAATTCGTCAACGACACCGGTGGCCAGGATCAGGCGCCGGGCCTGATATTCACCGTTGCACCGGGTACGAATGCTGAAACCGCCGGGCTGCTGCAGTGCTTCCAACGCGCTGTCCTGCACCCAGGTGACCGTCGGGTATTCCATCAACTGGCTGCGCCCTTCGGCGGCGATAACCTGCGGTGGCTGGCCGTCCTGGCCGAGGAAACCATGGGAGGTGGCCGCAAAGCGGTTACGCCGCTGCCCCGCATCAATCACCACTATGTTGCGCCGCGCCCGCGCCAGTTGCAGGCCCGCAGACAGGCCGGCATAGCTGCCACCCACGATAATGACGTCATAAATCATGTGTGCGATCTCGTCTTCCGCTGCGCCAGGTTGTCCGGACGCTTTCACGGCACACCATAAGTTACATGAAAATAAGGCGTCAAGGGTCTCGCAACTATTCAGGTTACGAACGATACTTTGCCGCGAATCGACTTGAGGCTTTTTGATGAGAAACGACACCCGGCTTTCGCGCATGCTGCACGTGCTGATCCACATGGGCCGCCATGAAGAGCGCGCCACGTCGGACACCATCGCGCACATGCTTGGCACCAATCCGGTGGTGGTGCGGCGCACGCTTGGGTTGCTCAAGGAAAAAGGCTACGTGCGCTCGGAAAAGGGCCACCAGGGCGGCTGGACCCTGGGCAAACCCTTGAATGAAATCACCCTGCTCGATATCCACCACGCGCTGGGCACGCCGTCGATTTTCGCCATCGGCCTGTCCACCGACCACCCGCAGTGCCTGGTGGAACAGGCGGTGAACGCAGCCCTGACCGACGCCTTCGAACAGGCCCAGGCCCTGCTGTTGCAGCGCCTGGGCGATGTGACCCTGGCGCAGTTGGCCGAGGACTTTGACGAGCGCTACCGCGTGGCGATGTTGCCTTAGCGCTGCGAAGGAATGCGGATATCACCCGCGCGGCACTGTGTTTTCACACTGCGCGGGCAACCGGCGAACGCCAGGTCTTTGGTCAGGCACACCCGCACCTCCGACAGCACCTTGCCCTTGCAGATCACCGCCAGCCCATGGTTGCCGAGGCGCGGGTTGCTCTCGCGAAACAAGGCTTCGATTTCACTCGCCGGTAATGACGACGGCGTATTGAACGGCTGCAATTGCTGAGGAATGGTCACCACGCCCAACGCCGCATCGGTTTTCTCCAGATAGGCCTGCGGCGCCAAGCCGGTACAGGTGCCGTGTTTGGCCCATTCGTGCTTGAGCAGCGAACGAGTCGGGAACAGCGCGGCGCCCTTCTCCAGGTCTTCACGGCTCAACTGCGACTGCGAGTCACAGGAAGACGGCCACCCGCCTTTTGCGTATTGCGGCCACAAACCGTGCAACACAAAGCCGTAGCCCTTGCCCGAACACTGTTCGTTGTCGGGGTGCGTCAGGCAAAACGTCGGCGACCATGACAGCGACAGCACATAAAAATCAAACGCGCCGGGCGTGCCTTGACCACGCGGCGCCGCCGTTGCGCAGGTGGTGAACGCCAGCCACAGCACCATCAGGTATTTCATCCGTCTGTTCCTTGAAAAAATCCATTACCCCGGTAGATGGGGATTACGTTGCAGCACCTTGTCGAGAATCCGATCGGTCTTCAACGCCTCGATCGCCAGTGAAGGATGCTCGGCTTCGCCGCGAATATGGGCATTCATATTCACCACATGGTGCCACTGGATATGCGCATTGCAGGGTACTTCCAGCACTTCATCGGTCTCACCTTCAAGCCGCAGCGGCTGGTCGTCGAACACCGCAAAGGTGATGCGCCCGCGGCTGCCGATCAGCTCGACTTTATCTTCGCGACGGTCCGCCACAAAATTCCAGCAACCCATGCCCAGCGCGCCTGAACCGAAGGTCCAGCAGGCCGTTACCGCGTCTTCCGCCGCATACGCCCCGGCCTGTCGCGCGGTAAAACCGGTGACCTCGACAATGTCGCCGGCCAGGTACTGGAACAAGTCGAAACCATGGCTGGCCAAATCGGCAAAATAACCCCCACCCGCGATAGCCGGGTCGGTACGCCAGTTGGCGGCGCTGGCGTCATTAACGGCCGCCGGCTTGCACAGGCTCCAGGTGAGCTGACGCAACTCGCCGATGCGCCCGTCCCGCAGCCAGTCGCGCACTTGCTGGAAGCGCGGCAGCGAACGCCGATAATAGGACACAAACAAGTGCAGCCCGGCGCGTTCGAACGTGCGTTGCATCAGCGCGCTCTGTTCGGCATTCAGCGACATGGGCTTCTCGACGCAGCAATGCTTGCCGGCTGCGGCCACCATCAAGCTGTATTCCAAATGGCTGTCGGGCGGCGTAGCGATGTAAACCGCGTCCACTTCAGGGTCGTCAATAAGTGCTTGGGCGTCGGTGTAGTAACGGGCAATGCCATGGCGTGCCGCATAATCGCGCACGGCCTCCTCGCGACGCCCCATCACTGCGACCAGGGCAGAACCTGGCGCTTTGTAGAAAGCGGGTCCACTCTTCACTTCAGTGACACTGCCACAACCGATCATGCCCCAACGTACGGTAGTCATCTGTATTCCTCGTCCGTTTTCATCAATCAGGCAGTATCCACAACCCCTCACGTCGGCGCCACCGCCACCTAGCATGGCAATTGCATTACACTTTTATGACATTCATCACGCTGCGGGGGCACACAGGATGAAAATAAGGGCCACGGTCATTTGCGAACACGAGGGGCATATCCTCTTCGTCCGCAAAGCCCGATCCAAATGGGCACTGCCCGGCGGCAAGGTCGAGCGCGACGAGCGCCCGGTCGGCGCCGCTGAGCGCGAGCTGGAAGAAGAAACCGGGTTAAACGTGGATGGCTTGCTGTATTTGCAGGAACTCAAAACGCGCGACACCCTGCACCACGTATTCGAAGCCTCAGTGGTAAACATCGCCGAGGCCAGGCCTTGCAACGAAATCATCGACTGCCAATGGCACGCCTACAGCGCCATGGACGAACTCGACACCACCGACGCCACCCGACACATCGTCAAATCCTTCCTGCGTCGCCTCTGAAGCGTCTCACCTGCACATCCCTTCTGCCGTTCGACAAAGGATTTGACGAACGCGGCAGTACACGCCCCCTCGCCCATGCCAATGCTGCGACAACATCGGGTCATTCATGCGATTGAATGGGTCACCGTCATGCTCTAGTTGACCCTGCAGGGGTGCGCAAACGTTGGTCAGTACTGATCAGGAACTGCTCGCGGATTTCTTCGAGCGTCTGAGGTGGTGGGAGCGACACCGAGGTGACTGCATCGCAGGCAAGCCAGCTCCCACAGGGGATCTCCTTGGCTCAAACACAGCGCTAGCGTTGAAGAGCGCATCTGGCATGCAGGCTTAACAGCTCAAGACCGAGGTTTATTCCCCGCCGTCTGAATAAACTTCTCTTTTGTTTTTGCCTGCCCACGCTGATACAGCGCCTCCACCAGCTTTTGCCGCTCATCCTGCGGCAAGTTACTCGCAAACTGCGCCAGCGTACCGTCCACCAATGCCCTGAGCGCCACATCAGCTTCCCGCGCCTTGGCCAATTCGCTCACCAACACCTCGCGATCCAATGTCGGCGCTTCCAGCTGCTTGATCACCCCCATGCGCGCCTCGCGACCGGCCATGATCAACGGCTGGCTCTCAGCGCGGTTATGCCGCAACAACGCACGCAATTCCTTACGCCGCTCCGCCGGCAACTTGACCATCGCCTGGCGCAACCCGTGCTGGTTCACCACCGCCTCGGCCGGCTTGGCAGCCGCCATCCAGTGATACAGGCCACCGCCCACACCGCCGATCAAGAACACGTTGAGCAACACCGAAACGAGCAACCAGGGTTTAAGGGATCGTGCGGTCATTGCTCGGCTTCCTCAGCGTTAACGGTGAAGACGACATCGGCGTCGCCCTGGTCGAAGACGCTGGGCAGCACTTCGGTTGACAACATCGGCAACGGCACGCTCAACGACGCCACCAACACCCCGGCGGCAATGCCGGCAATGCCCACACCGACCAACCCCGCGGGCGATAACCAATTGGCATAGCGCGACCAGAATGACTGACGTCGCGGTGCCGACTGGCGAATCTGCCGCGCCAGTGCCGGGTCGGCGAACGCGAGTTCATAACTGTCCAACTGGCCGTCGAGCCAGCTCGCCTCGCGTAACGCTTCGCGGGCGCTGGGGTTACCGCTGTCGAGCAACGCCTGGGCCCTTTCCCGCTCAGCGATGGGCCAGCGATCCAGGCTGGCGCCGTAAGCTGAGGCCAAATGCGCAAATCGTTCAGGTGTCATGGTTTTCCCCTTCCCTGGCGGGCGAGCCTGGGTGTGTCGGCAAGTTGACTGCGCAACTGGCGTCGGGCCCGCGACAGCAGGCTCTCCAGTGCCTCGACGCTGATGTTCATCAGGGCCGCGGCGTCGATGTTCGACAGCTCCTGGTAGTACTGCAGCACAATGGCTTCGCGCTGGCGCTCGGGCAAGGCCGCCACGGCGGCGGCCATCCTCGCACTGCGGTCGGCGGTTTCCAACTGTTCTTCCGGGGACGGCGCGCTGTCCGCCAGCTCAAGCACCTCGTCCTCATCCAGCGGGCGTTCCTTGCGTCGGCGCAAACGGTCATGGCACAGGTTTAGCGCCACGCGGTGCAGCCAAGTGTCGAAACGCGCTTCGCCCGGCCGCCAGTTGGCGGCGTGGCGCCAGATCCGCAGAAAACTTTCCTGGGCCACGTCCCTGGCCTCATCGGCGTCGCCCAGCAGTCGACCGGCGAGCGCAAGCAGGCGCGGCAGCTTGCGTGTCACCATTTCGTTGACCGCTGCGGGTTCGTTGTTGCCGATACGCGCCAGTAGCTCAACGTCCGGATCAGTGTCTTTCAATCAGGTCATTCCCGGGCCGCAGGTTAAGTGTCAGGTTTCAGCGGATCCAGTGCCCTTCGCGCCAGTACCAGTTTGGGCCACGGGATTCCCAGTGCCCGGGCTCCCAACGTCCGTTGCGCTCAACCAGCTGCCAGTGACCCGGCGTCCAGACGTAGGCACCGCCTTCCCAACGCCAGTGGCCCCGGTCCCAGGCGTAACCCGGGCGTTCGGCGGGGATCACTTCGACACGCTCCGGCGGCGGCGCCTGGCGAATGATTACTTCGGTCTGGGCAAAGCCTGGCGTGCTGACAAACGCGGTGAAGGCCAGCGGGACAAGCAAGGCGTAGCGCAATTTGGCCAGTAAGTTCATGGCAACTCCTTCAGATGACGGGCGAAAATGCCCGCCGCTGATAAGTTGAACGCTGAGTGCAGAAAAACCCGTCGCGAGAAAACATGAATATTTTCTCGACGATGATTGAGGGGAAGTATTGCCCAGGGGCTCGCGACGCTTGATGAAATGTTTGAAAGCAGTGCGACGGATTCAGGCACGTGGCGGCGTTCAACGGTTAACGCAGCAACCACCCAGAGGAATCATTATGCCCCGTCGTCTAACCCTGCTTGTCGCCGCCCTGTTGATTGCCAGCCTCAGCGGCTGCGTGATTCTGCCGGAACACCGGCATTGCTGCTGGCGTTACTACGGCGCCGTATCCACCGCGACAGGCACCGTGAATAGCTAACTCACCGCCGCAAAACCTTGGCGGCGGCCTTGATCGCGCGCGGAGTTTGCCAATATTGAAGTTTGACGCCAAGGTCAAATTCCGGGCAAAAAAAAATCCCAAGTAGCTGATGGAAACTTGGGATTTAAAAATGCATAAACCGTGGGAGGTGAACGCACGGCTATGGTACCGACTGTAAAAACCTGTAACAAGAATATTTTAATCCTTTCGTCGGATTAAAAGCCGCGTAAGTCATTCAATAGCCACACATTTTTTAAGGTTTCGGAAAGTGTAAATGCCACTTTTTGGTGCAAGTTTCGATAACGGCTGATGACACTTCGAGGCTGCATTCCCTTTATTAAAACAAGGGCATTGTTCATTAAGGCGCAACTGTTTCGGAATAACGCTCAGTCAACTCCTTACACTCATCACTGGGCTCAAGGCTACCCGGTAACGCGGCGTGGGCAATGTTTTCAACTTGCCGACACAGCGTCAAACGCTCTATGGCCTCGGCGCGCTGTCTATCGACTTGGGCATTGAGCCGCACGAAATAAACCCCGAGCAACATCGCGAGGCAGACAACCCCGACCACGAAGTAGCGAAAGCTGTTGGATGCTGGAGGCTCTGGCAGTTTCATGGGGCTAATGAGCCTTGATCTTCTGGTAACGCACGCCTTCCCCGTCGACCGGGCCTGCCAGCGCCCAGCCCGAAAAGGTCGCCAGTGTAATGCCCATCTCAGCCAGTTGTTCGCGACTCAAATGATTTTGCTGCACAGAGGTGCGGATGGCGAAGAGCGAGTCGACATCGTCCTCGGTCGCCACGCGAATGAGCGTTTGCATACGAGCCTCCAGAGTGAGGGACGGGATTGTATGCAAATTGAAACACTGCATATGTCGTGGATTTGTAAAAACGGGGGGTTGCGGTGTAAAGAAGCTCGGCGAAATATCCGAGATCCCCTGTGGGAGCTGGCTTGCCTGCGATAGCGGTAGATCAGGCGACACCTTTATCGACTGTGCCGCCGCCTTCGCAGGCAAGCCAGCTCCCACATTGGAGTTTCGTCGCTGGAAAGACAGTGCCCGGCGCGATGGCCCTGCCGGTGGAGATATTTCAAACCACCGCAACTACCCTGTGGGAGCTGGCTTGCCTGCGATAGCGTAGATCAGGCGACATCCATACCGACTGCCTCGGCCTACAAGGCTTTCGCCTGTTGCTGACGACGGAACTGCCCCGGCGCCAGGCCATGGGCCTTGCGGAAACAGCGAGAAAAGTAAGCTTCATCGGTAAAGCCGCAACGCTGGGCAATCACGCCGATCATCTGCGCACTGTTGAGCAACAAGGTACGCGCCAATTGCATACGACGATCCAGAACCAACTGGGAAAAAGGCTTTCCGGTTTCCTTGCGCAACAGATGGGTCAGGTAGTTCGGCGACAAGAACGCCGCAGCCGCTGCATCAGTCAGATTAAGGGTGGGCTCGTGCAGATGCTCGCGGATATAACCCTGCACCCGCGCCAGCGCATCTTTGCGCCCACGGCGGGTGGCGTTGTTGGCGGCAAACGCCTGCAGCGGCTCGGCGTATCGCTCGCACACCAGCCCAATCAGTTGAAACAGGTAGCCCTTGAGCCGCTCGCGCGCACCGAACGTGCGATGGGCATCCAGGCTGCGCATGTGGGCCAGCCAGGTTTGCACTTCGTCGAACGCCTCATCGTCGAGGATAAAATCCAGCTGTTCCTGAAAACGAAACGGCGACAGCTCCGGCGCCTGGCCAATGGGGATGTCTTCCAGGTCCAGCGGGTCGCAGGTCAGTTGCGGCAGCAAAAACGCCTGGCTGAAGTTGATCAGCATGAACTCGCCATCCTCGGGATGGGGAATCACATGCAGTCGATGGGGCAGGATAAACGCCAGGGCTTTACGCGGAAACGGCCGCACGGCGCCACCGATATGTTGCACGGTGTCGCCGCCAAGGTTGATCTGGATCTGAAAGTATTCATGGCGATGAGGGCTGGTCAGCGCCGCCCGCCCGCGCTTGTCGCGGATATAGAAGTCGGGGCGGTCGCTGCGCTGTTCCATGCCATACGTGGTGACGCGGGTGCCTGGCATAACGGTCTCTCGAATGGCCTGGGCACCACTTTAGCCTCAACCCTTGCTGAGGGTGAAACTCAACTCGCCGATACCGTCGATACCGGCGCTCACCACATCCCCAGGTTGCAACGCGCCCACGCCAGCGGGCGTGCCGGTAAAGATCAGGTCGCCAGCCTTGAGCGCCACGGATTTAGAGGCGTGGCTGATCACTTCGTTGACGGACCAGATCTGGTCGGCCAGGTCACCCACTTGGCGCGGCTCACCGTTGACCTTCAGCCAGATTTTCCCGCTGGCGGGATGCCCGACGGCACTCACCGGCTGCAAGGCAATGGTCGGCGCCGATTCATCAAAGGCCTTGGCCCATTCCCACGGCCGCGAGAGCTTTTTCGCTTGGGCTTGCAGGTCGCGGCGGGTCAGGTCGATGCCGACGCCATAACCCCAGACGTGGGAAAGCGCCTCGTCAGGGCTGATATCCACCCCGCCCTTGCCGATGGCCACCACCAGCTCCACTTCATGGTGCAGGTCAGCGGTCAGTGGCGGGTAGGCAATCACGCCTTCGGCCGGTACGACGGCGTCTGCAGGTTTCATAAAGAAAAATGGCGGCTCGCGGTCCGGATCATGCCCCATTTCGCGGGCGTGCTCGCTGTAGTTGCGGCCCACGCAAAACACGCGCCGCAGGGGGAAACGCGCGGCGCTGCCCTGAATCGCCAGGGATGGAGTGTGCGCGGGGGTGAATACGTACTCAGTCATGGCCTGTGCCTCTTCGTTTACCTGGCGCCAGTATGGCCAGCGGCGCCAAGGCAAAGTTGGACGGGCTTACGCAGAATTTGCACTGGCCGGTGTTTGCACGTGCAGTGTTCGGTCCAGCCAGTGATACAGCGGCAGGCAGGCGGCCTGGATCAGCAACATGCGGATGATCTGCATCGCCGTGACCAGCGTCACCGCCAGGCCCAGCGCCTCGGCAGTCAGGCTCATTTCCGGCGCGCTGCCGGGCATCATGCCCAGGGCCAGCGACAGCCATGGCATCTCCAGCCAGGCGCCGAGTGCCCACGCGGCGAGCGCGGTGGCGACCACAGAGCCGGCCAGCAACAGCATCACCTTCGCCAGAAAACCCGGCGCACGGCGGAAAAACCGGCGGTCAAAGGCGACGCCCAGCGCGCAGCCAATCAGTAACTGGCCGCAGCCGCTGAGCCAAACCGGCATGCTCATCTGCAGGTCGTTGCATCCCACGCCCACCGCGCAAATCAGGAACGGCCCGAACGTCCACGGGTTGGGCAGGTTGCAGCGTTTGAACGCCATCGCGGCCAACCAGCCCATGGCCAGAATGAAGATGAGCCAGGGCCAGATCACCGGCAACGGCGCTCTGGCGACAGGGTGAGCCATGCCAAACGTGGCGACAGCCGGTACCGCCAACAAAGTCAGCAGCAACCGGATGCTGTGGGCGGCGGCGATGAAACTGATGTCGGCCTGACGCTGGCGGCCCAAATGCACCATCTCGGTGGAATTGGCCGGCATCAAGCCGAAGAACGCCGTGCTCAGCGCAACGCCCCACCGATGCAGGATCAGCACCGAGCACAGCGCAAGCAGCAGGGTCAGCGCAATGGCCGTGACGATCAGCCACAGGTTTGCGGCCACTTGGTGCATCACCGGCAAGGTGAAATGGCAGCCAATCGCCACAGCGACGATCAACTGCCCGGCTTTACGCCCGTGGGGAATTTCCGGCACCAGGCCGCCAGCGCAACGGGTCAGCATCACCGCGAGCAACGAACCTACCACCCATGGCAACGGCCACCCCGCCCAGTGGGCCAAATAACCACCCACGGCGCCCACAAGCGGGGTGAATAACCAGTACTGGCGAAGGTTGAGGGTCATGATGACATCCGGCATGGAGAAGAATGCCGACAGGTTATAGACTGCGACCCATCACAAAAAATATCCATTTGTTAAGTACTTCATCACTCGTTGTTATGTGAGCGCACATGAACCTGAAAGCCCTGGAGTATTGCGTCGAGATCGCTCGCCAAAGCAGCTTCACTAAAGCCGCGCAGGCACTGCATGTGGCGCAGCCGGCGCTGAGCATGGCAGTCAGCCGCTTGGAGGATGAACTGGGTGTGGTGCTGTTCAACCGTGCCACGCGCCAGATCAGTGTGACTGCCGAAGGTCAACTGTTCCTGGCCCGTGCCGAAGCCTGTTTGCAAGGGCTCGCTGGCGCGCGGCGGGAATTGCAGGACCTGACCCAATTGCACAGCGGCGAAATCCGCGTCGGCGTGCCGCCGATGTATGGCATTCGGCATATTCCGCAGTTGCTGATGCAGTACCGCGCGCAGTACCCCGGCATCGCCATGCACGTGGTGGAAGGCAGTGCCGATGAGATCAACCAACGGCTGACCACGCGGGATATTGATGTGGCGTTGCTGGAATCGCGGCGCGTGGACCCGGACTGGGAGTCGGTGCTGCTGGGCAGTGATGAAATGGTGCTGTGCATGAGTGCGCAGCATCCGTTGGCCGGTGCTACCTGCATTGCGGCGCAACAGCTTCACGGCCAGGACATGCTGGTGTTCGACGACACGTTCCTGCAACGCCATTTGCTCGACGCATTCTGCGCCACAGCGCGCGCGCGTTACTCCACGGCGCTGGAGAGCAACTTCGTCTCGCTGGTGGTGGCGGCGACACGCAGCGGCATGGGTATTTCCACCCTGCTGCGTTCGGTTCAGGAGCAGGAGCCGGGAATTGTCGGCGTGTCCTTTGAACCTGCGCAATTCATGCACTTCAATCTGTGCTGGCGCGCCAATGAATACCTGTCCCAGGCCAATCGGCGCTTTATCGAAACCGCCACGGTGTTTTTCCAGGAGGTGCCCGCCTCACGCTAATTACTTGCGCGCAACTTTGTAGCGCACGCAGTCCTGATAAAAACTCTGGCGAATGACTTCCGGCTTGACCCGCGAACGGCTGTCGTACGTCTGCTCGGTGATGCCCATGGCCATCATGTGCATCCACGATTTGTTGAACTTGATGGTCTGGATCTTCTGCCGGGCGGCATACAGCGACACCCCCGACAGCTTGAGTTCCTGAGCCCGGGCGGCGGTGCCGGCGCCCCAACTGCACATGTACTTGTCACCGTCGCGCAGCTCCCGTGCCTGTACGGCAGCCGCGCCACCCGCCAATGAGCAGGCGATCAGCATGATTCCAACAGTGCGCATTTGCTTCTTCACCTAACCACCTGAAAATAAAAGTGATTCTGGCGAGGATTTTGTAACAGAGGGGCCATTAAATTGCCTTATTTGCAGGCGTTTTCACTGTTCCCCACAACTACCCACCACGACCTCATAAATCACGCAGCCACTGTTGGTGTTGTCCGAACGATATCGCCAAGACCTTTGTTCATATCACCACTGGTAAGTCGCACTCGCCTGCACGGTGCGTTGCGAGCCATACCAGCACCACGAGTAGGAATAGCAGGAAGCCACATATTCCTTGTTCGCCAGGTTGGTGGCGTTCACTGCCAGGCGCAGGTTGTCCTGTGGGTTGGCGATGTTCGGGATGTCGTAATGCACCGCCGCATCGACCAGGGTGTAGCCCGGTACTTTCAAGGTGTTGGCGGTATCGCCCCAGGACGAGCCCACATAACGCGCGCCAGCACCTACGCCGAAGCCTTTGAGCTGGCCGTCATGGAAGGTGTAATCCGCCCACGCTGAGGCGGTATGGCGCGGTACGCCGTAGGTGGTGGTGCCTTCGACGGGAATAGCAGGGCCAGTACCGACGTCACTGATCGGCGCATATTGCACGGTGCTGTTGGACTTGCTCGAACGGTTATCCAGGTAAGCGTAGGCCGCCGTGATATCGAGGTTATCGTTCAGGCTGGCCTTGCCTTCCAGCTCAAAACCACGGGATTGCTGCTCGCCATCCTGAACACTGCAGCGGCCGTTACCACACAGGTGCGTCGGGTCCGGGTCCATGGTCGGTACATTGCTCTGGCGCAGGTCAAAAATCGCAGCGGTGATAAAGCTGTTACTGCCCGGCGGCTGGTATTTGATACCGATTTCATACTGCTTGCCCTCGGTGGGCTTGAACACCGTACCGCCGTAACCGGTGCCCGATTGCGGGTTGAACGACTCTGCATAGCTGGCATACGGCGCCAGCCCGTTATCGAACAGGTAAACCAGGCCCACACGACCCGTGAAGGCGTTGCTGTCCAGCGACGATTTGCTCTTGGCCCCCGTCTTGAGGGTTTTGGTGGTGCTGTCGGTGTTGGCCCAGTCGTAACGACCGCCGAGCAACAGCGCCCATTGGTCCCACTTTATTTGCTCTTGCAGGTAGACGCCGGTCTGCTCGTTGCGCGAGGTAGCGTCGGTGCTGAAGGCTGGCGTGACCACGGGCGCGCCGTAGACCGGGTCAAAGATATCCAGGCTGGGGCCGCTGCCATAACCCGCCTTGGTGTCGGTGCTTGTGTTTTGGTAATCGAGGCCCATCAATAAGGTGTGCTGCAGCGGGCCCGTGTCGAATTTGGCTTGCAACTGGTTGTCGAGGGTGTAGGCGTCCATGTCGACATCGGTGGCGATGGTCGAGCGCTTGGACGTGCGGTAATCCGATTGCAGGTAGCTGTTGTAAATGCTGCGGTAGACGCCTTCGGCGCGCAGGTAGCGGGCGTTTTGACGCACCGTCCAAACATCGTCGAAGTGATGCTCGAAGGCGTAACCGAGGGAGTAATGTTCGCGGTCACTTTTCTCGAAGCTTTTTTCGCCGTCGTAAAAATCCACGTCGATCTTGCGCCCCGTCGGGCTGCGCAACACTGAACCCCAGGCCGGTACCGAGCCGTAGGATGCGCCTTTGGGATCCTTCTGGAAGTGACCGAGCAGCGTCAACGAGGTGGCGTCATCCGGGCGCCAGGTGAATGCACTGGACAGCGATTGGCGTCGAGTCTCGGTGTGTTCAATCTGGCCGTCGGCATCGTCGAAAAGGCCGGCAACGCGGTAGGAATAGATACCCTGATCGTCGACCGGCCCGCTCAGGTCGAAGGTGGTGCGTTTCTTGTTGAAGGTGCCGTATTCCACGCCGACTTCATGAAACGGTGTGTCCAGCGGACGCTTGGTGACCATGTTGATCACCCCGCTCGGCGCGCCTTGGCCGTACAACACAGACGCCGGGCCACGCAGCACTTCGACGCGCTCCAGGTCGAACGCATCTTTTTGCGGTAAGGCATCGCGGCTCGACGGCAAGCGCAGGCCGTCGAGGTAGGTGGCTGGGGCGAAGCCGCGAATGGTCAACTGGTCCAGACGCGAAGCAGTAGCACCTCGGGTTTCCGGGACCACGGCGGCGCTGTAGCGCAGGATCTGGTTAAGGCTTTCTGCGTTCTGCGCGCGCATCTGGTCCTTGGTGACGACGGAAATTGACTGCGGCGTCTCGATCAGCGCGGTGTCGGTTTTGGTGCCCGACACGCTGCGCGTGGCCACATAACCCGCCACTGGCCCGGTAGGGCTCTCGCTGCGGTAATTGCCGCTGATGGTGGTGGCTTGCAGTTCCATGGCACCGCCGTTATCCGGGATGGCTTCGAGGCGGTAGCGGTCGTCGGAAATCTTCAGCGCCTGCAAACCACTACCGGCCAGCAGTTGAGTCAGCGCCACGTCGGTGCCGTATTGCCCACTCAACCCGTTGCTGTGCTTGCCCCGCGCCAAACCCGCATCAAACGCCAGCACCAGCCCCGCCTGCTCCGCCAGGCTATTGAGCGCCTGGCTCAAGTCCCCGGCCGGGATCGAGAAGCGACGCACGGCGCTGCTGCTTTCTTCGGCGAAGGTAGGCTGGACGGCCAGCAACGGCACGCCCGCAAAGGCGAACGCCACTGACAGGGCCAGTGGATGCAAGGGACGAGAGAGGCGCGACATGGAAAATCCTGCAAATGAGAGGTTCTACTATCCATGACGGCCAGCTCGGAAAATCGGGCAAGGATGAGAGTAATTTTTATTTGCGCGGCTTTCTCGCAATGAGTCCGATCGCTTTTTTGTGTAGTCCTTGAGGTAACTTTTTCGCGCTTTCTTCCCACTCCACGTCGTCCCATTCTGATTTTTCCAACCGTTCATCCAGCCGCTTTTGCCTGCGGCAGACTCCGACGCCTCTCCCCTTGCCGAGACGTCACGGATGACCCACGCAGCTCACATCGCCGCTATCGAACACGAACTCAATGGCTTTCATCAGAGCCTGGCGGAGTATCGCCAGCAAATGGGCGCCTGGTATTCGCGCGCACTGGATTCGGTCAGCCATGCCGCAGATTTGCCCTCGCTGCTGGGGATGGAGCGGGTGTTGCGGATGGGCAATTCACAGACCGTGGTGAGCACGACTGATCCGGACGTTTTAGGCACTGTCGTGATGTGCCAGCTGGGCGGCGAGCTGAAGATCGAAAGTAAATTCGAGTCGGTGTATGACGTGCCGATCGGCGATATCCCGGTTGAAGTGATCGGGCTGGATGACGGCAGCTTCACGGTGGTGATGCTTGATGAGCATGGCAAGGGCTCGCACCACTGTGCGGCCGGCGGGCGCTACCAGGTGCGGGTGCAAGGCGGCGTTTCAGAGGAACAAGTGGACGCGCTGTTTGCCTCCTACGCCGGGCTGACGGCGGACCTGGAGCAGTGGCTGCGCGAGCAATGGAAAGAATTCAAACCGTATTGGCAACAGTCGACCGCCAGCGCAATCGGCAGCGGCGTACTGGCGGGCAGTTGGGCGGCGATCAAGGAGGTGTGGGACAGCCTCAAGCTGGTGCAGGCGATCCTGGAAGACCCGTTGAAGTTCGGCGAGCAACTGGGTGATCAGGCGGCCAAGTTGGCGCAATTGGCTACGGACACGCCGAAGGTCATGGAACAGGCCATGCTGCTCGCCAGTGATGAGGCGGCGCTGTACCTGATGGTGCGCACGGCGATGCTCTGGCTCGACGCGCTGCCACCCGGCGAGATGGCCGAGGTGGGCGCAGGGTTTGTGGTGTCGTTGCTGATTGATCTGGTGATTGGCGCAGTGCTGACCATCGCGTTGCCGGCGGCAGGTGTGGCTTATCTGGGGTTGCGGCTGGTCAAGTACGGTAAGCAGATTCTGGATGCTGCGGTGGGCTTTGTCCGGAGCCTGCTCGGGATTTTGACGAAGTTCATGCAGGCGGTGGATCGCTACAAGGCAGTGGCGGTTCGCGGCGTGGTGGGCGGGTTGAAGCAAGGCACGATGCAGATGCGCTGGCGGGCGCGGCAGAACGCGGTGCTTAAGCAGAAAGAGCATGTCGACGATGTGCCCTCGTCTGGTAAGAACCCCAACGGAGATGCGGCGGCTTCTGCGGATAAGACCGCTACCAACGGTTGCCCGGTGTCGATGGTGACCGGCGAGGAACTGCTGACTCTGGTTGACGGCACTTTGGACGGGATTTTGCCGTTTGAGTGGACGCGGTTATATCGCACCAGTGCGGTGGAAGTGGATTGCGGGTTGGGGTTTGGCTGGAGTCATTCGCTGGCGCAGCGGCTGGCGGTGGTGGGTGATTCGGTGGTTTGGACGGACCACGAGAATCGGATTACCGAGTTTCCGTTGCCTACTGTTTCCCGGCCTGCGATCACCAATAGCCTCGCTGAAGCTGCGATTTATCTGGGTTCGTTGCCTGACGAGTTAGTGCTGGCTCAAGACTCGCGGTTCTACCACTTTCGCGATGGTTCGCTGACAGCGATCAGTGATGCATACGACAACAGGCTGCGTGTTTCCCGCGATCTTTTGGGACGGGTTGAGCGGCTCGATAACGGTGTGGATCGTTCGCTGCTTTTGCGCTATGAGCATGGCCATATTGTTGCGGTGGACTATCAGGTTCATCGGGCAGAAGGGCCTGGGCCGCTTGTTTGGGTTACTGAGCAGAACGTTGTTTCCTACAGCTATGACGACATTGGACGACTGGCGTCGGCGACCAATGCCGTAGGCGAAAGTGAGGTTTATCGGTACGACGAGCAGCACGTCATTCTTGAACGCCAGTTGGCCGGTGGGGCGAGTTTCTTTTGGGAGTGGGAACGCTCTGGCAAGGCGGCACGGAGTGTTCGGCACTGGGCCAGTTTTTCGCAGATGGATACGCGGTATGTGTGGGGTGATGACGGCAGTGTCACGGTTCATAACGCCGATGGCAGCCAGGAAGTGTACGTGCACGACCAGCGTGCGCGGCTGGTGCAGCGTGTTGACCCTGATGGCGCGCAGCACCTCAAATCCTATGACGACAAAGGCCGGCTGACAGTTGAGCAAGACCCGCTGGGGGCGGTGACGGCGTATCAGTACGACGACGCCGGACGCCTGGTGGCGTTGTTTGCCGGAGAGGACGAGCCGACGTCCTACGAGCATGACAACGGGTTCGTACGAGTCGTAAGGCGTGGAGAAGCGGTTTGGAAGTACGAGCGCAATGATCAGGGCGATATCACGCGCAAGACTGATCCTGACGGCAGCGTCACGGATTACAGCTACAACAAACATGGGTTACTGACGGCTGTATTTCTCCCGGATCACAGCTGCCACCGCCTGATC
>NZ_JAFCTN010000071.1:0-16194 GCF_049896045.1 Pseudomonas sp. PWP3-1b2
ACCCGGCAGGACGCCGGGTTAGCCGTGCTGGGCCAAGGATGGCCCATCACGGCGGCCCACGGATTCAAGCCGGAGTGCGGGCACACCGAGCCTTAGCGAGGTGCCGAGTGGTGGGGCGGAGACCTTTTGCTTACTTTTGGGTCTTTCCAAAAGTGAGCCGCTGTAAGAGCGGAACCAATCCCAGCCGTTACCGCAGCAACGGATATGCCCCCCATCCCCATCCCCACCCCAAGTCTGTCAGCAAAATTACCCCCCACCGTAGTCCCCGCCTGTTTTCAGAGCAAGCCATTGCCCGAACCCCAACCAGCGCGCATGTTCAAGGCCCTGCCACTCCAAAAGGACAACCGCCATGCTGGTCTTAAGCCGCACCGTAGGCGAAATCATCTCCATCGGCGATAACATCACCCTGCACATCCTCGAACTCAATGGCACTCAGATAAAGTTTGGCATTCAGGCCCCGGCAGGCGTCAGCGTCCACAGAGCCGAGGTCTACAAAAAGATCCTCGAACGCCAAGCCAGAGAGCCCCAAACCAGCGCCTAGAAACCCTCAGTCAAACAAATGCTTGGGCACATCATGCTTGAGCATCAACTGACATTGCTCGCTTTCGGGGTCAAACACGATCAGGGCCTGCTCCTTGGTCAGCGCCTGGCGCACGCGCAATACGCGGGTTTCCAGCGGCGTGTCATCGCCATTGTCAGTGCCATCGCGCGTCACGAAGTCTTCAATCAGGCGGGTCAGGGTGTCGACTTCAAGTGCGTCGTAGGGAATCAGCATACAAGCCTCAAGTAGTGGGTCCCGGCGATGCTACTGCGCCGGGGCCCTTGTTACCAGCTGTTGCCAGCGTCAGGACTTCTGACCGACCAGGCTGTCCACCGAAGGCACTCGGGTGTCGCTCTCCATCTGCGTCTCGTGCTCGATCTGATGGCTGAAGCGGTCCAGTGAACCCTGGGCCGGTTGCGCGTCGCTGGCGAATACCGGCGGGCTGAGGATGTAGGCGCTCAACAAGCGGCTGAGCGCGGCCAGGCTGTCGATGTGCGTACGTTCGTAGCCATGCGTTGCATCGCAGCCAAACGCCAGCAGGGCCGTGCGAATGTCATGGCCGGCGGTCACGGCCGAATGCGCATCGCTGAAGTAGTAGCGAAACAGGTCACGGCGCACCGGCAGCTCATTCTCGGAGGCCAGGCGTAGCAGGTGACGGGACAGGTGATAGTCGTACGGCCCGCCGGAATCCTGCATTGCCACGCTCACCGCGTGCTCGCTGGAGTGCTGGCCGGGTGCGACCGGGGCGATATCGATGCCGACAAATTCGCTGACATCCCACGGCAGGGCGGCGGCGGCACCGCTGCCGGTTTCTTCGGTGATGGTGAACAGCGGGTGGCAGTCGATCAGCAACGGTTCGCCACTGTCGATAATCGCCTTGAGCGCGGCGAGCAGGGCTGCGACGCCGGCTTTGTCATCCAGGTGACGGGCGCTGATGTGCCCGCTTTCGGTGAATTCGGGCAGTGGGTCGAAGGCCACGTAGTCACCGATGCTGATGCCCAGGGAATCGCAATCGGCACGGGTGGCGCAGTAGGCGTCGAGGCGCAATTCCACGTGGTCCCAGCTCACCGGCATTTCATCCACGGCGGTGTTGAACGCGTGCCCGGAGGCCATCAACGGCAACACGCTGCCACGGATCACGCCATTGTCGGTAAACAGGCTGACCCGGCTGCCTTCGGCAAAACGGCTGGACCAGCAGCCCACCGGCGCCAGGGTCAGGCGGCCGTTATCCTTGATCGCGCGCACGGCGGCGCCGATGGTGTCCAGGTGCGCAGACACGGCGCGGTCAGGGCTGTTTTTCTGGCCCTTGAGGGTGGCGCGAATGGTCCCGCGCCGAGTCATTTCAAAGGGGATGCCAAGCTCTTCGAGGCGCTCGGCGACGTAGCGCACAATGGTGTCGGTGAAACCGGTAGGGCTGGGAATGGCGAGCATTTCCAGCAAAACTTTTTGCAGGTAGTTCAGATCCGGTTCGGGGATGGTTCGGCTCATAAAGTCTCCTGATCGCTTGTAGGGAGTAGTGCCATTAATGGCCTCATCGCAGGCAAGCCAGCTCCCACACTGGAATGCATTTAACCTGTGGGAGCGACGTTTCGACTTGCCCGCGATGGCGGCGCTAAGGGCCGCCTGTTTCTCACGCTGTCGGCTGACTATGGGGAAACAGCAAATCCACAAATTTTTCGGCAGTCGGCTGCGGCTCATGGTTGGCCAGCCCAGCCCGTTCGTTGGCTTCGATAAACACATACTCGGGCTGGTCGGCGGCGGGCACCATCAAGTCCAGGCCGACCATGGGAATGTCCAGGGCGCGGGCGGCGCGCACGGCGGCGTCCACCAGCGTGGGGTGCAGGATGTCGGTGACGTCCTCCAGGCAACCGCCGGTGTGCAGGTTGGCGGTACGGCGCACGGCGAGGGTTTGGCCACGGGGCAGGATGCTGCTGTAGTCGAAACCGGCGGCGTGCAGGGTGCGCTGGGTCTCGGCGTCCAGCGGGATCTTGCTCTCGCCATCGGTGGCGGCCTGGCGGCGACGGCTCTGGGCTTCGATCAGCGCGCCAATCGAATGCTGACCGTCACCCGTCACTTCGGCGGGGCGACGAATCGCGGCGGCGACCACTTCAAAACCGATCACTAGAATGCGCAGGTCCAGGCCCTCGTGAAAGCTTTCCAGCAACACCCGGCTGTCGAACTGGCGCGCTGTTTCGACGGCGGCCTGCACGTCTTCGATGGTCTGTAAGTCCACCGCAACGCCCTGGCCTTGCTCGCCGTCCAGCGGCTTGACCACGATGCGCTGGTGCTCGTCGAGGAACTCCAGGTTGTCATCGGCACTGCCCGCCAGTTGCTGCGACGGCAGTTTCAAACCGGCGGCCTTTAGCACCTTGTGGGTCAGGCTCTTGTCCTGACACAGCGTCATGCTGATGGCGCTGGTCAGGTCGCTCAAGGATTCGCGGCAGCGTACGCGTCGGCCACCATGGCTGAGGGTGAAAAGCCCGGCAGCCGCATCGTCCACCTGTACATCAATGCCACGTCGATGCGCTTCTTCAACAATGATCCGTGCATACGGATTGAACCCTGCCTGCGGGCCAGGGCCGAGAAACAGCGGCTGGTTGATGCCGTTCTTGCGTTTGATGGCGAAGGTGGTCAGTGCACGAAAGCCCAACTTGGCATAGAGCCCCTTGGCCTGACGGTTATCGTGCAGCACCGACAGGTCGAGGTAGCTCAAGCCACGGCTCATGAAGTGCTCTACCAGATGGCGTACCAGCACCTCGCCGACACCGGGGCGGGTACACAGCGGGTCGACTGCCAGGCACCACAGGCTGCAACCGTTTTCCGGGTCGTGGAAGGCTTTTTGATGGTTAAGGCCCATCACACTGCCGATGATCGCACCGCTGTCTTCGTCTTCCGCCAGCCAGTACACCGGGCCGCCTTGATGGCGAGGCGTCAGGCGCTCAGCGTCAACCGGCAACATGCCGCGCCCCTGATAGAGCTGGTTGACCGCCTGCCAATCCGCCTCGGTTTGCACCCGACGAATCCGAAAGCCACGAAACACGCGCGTGGCCGGGCGGTAGTCGGTAAACCACAGGCGCAAGGTATCGGAGGGGTCAAGGAACAGTTGTTGTGGATCGATCCCCAGAATCTGCTGGGGCGCGGCCACGTACAACGCGATGTCCCGCTCGCCAGCTTTTTCGTTGAGCAGTTCCTGAGCCAGGCTCGCCGGGTCCGGGAACGTGTGGCCGATCAACAACCGGCCCCAGCCGCAATGCACGGCAATCGGTTCGGCGGCCAGTGGGCTGCCGTCTTCAGCCAGGCGGGCTTGCAGGCGCTCATACGTCGGCGCCTGACCTTTGAGCAAGCGTTGGCTGTAAGCCGCGGCGTTAGGTTTCATGAATCAGATTCCTTGTTCGCTGAGCCACAGGTTCAGCGCCGCCAGTTGCCACAGCTTGGAGCCGCGCAGCGGCGTCAGTTGGCCTTGTGGGTCGGTGAGCAGGCGGTCGAGCATGGCCGGGTTGAACAGGCCACGATCCTGGCTCGGGTCCAGCAGCAGATCGCGCACCCAGTTCAGGGTGTCGCCTTGCAAATGCTTGAGGCCCGGCACCGGGAAATAGCCTTTCTTGCGGTCGATGACTTCACTCGGAATCACCCGGCGCGCCGCTTCCTTGAGCACCTGCTTGCCGCCGTCCGGCAGTTTGAATTTGCCCGGTACACGGGCCGACAGTTCCACCAAGCGATAGTCAAGAAACGGCGTACGCGCTTCCAGACCCCAGGCCATGGTCATGTTGTCGACGCGTTTGACCGGGTCGTCCACCAGCATCACAGTGCTGTCCAGGCGCAAGGCCTTGTCCACGGCTGCATCGGCGCCAGGCATCGCAAAATGCTCGCGGACGAAGTCGCCGGCAGCGTCATTGGCGGTCAGCCATTTCGGTGCGACGGTTGCGGCATAGTCGTCGTAGCTGCGGTCGAAAAACGCATCGCGATACGCCGCGTACGGGTCGCTTGCGCCGTCAACCTGCGGGTACCAGTGGTAACCGGCAAACAACTCATCGGCGCCCTGGCCGCTCTGCACCACTTTGCAGTGCTTGGCCACTTCCCGCGACAGCAAGTAGAAGGCGATGCAGTCGTGGCTCACCATCGGCTCGCTCATGGCGCGGAAGGCCGCCGGCAGTTGCTCGATGATCTCGCTTTCGGCGATGCGCAGTTGGTGATGGCGGGTGCCGTAGTGCTTGGCGATCAAGTCCGAGTACTGGAACTCGTCGCCGCGCTCGCCACCGGCGTCTTCAAAACCGATGGAGAAGGTCGACAAATCCTGCACGCCGACTTCACGCAGCAGGCCAACGAGCATGCTCGAATCGACACCGCCGGATAGCAACACGCCTACATCCACGGCGGCACGTTGGCGGATCGCCACAGCTTCGCGGGTGCTGTCGAGCACGCGGTCGGTCCAGTCTTCCAGAGTGAGGTTTTTTTCATCGTCATGGGGGCCGTAGGGCAGGGTCCACCAGACTTTCTGTTCGGTCTTGCCGCTGGCATCAATGCGCATCCAGCTGGCCGGTGGCAGCTTTTCAATGCCTGCCAGCAAGGTGCGCGGCGCAGGTACCACGGCATGAAAATTCAAATAATGGTTAAGCGCGACCGGGTCGAGAATCGGGTTGATATCACCGCCCTTGAGCAGCGCCGGCAATGCCGAGGCGAAGCGCAGGCGCTGACCGGTACGCGACAGATACAGCGGCTTTACGCCCAGACGGTCGCGGGCAATAAACAGTCGCTGTGCATCGCGCTCCCAGATAGCAAAGGCAAACATACCGTTGAGCTTTGGCAGCAGTGCTTCGCCCCAGGCGTGATAGCCCTTGAGCAGCACTTCGGTGTCACCGCCGGAATAGAAGGCGTAGCCCAGGGCTTCCAGCTCTTCACGCAATTCCGGAAAATTATAGATCGCACCGTTGAAGGCCAGGCTCAGGCCCAGCTGTGAATCGACCATCGGTTGGGCGGAGCCGTCCGACAGGTCCATGATTTTCAGGCGTCGATGGCCCAAGGCAATCGGCCCTTGGGCATGGAAGCCCCAGGCATCAGGGCCACGAGGGGCCAGGTGATGGGTGATGCGCTCAATGGCTGCCAGGTCGGCAGGTTGGGCATCAAAACGTAACTCGCCAGCTAATCCGCACATAAATTCCTTACCGGTTTTTCCGTTGGGGAGGGGTCAATACTCAATACGCCCTGAGGGCGCGTACCCAGAAACTGACCCGCGCCTATGATGGGAGTTTTAGAACAATCGGTTATAAGGCAAAGGGCCTTGACGGGCAAAAAGGACGTGCACAGCTGGCGCGGCCTTGGGGGCAGGGGCGGTAAATAACGCTGGTAAACATGCGAATAGTGACGGGGTATGGGCCTTGAACCCCCCAGTATTTGCGTCAATTGGCGACGAGATCGGCCTTATTGTTGAGCGCCATTAATCAATGCAATAAGGAAAGTTGCTGATGGCCCAAACCCAGACTTCACATCAAATCGTCACGCCGGTAACGCACCCAAGGGTTACCGCCTTGCTGCTGGACATCACTGGCGATCTGGACAAGGCCCATGTGCTGCAAAACACCGTACCCACGTGGTGGCTTAACGCCGATACCGCGACTCGCCGTGCCCTGCAACAGGCTCATGACGACAGCCAGCGGCCGCAGGAAGCGGCGGCGCGTCTGCTGGCGAACGTCCAACCCCTCAAGGCATTTTGTGCTGAACGGCTCACAAGGTTTCTGTCGGGCAAGGGCCATGGCTCGCTGGATGTCGAGCGCGACATGCTGGAAGTGCCACGGCACTCTTACAGAATGACTATCCCTGTGGGCCCCGTGATAGAACGGACCACGATAGAGAAACACAGCCTCTTGCAGGCGGCGATGCAGAATTTTGCGCAGTCGGTGACCGGGCCCGGCGGGATGCCGGGCGGATCAGTCATCCGCACGGGACGCGGTATCGTGTCACGCCTAAGCGTTGAAACGTTCGTGGACTATTGCCGCGAACTGGACCTCGGTAGCGCCTATCAGCAGCATCTGCGGGCGGTGTTCAACCTGCCGACGCCTGGCGAATCGGTCGAGACCGAGCGCGGGTACAACCCCGCCATTTCGACCCTGGGACGATCGCGCTGCATGGACATGCAAATGGACCTGCACATCGCCTACGCCAAGGGCGATATCAGCGCGCCGACCTATAGCGTGTTGCTGGCGTTGATCAAGGCGAATGCGCCTGCTGGCCAAGTGCAGCATCTGCTGTTTCACGGTAAGCCGCTGGTCTGGCAAGGGCTGAACATCGGTGACGCCTGCATATGGGGTGTGATGGTGTTGGCCAATGCCGCCGATGATGGGTTTTCCAGTGGGCCGGTGGTGCTGTACATGCCCAATGAGCCGGTACGACCCTGGTATGAGTACCCATCGCTGAATGACTTCAAGCAGTACCTGACCCTCAAACTGCAGGTGCAATCGTATCGGCTTTTTTTTACCGGCTACCTGGACGAATCCGAGCGCCTCGGGTTTTTTCAGCGGTTCGACGAGAGCCGCACAGTGGCGCGCATGGACCCGGTGGTGGAGACGGGCAACCTGTCCAGTTTCTATTTCAACGTCTGTACCGGCAAGTTGCTGCTCGATGCTTTCGAGCTTGCGGTGCCCACCGCGCAAGCGGATGAAGAGGCCCGTCGGCTGCGTCTGCAGCGCTATCTGGAGGCCGGTTTGACGTTGCTCAACATCGCCGGTTTTCTGGTGCCGGTGGTGGGGGCCTTGATGACGGGTGTCTGCATTGGCCAGTTGCTGGGCGAGGTGTTCGAGGGCATCGACGACTGGAACCATGACGAAAAAGCCGAAGCACTCGGGCATCTGGTCAATGTGGCTGAAAGCATTGCCGGCATGGCCGTTTTTGCGGCGGGGGTAAAAGTCTTCGGCGCCGCCAAACGTTTGGCCAGCCAGCCTGTGGATTTTTTTGATGGCATGGAGGCGATCAAGCGGGCTGACAACAGCGCGTGGTTATGGCGCCGTCGGTCGTCCACCTACCGCCAGCTCCCGAGTGTCATTGCCGCAGCGGTAGCTGACTCAATAGGCGTTTATAAGGTTCATGGCCAGTCTTACGCCAAGGTCGACGGCGACGTGTATGCGATAGCCTTCGACGCAGCTACCAGGCAGTGGATGGCCCTGCACCCACGGCGCAGCGAGGCGGGTCGTCTGCCGCTCGCGCACAACCGCGTAGGCGGTTGGCGGTTTGAATGGGAACGGCCCGAGGAGTGGCAAGACCTGGCATACGGCATCAAACGCTTGCATCCGTTCCTGGGCGCGTGGAGTGACGAGCGTTTGAAGGAAATTGCCAGCATCAGCGACTTGACCCTGCCGGAGCTGCGTTACAGGGCTTCGGAAAACCTGCCATTGCCGGAGCGATTCCGGGATGCAGTGATGCGTTTTATGCAGGAGCAGAAAGTTCGGGATCTGACCTGGCAGCTCGAGCATCAGCCGCAGTTGGATGCCGGCACGTCACGCACTCAAATCTACGCGTTGCCGCATATGCCCGGCTGGCCGACAGGGCGCTTCTTCAAGGTGCTGGGCAATGCTGACAATCTGGTTGAGCGCTACCCCGATACGGCGCCCTTTGACTACGAAGATTTAAGCATTCCTGTGACCGAGCAGCAGTTGGCCGAAGGCAAGGTGATGCCAACCTTGCTGGATGCGCTGGACGCGGAGGAAAAGCAGGCATTGTTGGGCGGTAGCGTAAAAACCGGCGAGGCTGAGGCCACGCTCAAACGACGCCTGCTCGCTTCACTGCCACGCAGCCATCGAACGGTGTATGAGGCGCTGTATCAGCATGCCGATGTGATTGAACCTGGCGATCATGACCTGCTCAAGTTGCACTATCCGAACCTGCCGATTCGGATGGCGTGGGAACTGCTGTCCGGCACGCCGACCCTACAGCGTGTGCGCCTGCGTGACACGCGGAGAGTGCCGCTGGCGCTGGCGCAGCGAGCTCGCGAGGTGATGCAACTCGTTGAAGAAGATCAGGCTTTCAGTGGGCTGTACTGGCCTCGACAAGCCACCGAGGCTACCCAGCGCCTGGCCGTCGGGCTGCTGGCGCGCGTGCCCGAATGGCCACAGGCGATGTCACTGCAGGTGCGCCGTGATGGGGTCGCGGGTGAATTGATTGCACAACGGGGTGCGCCGAACGCGACCGTACGCCGGACGGTGGTGGTGTCTGCGCGCGGCGTTCGGGCTTTTGATGAGCAGGGTAAGGCATTGGGGGATATCGCCACCGGCGACGACGGTTTTTACCAGGCCCTGACCGATACGCTGACGGTTTATCAGCGCGGCACACTGAAGCTGACGGGCGCTCAGCGTGGCAGCTTCCTGCGCCACCATCTGCTGGCTAAGGCCGCAATGCAGCGCAAGACGCTCGCACGTTACCTCTGGCCCGAGCGCCCGGTACCAAAGCCAGCCTTGGCGTGCATTCAAGCAGTGCTGCAAGAGCCGCCGGTTTTGCCGGCGGCGCTGATGCGCGACGGGCGAAAACTTTATCCCACGCTCGACTCAAGCCAGCTCGCACGGTTGCTGCACGGCTTGGGCCCGGATCATGTGTCGCGTGCCAAGGCCGTGAAGGGATTGAAAGGCCAACTCAAGAGGTTGCGGCAGGCGTTGATGCAGTGGTCTGACGACAAGGTTGCCGTGCGAGGAATGAGCGCCTCCGCCAGGCAGGACTTTCGCCAGGCTCGCGTTTCGGCTATCAAGGCCATTGAGCGTGCCTGGAGACGCGAAACACTGTTGGTAGATGAGTCAGGGGCGCAGGTTCCGGTGTTGAAGCTGGACGGCCTGTTGGCAGGGGAGTTGCCTGCGCTGCCTGCCGAAGTCGAGTTTGGTCATGTTCGAGAGCTGTCGCTCAGGCGCATGGGACTCAACAATGGGGTCACACGCTTTCTTGAACACTTCAAGGGCCTGCATACGCTTGATCTAGCCAACAATAAGTTGACCGAGCTGCCGCTGATACCGGCGAACATGCCCGAGTTGCGGCGCCTGTATTTGAACCACAACCAGCTGCAACTGACCGAAGCCTCCCGCGAGACGTTGGGTGGAGCGACCAAACTGCGGGTATTGGATCTGAAAAACAACCCGCTGCTCAATGCCCCTTCGGTCAGTCGGATGCTGGAATTGCGTTTGCTGTTTCTGGACGACTGTTTGCTTCAGGAGCTGCCTGTCGGGCTGCGAAGGCCGCCGTATCTGGAAGTTGTGAGCCTGCGCAGCAATATGATCAAAGAGTTGCCTCAATGGCTCTCGACGGCCTCGCGGGATGTCGCGCGGGCGCTGAACCTTTGGGGTAATTCCCTGGATACCTCAAGCAAACAATTGCTCAGGGACTACCGGGCCCGCGTCGGTATCGGCATGGGCTTTCTAGAGGATGACGTCGCCCGCATCACCGAGCAAAAAGCGCGAGAGTTGTGGTTGAAGGACGTGGGGCCGCTTGTCACCACCCGACAGGCGACCTGGGATGCGCTCAGGGCGGAATCGGGTTCCGATGGGTTGTTCATGTTACTGGCCGGGCTGGGGGGCGTGGCCGATACCAAGAAAGTTCGCGAGGACATGAGCCGGCGTGTGTGGTGGGTGCTGGACGCCGTGGAATCCGATACTGGCTTGCGCAAGGAAATTTTTGAGCGTGCGGCCACGCCGCTCAACTGCGACGACGCCGCTGCCGCGAGTTTCAGCAACCTGGAAGTGCTGACCCATATTCATGAAGCGTCGAAAGCTGTCGAGGGCGGACAACTGTCGGCTGAACAGGTCCTGCATTTGAGCAAGGGTTTGTTTCGGCTCGACCGACTTGAGCGCTATGCCCTGAGTCACAGCGAAGCACACCCCAGTGCCGACCCGCTGGAGGTGAGCCTGGCCTTTCGAAAAGGCCTGGCTGACCGTTTCTATTTGCCGGGCCAACCCAAACATATGCGTTTCGAAAGCCTGGGTGAGGTGGCGCCTCACCATTTGAACGCCGCCGAGGCTCGGCTGCGTGCCGCCGAGTTTTCATCCGAACTGGTGGATTATCTGGTCGAATTGCCGTTGTGGGCCGGCTATCTGAAAAAGGCCTATAGCGTGCCGCTCGGTCGCCTGGCGGAGCCGTTCGAGGAACGTATGCAGGCGGTGTTTGATCAGGGCCAAACCTTGACCGACGGTGACTACCGCACGCAGATGAACGTGATCCTGCAAGAGCGGGAGCAGGCGGACGCCGCTGAGATCAGGCGCCGCACCGTGGAGATCCTCAAACCCGGGGCCATTGCCGGATGCTCGGTGCCGTTACTGTGAGCCGCGCGTGCCACGAATCAATGCCCGCACGGCGAACCGATTAGGGTGGCAGGCTTCGGCCACGCTGGAGGGCACCGGCAGCGGCTCATCATTCAGCAAGGCCGCCAGCAGTTCGCCACACAATGGCGCGGTGATCAGGCCGCGCGAGCCGTGACCGCTGTTGATGTACAGGCCGTCCAGCCACGGGCAGGCGACCTGTGGGGTCTGGCGGGCATCCTTGCGCAGCGCGACGTAGGTTTGGTCGAACGCGATTCGTTCGGCCAGCGGGCCTACGATCGGCAAGTAGTCGGGGCTGGTGCAACGGAAGGCGGCGCGGCCCTCGAGTTGTTCCGGGGCCATCGCGTCGGCCCCCAGGCGGTGGGCCAGGTCGGTGGAAATCTCGCGCAGCATCTCCAGGTTGCCGGCGTGCTCGGTGGCGGTGGGTGTCAGGTCCTGGTTCTTGAAGTCGAAACTTGCGCCCAGGGTGTGCTCGCCCAGGCGCGCCGGGGCCACGTAGCCTTCGGCGCACACCACGGTCGCCAGGGCCTGGCTTTGCGCGGTTTGCGCCAGTCGGGTGATTTGCCCGCGAATGCGTTTGAGGGGCAGGTCGGCGAAGCGCTGGATGTCGGCGGCCCCTGCCAATACCACCACGGGGGCACTGGCGAGCAGGTGTTCGCCGTCCCACGCTTGCCATTGACCGTCGAGGCGGCGCAGGTCGAGCACATCGTGATGATTCAGCACCGTGATTCCGGGTTGACGTGCCTGCCACTTGCACAGCGCAGGCGGGTGTACCCAGCCGCCTTCGGGGAAAAACAGGCCGCCCTGGGCCAGTTCAATACCGGCCCTTTGTTGGGCCTGTTCGCGGTCCAGCAGGTGCAGCAAATCCGGTGCAAAGGCATCTGCAAGCTGCGCCTGGCGCTGGGCTTCCTTGGCGTCGAACGCCAGTTGCAGCACGCCGCAGCCATCCCAATCGACGCCTCGGTGCAAATGCTCCAGCAGGCGCCGCGTGTGGCCAAAGCCGCTGAGAATCAGCTGGGACAACGCCGTGCCGTGGGCCGACAGCTTGAGGTACAGCACGCCCTGAGGGTTGCCCGAGGCTTCCTCGGCCAGGCCCGCGTGACGTTCCAGCAGGCTGACGCGCCAGCCACGGGCGGCCAGGCTGGCGGCGGTGGCGCAACCGGCGAGGCCGCCGCCGATGACCATGGCGTGGCGCTCGCCGGCAATTACCGGCGGCCGTGCGAACCACGGCTTGGCAGCCGGTGGCGCGGGGGTTTCCGAGGGCCAGCCGAGGAACTCGCCGCGCAAAATCTCCCATTTGTGGCCGATGCCCGGCGTGCGCTTCATCTTAAAACCGGCGGCGTTGATCAAGCGGCGCACCCAGCCGGTGCTGGTGAAGGTGCTGATGGTCGAGCCGGGCGCGGCCAGCCGCGCCAGTTCGGCAAACAGCTCGGCGGTCCACATGTCGGGGTTTTTCGCCGGGGCGAAGCCGTCGAGAAACCACGCGTCAATCTGTGCATCCAGCTGTGGCAGTTGCTCCAGAGCATCGCCGATCAACAGGGTCAGGGTCACGCGTCCGTTATCCAGCACCAGGCGCTGAAAGCCTGAGTGGATCGCCAGGTACTGCGCCAGCAATGCCTCGGCGAACGGCTGAAGCTCAGGCCAGAGGGCGAGGGCGCGTTGCAGGTCGGCGTGGCTCAGCGGGTATTTTTCAACGCTCACAAAATGCAGGCGTGCACCGGCCACGGCGTGTTGTTCGAACAGTTGCCAGGCGCACAGAAAATTCAGGCCAGTACCGAACCCGGTCTCGCCGATCACCAGTCGCCCGTCCGCCGGCAAGGCCGCGAAGCGCTCTTGCAAACGGTTCTGTTCGAGAAACACATAACGGGTTTCTTCAAGGCCCGACGTGTCGGAAAAATACACATCGTCGAAGGCCCGCGAGTGCGGGCGACCTTGATCGTCCCAGTCGAGCTGGGCGTGGGTGATGGGGGTCATGGGCGGCTCTGAATATGGAAGCAGGCAAAAACAAGGCGGTCATTCTAGCCCATCAACCGGCAACGAATTGACCCATGGCAAGCGCGGGTGGAATTTCCTCCCGCGTGTTGTTGCCCAATCCGCTAGTCTTGATCCATCTTGAAACGGAGCTGCCCATGTTCGAATCCGCCGAAATCGGTCACGCCATCGACAAAGACACCTACGAAGCTGAAGTGCCGGCCCTGCGTGAGGCCCTGTTGGAGGTGCAGTACGAGCTGCAACAGCAGAAGCGCTTCCCGGTGATCATCCTGATCAATGGCATTGAAGGCGCCGGCAAGGGCGAGACCGTCAAGCTACTGAATGAATGGATGGACCCGCGCCTGATTGAGGTGCGCACCTTCGATCAGCAAACCGACGAAGAACTGGCGCGCCCTCCGGCCTGGCGCTACTGGCGGCAACTGCCGGCCAAGGGCCGCATGGGTATTTTTTTCGGCAACTGGTACAGCCAGATGCTGCAAAGCCGGGTACACGGGCAGATCAAGGATGCGCGCCTGGACCAGGCCATCGCTGGCGCCGAGCGCCTGGAAAAAATGCTCTGTGATGAAGGCGCGCTGATCTTCAAATTCTGGTTTCACCTCTCCAAAAAACAGATGAAAGCGCGGCTCAAGGCCCTCGCCGACGACCCGCTGCACAGCTGGCGCATCAGCCCGCTGGACTGGCAGCAGTCCAAGACCTACGACAAGTTTGTGCATTTCGGTGAGCGCATCCTGCGCCGCACCAGCCGCGACTACGCGCCATGGCATGTGATCGAAGGCGTCGATGCGCATTACCGCAGCCTCACCGTGGGCAAGATCCTCCTCGAAAGCCTGCAAAATGCCCTGAAAGTCTCCAAGGCCAAGGCCAGCGGCATGAACCCGGCGCCGTTGATTGCGTCGGTGGACAAAAAGAGCCTGCTCGACAGCCTCGACATGACCTTGCGCCTGGACAAGGACGATTACGAAGAACAGCTGATCACCGAGCAGGCGCGCTTCTCCGGACTGATGCGCGACAAACGCATGCGCAAGCACGCGTTAGTGACCGTGTTTGAAGGCAATGACGCGGCGGGCAAGGGCGGCGCGATCCGTCGCGTGGCCGCCGCGCTGGACCCGCGTCAGTACCACATCGTGCCCGTTGCCGCGCCGAGTGAAGACGAGCGCGCGCAGCCTTACTTGTGGCGGTTCTGGCAGAAAATCCCGGCGCGCGGCATGTTCACCGTGTTCGACCGCTCCTGGTACGGCCGCGTGTTGGTAGAGCGCGTTGAAGGCTTCTGCACCCCGACGGACTGGATGCGCGCCTATGGCGAGATCAACGACTTTGAGGAGCAACTGCGAGATGCGGGTGTGATCGTGGTCAAGTTTTGGCTGGCAATCGACAAGCAGACTCAACTGGAACGCTTCCAATCCCGCGAAAACATTCCTTTCAAGCGTTTCAAGATCACCGAAGACGACTGGCGCAACCGCGACAAATGGGACGACTACCGCGCGGCGGTGGGCGATATGGTCGATCGCACCAGCACCGAGATGTCCACCTGGACCCTGGTGGAGGCGAATGACAAGCGCTGGGCGCGGGTCAAGGTGCTGCGCACCATCAACCGAGCGCTGGAAGAGGCGTTCGAACAGACCGACAAGCACGATAAGAAAGGCAAGAAGAAGTAGGTGGATGTGCAGCGGCTTGTTGTGGCGAGCGGGCTTACTGTAGTGAGCGGGCTTGCCCCGCGTTGGGCTGCGGAGCAGTCCCAAAACCTGCCAACAAGTTCTGACTGGAGTAATGCGGCGCCTGGATCAGGGCCGCTTCGCGCCCCAACGCGGGGCAAGCCCGCTCGCCACGACAAGCCCGCTCGCCACAGTAAGCCCGCTCACTACAGCAAGCCCACCTGCCAAGACAAACCCACCTGCCACAACAAGCCCGCTTACCACAGAAAGCGGTGCGCTCATGCGTGTGCATATCCGGGGTGAATGATCGTCGCGGTTGGGAATGCCTGGATCTATGCTCGATCCATCTCCCAACAACGACAAGATCGAGGTAGCCCATGCGTGATGTAGTGATCGTCGACAGCGTGCGAACCGGCCTGGCCAAATCCTTTCGCGGCAAGTTCAACCAGACTCGCCCGGATGACATGGCAGCCCATTGCGTCAACGCGCTGCTGGCCCGCAATGGCATCGACCCGGCCTTGGTGGAGGATTGCATTGTCGGTGCGGGCTCCAACGAGGGCGCACAGGGCTACAACATCGGGCGCAATGTGGCGGTGCTCTCGCAATTGGGCACCGGCGTGGCGGGCATGACCCTCAACCGTTTCTGTTCCTCGGGCTTGCAGGCGATCGCCATTGCGGCCAACCAGATTGCCTCGGGTTGCAGCGACATCATCGTCGCCGGTGGTGTTGAGTCCATCAGCTTGACCATGAAGAGCGTCAACACCGATAACCTGATTAACCCGTTACTCAAGGAGCAGGTGCCGGGCATCTACTTCCCGATGGGGCAGACGGCCGAGATTGTGGCGCGCCGCTATAACGTCAGCCGTGAAGAGCAGGACCTGTATGCGCTGCAAAGTCAGCAGCGCACGGCCCAGGCTCAGGCTGATGGGTTGTTCGACGATGAAATCGTGCCGATGGCGGTCAAGTACAAGGTCGAGGACAAGAACACCGGCGCTGTGCAGGTGCTTGAGGGGGTGGTGGATCGCGATGACTGTAATCGCCCTGATACGACGTTGGCGAGTCTGCAAGGGCTGAAGCCGGTGTTTGCCGAGGACGGTTCGGTGACGGCCGGGAATTCTTCGCAGTTGTCTGACGGCGCTTCGATGACGTTGGTGATGAGCCTGGATAAAGCTTTGGCGCTGGGGCTTAAGCCCAAGGCGTATTTTCGTGGGTTTACGGTGGCGGGGTGTGAGCCTGACGAGATGGGCATTGGCCCGGTGTTTTCGGTGCCCAAGTTGCTCAAGGCCAAGGGGTTGGAGGTGGCGGATATTGATTTGTGGGAGCTCAATGAGGCGTTTGCGTCGCAATGCCTGTATGCGCGGAATCGGCTGGGGATTGATAACGCCAAGTACAACGTGAATGGGGGGTCGATTTCGATTGGGCATCCGTTTGGCATGACGGGGTCGCGGCAGGTGGGGCACTTGGTGCGCGAGCTGCAACGGCGGGGTTTGCGCTATGGCATCGTTACCATGTGCGTGGGTGGTGGCATGGGGGCTACTGGGCTTTTCGAGGCTGTGCGCTGAGTTCTTCTGAAGAAACCTGATTAATGTGGGAGCTGGCTTGCCTGCGATGGCGGTTTGTCGGGGTACATATCCATTGCTGCGGTAGCCGCTGATATCGGTTCCGCTCTTACAGCGGGTCACTTTTGGAAGGACCCAAAAGTAACCAAAAAGTCCTCGCCCCACCA
>NZ_JAFCTN010000072.1:0-13544 GCF_049896045.1 Pseudomonas sp. PWP3-1b2
CAGCTATCGCAGGCAAGCCAGCTCCCACAGTTGATCGGGTTTACACCTCAACAAAAACAAGACTGCTGAGCAAATCATCATGACCCAGCAAAACCTGTTTCTCGGCATCGACTGCGGCACCCAGGGCACCAAGGCTATTGTGCTCGACGCCTCCAGCGGCAAGGTGCTGGGCCTGGGCGCTGCGGCACACACGCTGATCAGCGGTGCCAATGGCCGCCGCGAACAGCACACCCAGGAATGGCTGGACGCCTTTACCGAAGCCACTCACCGCGCCCTGCAACAGGCCGGCGTGGACGGCCAGCACATCCTCGGCATCGGCGTTTCCGGCCAGCAACACGGCCTGGTATTGCTGGATGACAACGGCCAGGTGCTGCGCCCCGCCAAACTGTGGTGCGACACCGAAACCGCGCCAGAAAACGACCGCCTGCTGCATTACCTGGGCGGCGAAAGCGGTTCGCTGGAACGCCTCGGCGTGGCCATCGCGCCGGGCTACACCGTGTCCAAGCTGCTCTGGACCCGCGAACAACACCCGGATGTCTTCGCGCGTATCGCGCATATCCTGCTGCCCCATGATTACCTGAACTACTGGCTGACCGGTCGCGCCGTTGCCGAATACGGCGACGCATCGGGCACCGGTTATTTCAACGTGCGCACCCGTGAATGGGACGTGGCACTGCTCAAGCACATCGACCCCAGCGGGCGTCTCGAAGCGGCCCTGCCGGCACTGGTCGAAGCCAATCAAATCGTCGGCAGCATTCTGCCTGCGATTGCCGAACGCCTGGGCATCAACCCCAATGCGGTGGTGTCCAGCGGCGGCGGCGACAACATGATGGGCGCCATCGGCACCGGCAATATCGCCCCTGGCGTGATCACCATGAGCCTCGGTTCATCGGGCACCGTCTACGCCTTCGCCGATCAGCCGAATGTGAGCCCGCAGGCTTCTGTCGCGACGTTCTGTTCCTCCAGCGACGGCTGGTTGCCGTTGATCTGCACCATGAACCTGACCAACGCCACTGGAGTGATTCGCGAGCTGTTCGACCTCGACCTGGCCGCGTTCAACGCACGGGTCGCCGACGCGCCGATTGGCGCCGACGGCGTGAGCATGCTGCCGTTCCTCAACGGCGAGCGCGTGCCCGCCCTGCCCCACGCCACCGGCAGCTTGCACGGTTTGACCATGACCAACCTGACCCGCGCCAACCTGTGCCGCGCGGTGGTGGAAGGCACCACCTTCGGCCTGCGTTACGGCCTGGACCTGCTGCGCCAGACCGGCCTGCAAAGCCAGAGCATCCGCTTGATCGGCGGCGGCTCAAAAAGCCCGGTGTGGCGGCAGATGGTCGCCGATATCATGAACACCGAAGTGGTCTGCACCGAACAAAGCGAAGCGGCAGCCCTGGGCGCGGCGATCCAGGCGGCGTGGAGCCAGTCCGGTGAATCGCTGGCCAGCCTGTGCGACAAATGCGTGAGCGTCGACCCGACCAGCCGTACGCTGCCGGTCGCCGAGAACGTGAGCGCCTACCAACATGCCTACGAGCGCTATCAGCAGCTCGTGGCAACCCTTTAAGAGCGAGCGACTATGTATTTGGTGTGTGGCGAAGCGCTGTTTGATTTTTTCAGTGAAGAAGATGCCAGCGGGCAGGCTTCCAGGGTCAATTACAAGGCGATTGCCGGTGGCTCGCCGTTCAACGTTGCGGTGGGTTTGCGCCGTCTGGGCATTGAGGCGGGTTTGTTCGGCGGCGTGTCCACCGACTTTCTCGGGCGCCGGCTATTGCAGGTGCTCAAGGATGAGGGCGTGGATGAGCGATATTTGGTCGAGTTTGCCGCGCCGACCACGCTGGCGATGGTGGCAGTGGGCGCCAATGGCTCGCCGCAATACAGCTTTCGTGGCGAAGGGTGCGCCGATCGCCAGCTGGAGGTGACGCACCTGCCGGCCTTGGGCGATGACATTCGCGGCCTGCACATCGGCTCGTTTTCACTGGTGGTTCAGCCTATCGGCGACACCCTGCTGAGCCTGGTCAAGCGCGAAAGCGGCAAGCGCCTGATCAGCCTCGACCCCAACGTGCGCCTCAACCCGCAGCCGGATATTCAGCTGTGGCGTGACCGCATCGCGGAGCTGGTCAAGCATGCCGACCTGATCAAAGTCAGCGACGAAGACCTGCACCTGCTCTACCCCGACCAGTCGCCACAAAGCGTGCTGCAAGGCTGGCTGAAACACCGCTGCCAGTTGGTGTTCCTCACGCGCGGTGGCGACGGCGCAACCGTGTTCAGTCGCCAGCACGGCACCTGGTCGGCACCGGCCGTCAAGGTGGTGATGGCCGACACCGTCGGTGCCGGCGATACCTTCCAGGCCGCACTGATCGCCTGGCTGACCGAGCGCGGACTGGACTCGGTGGCGGGCCTGCAACAACTGACCCGCGAGCACATCGACGGCATGCTTGGCTTTGCCATTCGCGCCGCCGCGCTTACGTGCAGCAAGACCGGGCCGGACCTTCCGTATCGCCAGCAGTTAGCCTGAACGGGCGTTCATGAAGGTTTTGTCAGTTAGCCGAAGATTAATCAGCGGTTAATCCCCCGAGTCGACTCTGAAAGTGACCGCACTCATCGCCCCCTGGGGCCCGTGCGGCCGCGGGCGCATCATGTTGATGCGCCCGCGAACGACTTGCGGAGAACCCCCATGAAACTGCGTACGTTACTGTTCACCGGCACGCTGGCCCTGGCTGCGGTATCCGGCCTTGCCCAAGCCGACACTCAGCAGGCTGCGTCCAAACCTGTGCCTTATCAATACGGCATGCCTTTGAACATCGACAAGGTGATTGCCATGAACGAAACCCCAACCAATGACTGCAAGGTCATCAATGCGGACATCAAGTTCGTGGACAAGGCTGGCAAGGTGGAGGACGTGGGTTATCGCAAAATGTCCGAAGCGTGCGATTTCCAGAACTGAGCCACCCTGCTGGGTAGGAACTATCAGCGACGGGATGGGCAATCTACCTGATACATGTAGGAAGTTCCTTGAAAACCCTCATTTAATCAATGGTTAAGGCTGGGGGTTAACAGTGGGCCGACCGCACTGTTGCAGCCATCGGCTGAGCGTGCGGCGCCGGGTCATCATTTCGATGAGCCGCATCACTGATGGAAAATCCACATGAAACTGCAATTCCCAGCGCTCCTCTGCTGCACCCTCACGCTGGCTGCCGCATCGGCAATCGCACACGCAGAATCAGAGCCGGTGCCGTATCGCTACAGCGTGCCCCTGAACATACACAAAGTAATCGCAATGAATGAAACGACGACAGATGAATGCAAAGTGATCGATGCATCCATCAAGTATCTGGATAAAGCCGGCGAGTTGAAAAACGTGAGTTATCGCAAAATGTCCAGCGCCTGCCTGTTTCAGAACTGAAGGGTGACGACATAGGGCGGCGCAATAGCTGGTATCCTCTCGCGCTCGTCCCGCAGCCGAAAGGATTCGTCATGCCGTTTCGCTTTTATACGCTCGCCCTCTTTACCGCCCTGCTCTGCTTTGCCCTTGCATTGGTCTGGGGTCTGCGCCCCGAGCTGTTGTTATGGCTGTGGAGTGTCGAATATTCCAGCGCGACCGGGCTGGTATCACGGCGTAATGCCGCATTGTTCCTGGCCATCGGCATCATTTTTTATCGTGCCCGCCACGCGCCACCCTCCGAGACACGCCGCGCCCTGACCACCGGGTTTATCACCGGTTGCCTGGTGCTCGCTGTATTGGGTTTTGGGGAGTGGATCAATGGAAACGCCGGGCCGGGAATCCTGTTGGCGGTGGCGACAGAAACCGTACTGGGCCTGGCGTTTATCCAGGCCCACAGGTCATCGGTGACTCAACCTCAAACATCCGCCTAGTAGTAGCCGCGCCCGCCCACTCTTTGCAGCGTGGGTGCCTGGGTGTGCTTGAGGTCTTCGCGCAACCCGGCAATCAGGTTGCAAATGGCTCGACTGCTGTCGAGTTTGTCGGCGTTTATACCTTTGACTTCCAAATCCACTCGGTCACGGTCATGGTCGTCATAGACCTTGATCGTCAGCGAAGCGTCTTCGGCTTTGATGCATTCGCACCGTTTGGGCAGGAAACTTCCTTCAATAATGCTGCGAAGTTCTAATTCCGAAAGCATGGCTAACCTCTCCTTTTATGAGACCGCCAATGAATTTATATGACCAATCAACTGCCGGCGGATCACTCGCCCGCCATGTCTTGCCGACCCTGGAAGACGTTTCAACACTCAGATTACTCGGCAAAGTCGTCACTCGTTGTAACCATTCCTCATAAGTGGCCGCACTTGCTATATAAGTCGCTCAGGTTTTTACATTCAGTCATTAAATCTTCTTCGATCAGCTGGGATTAATCGTTTAACTCGACACTTCGCTTAAACTTCACACTGGGCGGCGACTCTTTCAGCAACATATCGCAAACTATCAAAATTGATATTGGCGCCTGAGTTGATCGCCACCAGGGTTTGCCCGCTGACCCCGTGTTGCGCGACGTACTTGCGAATGCCCGCCACCGCCAACGCACCGGAAGGCTCGGTGATGGAGCGCGTGTCGTCGTAAATCAGCTTCATGGCGCTGCATAATTCGTCGTTGCTGACAGTGATGACCTCATCCACCCACGCCCGGCAGATCTCAAAACCATAGGCGCCGATTTGCGCCACGGCGGTGCCATCGGCAAACCCGTCGACGCTCGGCAACACCACGCACGCTCCCGCACGCAGTGCAGCCAACAGGCAACTGGAGCCTTCGGGTTCAACTCCGACGATGCGCACTTCAGGCCGCAGGTATTTGACGTAGGCGGCAATTCCCGCGATCAAGCCGCCCCCGCCCACCGGCACGAAAATAGCGTCCAGCGGACCTTGCTGCTGGCGCAACACTTCCATGGCCACGGTGCCTTGGCCGGCAATCACGTCCGGGTCATCAAACGGCGACACAAAGGTGCAACCCGAGGCCTCGGCCAATTGCAGCGCGTAGGCCAGGGCAAACGGAAAACTCTCCCCCTGCAACACCGCCTCGGCGCCCCGGGAGCGCACGCCCAGCACCTTCAACGCAGGCGTGTTACACGGCATGACGATACGCGCCTCTATCCCCAACTCCCGCGCTGCCAACGCCACGCCCTGCGCATGGTTGCCCGCCGACGCCGTGACCACGCCGCACGCCTTTTGCTCAGCCGTGAGCTGCACCAGCTTGTTGTAGGCGCCGCGAATCTTGAAGGAGAAGGTCGGTTGCAGGTCTTCGCGCTTGAGCAGTATCTGGTTGCCAAGCATCGTCGACAGCGCCGGCGCCAGCTGCAAAGGCGTGCGCACCGCCAGGTCATAGACCGGGGCGGCGAGGATCTTCTTCACGTAGTGCTCAAGTAATCCCGTGTCGCTGGCAGGGGTAACGGGGCACGTGCTCATGGGTGTCTCCTGGCTTTTTATCAAAGGCCCTGAAGACGGAAAAACAAAAAACCCGCCTCCAGGGCGGGTTTGGGTGCAGCCGTGTGCTATCCCGCCAAATGAGGAATGGCGGTAATAATCATGCTCGGCTGACTGCGGAAGGTTTGTAATTTCATGTCACGAAATTAACCGGCGGCTACCAGGCAAGTCAATGGTCAACCACCATTTAGCCGGCGAGGGTTTACGATTAATATACGAAACGTATACGCTTTGTATATTCCATCACCGCAGTGAACCCTATGGGCATCGTCAAGATCACCGACCAATTGCACGAACAGCTACGCCTGGCCAGCGCCACCATGGACCGCTCCATCAACGCCCAAGCCGAATTCTGGATCAAGATCGGCCTGCTCGCCGAACTGAACCCCAGCCTGGCTTACAACGACCTGATCAACAAACTGTTGCTGGACAAACCCGACCTGATCCGGGGGCGCGGCTGATGATCAAGACTGCCGCACAGCTTGCCGTGATGCGTGAGTCCGGGCGCCTGCTGGCCCAGGTGTTCACGATGCTCGACAGCTTTGTTGCCGCCGGCCGCTCCACTCTGGAGCTGGACAGCGCCGTTGAAGCCTTCATCCGCAACGACTTGAACGCCCGCCCGGCGAGCCTTGGGCAGTACGACTACCCGTATTGCATCAACACGTCGATCAACGAGGTGGTGTGTCATGGGATGCCCAGTGCCAAGGACATCCTCAAGGATGGCGACATTATCAACATCGACATCACCCTGGAGAAAGGCGGTTTTATTGCCGATTCCAGCAAGATGTACATGATCGGCGACGTCGCGCCCAAAGCGCAGCGGCTGGTGGAAAAGACCTTTGAGGCGATGTGGGCCGGTATTCGTGTGGTCAAGCCTGGGGCCCGGCTGGGCGATATCGGGCACGCGATTCAGAGCCATGCGCAGGCCAATGGCTACAGCGTAGTGCGTGAATATTGTGGCCATGGTATTGGCCGGGAGATGCATGAAGAGCCGCAGATCCTGCACTTCGGGCGGCCGGGTACCGGTATGGAATTGCGTGAGGGGATGGTGTTTACGGTGGAGCCGATGCTGAATCAGGGCAGCGCTAAAGTGCGCAGCTTGAAAGATGGCTGGACGGTGGTGACCAGGGATAACGGGTTGTCGGCGCAGTGGGAGCATACGGTGGCGGTGACGGCTGAGGGGTTTGAGGTGTTGACGTTGCAGTAGGGGTTTCTGGGTTTTTGGGTACATATTCAAGGTCTTTGGAAATCTGTCTGACAGGACGAACACCATCTCTGTGGCGAGCGGGCTTGTCGAATCGTCGCACCGCCCGCGTTGGGTTGCGAAGCGACCCTAAAAGCAACAATGCGGTGAGTCAGGTATTCTTCGGGCGCTGGTTCTGGGGCTGCTTCGCAGCCCAACGCGGGGCAAGCCCGCTCGCCACAGGGATAGCGTATGGCCGTTGAGTTGCGCAACCAGTATCAACCTTAGCCCCGCTAACGGATACGTACCCCGCCAGACAGTCTCACCGCCCACCCGCTATCCGCTTCAACCCCAGTACCATCAACCCCGCCCCCACCCCCATCGCCACCATCAGCAAGGGATACGACACCCACCACGGCGTCCCCGCCGTCATCATGCTGAACTCCGACATCCCGCCCACACTGGCAATCAAGTTAAGCGGCAAAAACACCACGTTGATCAGTGTCAACTTGCGCAACAGGTTATTCATACTGTTGTTCATCAAATTTCCGCGCGCATCAATCAACCCGGAAAACACATTGGAGTAAATCTCCGCCTGCTTGTAGCACTGATGGTTCTCAATAATCAGATCATCAATCAACCCAAGAATCTGTGGGCTGAAATGCTCCTTCTCGCCATGATTACGCAAGCGCGACAACACCGCGCCGTTGCTGTGCAGCGCATTGATGTAATAAATCAAACTCTCACTGAGACTGAACATCTGCATTAAATGGTGATTACTCATCGACGCGTTGAACTGCTGCTGCAACTCGCGCGCAACCAGCTTGATCACCTTCAGGTGGCCCAGATAGTGATGGATATTATTGAGCAACAGGTCCAGCAACACATCCAGCGGCGTGTGCAATGGCCGCCGTGCACCGAGCCCCGACAACGGGGTTTCATCCGTGGCAATCACCAGCAAACGGCCCGGCGAAAACAGCAGGCCGCAGGACGACACTTCAAACACCAGGTTGCCACCGCCGGAGTAATTCTCCGGGCGCTTCCAGATCAGAAACAGGTAGTCAGGGTGAAACTCGATCCGTGACACTTCATCCGGGTCGAGCGCCGAGGCCAGGGCGTGCTCGTCGAGTTTATGGTGGTCCCGTAGCCATTCGCGCTCAGGCAAATCCGGGTTGTTGAACAACATGACGGGGGCATCGTCACGCGCCCCACTGCACAGCTTTCCATCGGCTAACTCAAAGCGCTGAATCATCGCGCGTCACCACACCTGGCCTTGGCGCTTCAACTCCAGGCGCCGCACAAATTCCTCCAGCACCAGCGCGTACAAGTCGTCCTGCAAATAGGCGTCTTCGATGCCGGCATCCATGTTCGGGTTGTCATTGACCTCAATCACCACCACCTTGTCGCCGGACTGCTTGAGGTCCACACCGTAAAGGCCATCGCCAATCAGGTTGGCCGTCTTGACCGCCAGCTCCACCACCGCCTTGGGCGCCTCGTGGACCGCCAGGGTGCGGCATTCGCCGTTGATATCCTGGCCGATGGCCTTGTGGTTGTAGATCTGCCAATGGCCCTTGGACATGAAGTACTGGCAGGCAAAAATCGGCTTGCGGTTGAGAACGCCGATGCGCCAGTCGTACTCGGTGTAAAAGAATTCCTGGGCGAGCAGCAATACCGAATGTTCGAACAGCTCGGCGGTGGCCTTGAGCAATGCTTCCTGGCTTTCCACCTTGATCACACCCCGTGAGAAACAGCCGTCGGGGATCTTCAACACCAGCGGAAAGCCGAGGCGCTCGCCCACCCGTTCGAAATCTTCCGGTCGCTCCTTGTAGAGAATTTCGGTGGCGGGCATGCCCAGCTGATGGCTGTTGAGCAGGTCGGTGAGGTAAACCTTGTTGGTGCAGCGCAGGATCGACGCCGGGTCGTCCATCACCACCAGGCCTTCGCTTTCGGCTTTTTTGGCGAAGCGATAGGTGTGGTTGTCGACGCTGGTGGTCTCGCGGATGAGCAAGGCGTCGTACTCGGCGAGGCGCGAGTAATCCTTGCGCTCGATCAGTTCGACATCGATGCCCAAACCTTTGCCGACTCGCACGAAATTCTCGAGGGCCTTGGCGTTGGAGGGCGGCAGTTGCTCCTGGGGATCGTGAAGAATCGCCAGGTCGTAACGGGCCAGACGGCGGGAGCGCGGCTGGCGCCAGATCTTGCGGCTGAAGTTGTCGAGGGCGTGGGCAAACTGGTCTTCCTGGTCGTCACGCAACTTGTGCAAGACGCCGGACTTGACCCCCTCGATGTGCCAGCCGTTGTTCTTGCGAAACTCAACTAACAGGATCGGGCACGGAAAGGTTTCAAACAACTGGCGGGCCAACTCCTGCAACGGCTCTATATTGGTTCGACCAAAATAAAGTGTCAGGGTAAAGCCTTCGGTGTTGCTGTAGAGGTGATGACTCAAGGCTTTATCGAGGGTTTTGTCCAGGTCATCCAGCGACAGGCCATACAGCGACTTTTTGGTCAGCTCACTGATGGTGCGCACCGAGGGAATCACCTTGTGCCCTCGCGCTTCCGCCAGCAACGAGCAGTAGTAACCATGCCCCAGGTACTTGTAGCTGCGGCACAGGTTGATCACCTGCACGCGCTTGCCTGTCTCGCTTTCGCGGGTTTGCTCGAGGTATTCCTGAGCGGTGACGATGTCTTCGCTGGGAAAGTAGGAGGCCCAATCTTCCTTGCGTTCGACAATAATCACGACTTGACTGGAGCCTCTGGGGAGCGCAGAAAAATAACCCTTGGAAGTTATTGTCGCCGCGACTGTTTGCTCGGATACTTCACGCCAATGACCTTGTACCGCCGACATAATATTTGATCCGCTTTAGAGAACTCGACCTTTTCTATTAAGCACGATCTTTTAGAGAAGTCCCGTTTCGTTACGCAACTTTTACGGCGGTCATATGGCTCTTTCCTTTCGCGTTGCAACCCCCTGTGACGTGCCCGAATTGGTGGCACTGGAACAGCACTGTTTCACCACCGACCGGCTCTCGGCGCGCAGCTTTCAGTGGATGGTCAGCCGTGCCCACGGCCAGTTGCTGGTGGCGGAAAAAGACCACCAATTGCTCGGCTACGGGCTGGTGTTGTTCCATCGCGGCACGTCGCTTGCGCGCCTGTATTCCATCGCCATCGCCGAACACGCACGCGGCCTGGGCCTGGGCAAGCAATTGCTCGCGCGTATCGAGGCGTGCGCGGTGGAGCACGATTGCGCCTACCTGCGCCTGGAAGTGCGCACCGACAACCCCGGCGCCCTCGCCTTGTATGAACGCAATGGCTACCGACGCTTTGCGGTGATCAACGATTACTACGAGGACCACACCGCCGCCCTGCGCCTGGAAAAGCGCATCGTCCAGCATCAGGACGCGCGCCCGCACAGTGTGCCGTATTACCAACAGACCACCGATTTCACTTGCGGCGCCGCGTGCCTGCTGATGGCCATGGGCGCGCTCGTGCCTGAGCGCATCGCGCAGCGCCGCGAGGAGCTGCAGATCTGGCGCGAAGCCACCACCGTGTTCATGACTGCCGGCCACGGCGGTTGCAGCCCGCAAGGGTTGGCACTGGCGGCCTGGCGTCGGGGCTTTCGGGTGCGCATGCAGGTGAATGTGCGCGGGCCGTTGTTTCTCGACGGCGTACGCGACCCGCATAAAAAGGACGTCATGCGCGTGGTGCACGAGGCGTTTGAAGAAGAGTTGGCCAGCAGCGACGTCGAGCAGGTACTCGGCAGCGCCCTGGACTTGCCTCAGGTATTACGCGAAGGCGGGCAGCCGCTGGTGTTGATCAGCAGCTACCGCCTGACCCGCTCCAAGTCGCCGCACTGGGTGATGGTCACCGACTGCGACGACGACTTCGTCTACCTGCACGACCCGGACGTCGACCACAGCCAGCACCGCCAGCCCCTGGACTGCCAGCACCTGCCGGTCAGCCATGGTGAGTTCGAGCGAATGTGCCGCTTCGGCAATAACAAACTGCGCGCGGCGGTTGTCGTCTTTACTCGGTAAACGCTCAGGCCACTTGCTTGATCCCGGCCCTGGCTTCCAGCGCGCGTACCAGCGGCAATACGCGCTTGCCGAAGTACTCGACTTCTTCCTGAAAATGCAGGAAGCCGGCCAGCACCAGGTCCACGCCCACCGCCTTGAGCGCGATGATGCGCTCGGCAATTTGCTGCGGGGTGCCGATCAGGTTTGTCTTGAAGCCGTCGTTGTACTGCACCAGGTCTTCGAAGCTGGACTTGGCCCAGTTGCCCTCGCCTTCCGGTGAAGACTGGCCGGCTTGTTTGGCCGCGTCGCCAAACGCTTTGACAGCCTGCGGGTCAGCCTTGTCGATGATTTGCGCGAGTACCGCGCGGGCTTCTTCCTCGGTGTCACGGGCGATGACAAAGGCATTTACACCGATTTTGACCGAATGCTTATTCGCCGCAGCTTTGGCGCGGATGTCGTCGACCTGAGCCTTGATGCCTTCCGGCGTGTTGCCGTTGGTGAAGTACCAGTCCGATACACGTGCGGCCATGTCCCGTGCTGCCCGCGAGCTGCCGCCCTGGAACACTTCCGGCTGGCCGAGCGGTTTGGGCTTGAGGGTGTAGTTGTTGAAGCGGTAGAAGTCGCCCTTGAAGGTGAAATTGTCCTGCGTCCAGATGCCTTTCAGGGCGCGGATAAATTCTTCGGAACGACGGTAGCGCTCATCGTGCTCCAGCCAGGGTTCGCCGATGGCCTGGAACTCACCCTTGAACCAGCCGCTGACGATATTCACTGCGATACGGCCGTTGGTGAGCTGGTCGATAGTCGCCAGTTGCTTCGCCGCCAACGCCGGTTGCCACGGGCCGGGCAGGATCGCCGCGATCACTTTGAGTGTGGTGGTTGCCGCCAGTAATGCATGGCTGAACGCCACGGATTCATGCTGGTTTTCTGCGCCGTAACCGGCAGTGAAACGAATTTGGGTGAGGCCATATTCAAAACCGGCGGCTTCGGCCAATTGCGCCAGTTTGCGGTTGTAGTCGATGCCCCAATCGGTGCGCTGTTCGATCTTGCTGACCACCAGCCCGCCGCTGACGTTGGGCACCCAATAGGCAAATTTCACAGCTTGCTGACTCATCTGGCAGTACCTCGTACGAAGGGATGGAGTGAGGGCTTGAGCAGCAAGCGTGCCAGTCGCTGGCAAACCCTGAAGGCGCAAGCGCTACGGCACAACATCAAGCGGCTCGACGCGTGGTCGCTGATGTCATGGATCGCGTCGATTTGTCGATCCGCTGTTGCTGGAGCAACAGTAAATCGTTGGCCCGCGCAGCAAATACAGGCCGTAGTGCCCGGCACGGACTGTGCAATCACCAGGGAACTTGAACACTGCCAAGGAGCTGTTCCCATGACCGAGCAACATGTGATCAACCCGCTGTCCACCGGCGTCGATTACCCCACGCTGGCCGCACGTTTTCGGCCGATCTTCCAGCGCATCGCCGGCGGCGCGGTTGAGCGCGAGCAGACCCGCACCCTGCCCTATGAGCCGATTCAGTGGCTCAAGCAAGCCGGCTTCGGCGCAGTGCGCGTGCCGGTGGAATACGGCGGCGGCGGTGCTTCGTTGCCGCAGTTGTTTGAACTGTTGATCGAGCTGGCTGCCGCCGACTCCAACGTGCCCCAGGCCTTGCGCGGGCACTTCGCGTTTGTTGAAGACCGCCTGAATGCGCCACCCGGCGCTGGCCGCGACCTGTGGTTCAAGCGCTTTGTCGATGGCGACATCGTCGGCTGCGCCTGGACCGAAATCGGCAATGTGGCCATCGGCGACGTCGTCACCCAGGTCAGCCCTGACGGTGATAAATGGACGCTCAACGGTGAAAAGTTTTACAGCACCGGGAGCATTTTCTCTGACTGGATTGACGTGTACGCCCAGCGCAGCGACACCGGCGGCGACGTCATCGCAGCCACCCGCACGCGCCAGCCCGGCGTGGTACAGAGCGATGACTGGGACGGTTTTGGCCAGCGCACGACCGGCAGTGGCACCACGCGGTTTACCGATGCGGTGGTGGAAGCAGAAAACGTGATCGACTTTGCTACCCGCTTCAAATACCAGACGGCGTTTTATCAGCTGGTGCTATTGGCCACCCTCGCCGGAATCGGCCGCGCGGCGCTCAACGACGTGGCGCATCAGGTGCGTCATCGCACGCGTATCTACAGCCATGGCAATGCACCGCATGTCAGTCAGGACTCGCAGATTCAACACGTAGTGGGTGAAGTGGCAGCCCTGGTGTATGCCGCCGAAGCGAGTGCGTTGAAAGCAGCGGTGCCGGCGCAACGGGCCTATCTGGCACGGTTTGGGGCAGATGAAGGGCTGGAGCGGGAAGCCAATGTGGCGGCGGAAATTGAGTCCGCCACGGCGCAGGTAGTGGTATCGGAGTTGATTCAGCGCGCGACGACGCAATTGTTCAACGCACTGGGTGCGTCGGATGTGCGTCAAGGCAAATCCCTGGACCGCCACTGGCGAAATGCGCGAACCGTGTCTTCGCACAACCCGGTGATTTACAAGGCACGGATTGTGGGGGACTGGGTGGTGAATGGAACTGAGCCGCCGTTTGTTTGGCAGATCGGAAATGGCGGTGGTAAGGGAGAGTGAGTACATGCCCCGATGCTGCGATAGCGGCTGATATCGGTTCAGCTTTTACAGCGGGTCACTTTTGGAAAAGTCCGGCTGAGGCCTAGCCAAAAGTGATCAAAACGCTGCGCCCCACCACTCGGTGCCTTTGCTTGGGGTCGGTGTGCCTGAGGGGCCGAGGTGACAGCATCGCAGGCAAGCCAGCTCCCACAGAGAAGCGGACCAGTGTATGAAGATGGTGAATCTTACTCGGTCAAAACTGTGGGAGCGGGCTTGCTCGCGAAGGCGGTGGGTCAGTTGATGAATGAATGGGCTGACCC
>NZ_JAFCTN010000073.1:0-13530 GCF_049896045.1 Pseudomonas sp. PWP3-1b2
GGTGCCGAGTGGTGGGGCGAGGACTTTTTGGTTACTTTTGGGTCCTTCCAAAAGTGACCCGCTGTAAGAGCGGAACCATAAGCAGCCGTTACCGCAGCAACGGATATGTACCCACTCAATACCCAAGCCCCCGATCCACCACCCCCACCATCCGCTCCCCCCGCTCAAACCGCCGAATATTCTCCAACAACCCCGCAAACGCACTCCCCGGCTGAGTCATCGCCGCGATATGCGGCGTCAACACAACCTGCGGATGCCCCCAAAACGGGTGATCCGCACGCGCCGGTTCTTCCTGCAGCACATCCAACACCGCGCCGCTCAATTGCCCACTCGCCAACGCCTCCAGCAAATCCTCCTCCACCAGATGCCCACCCCGGCCCATATTGATCACCGCCGCCCCCCGAGGCAGTTGCGCAAACAACCGCCGATCCAGAATTCCCTGGGTCTGCTCAGTCAACGGCAACACACACAGCAAAATGTCGCACCGGCTCAGAAACGTCGCCAGTTGCGCGTCCCCCGCATAACACGCCACCCCCGCAACCCGGTGCGCACTGCGCGCCCAGCCCGACAAGCCAAACCCCAGCGGCGCCAGGGTCGCCAGAATCTGCTGCGCCTGAGCCCCCAACCCCATCACCCCGATACGCCGACTCACCGCCGGCTGCAACGCATGCGCCTGCCAGCAGCGTGCCATCTGTTGCTGGCGGTAGCGCAGCATGTCCCGGTGCAGGCTGAGCACCGCCCAACTGGCGTACTCACACATGCCACGGGTGATACCCGGATCAAGCAGTCGCACAACGGGCAAGTCTGCCGGTAAACGGCCGAGGTCGAGTTGATCGACCCCGGCCGACAACGCAAACAGCACCTTCAGGTTCGGTAGCAACTGCGCCAGTTCGTCCGGCGCCTGCCAGGCGGCCAGGTACTCGATCTCGTGCGGGTTGCCGATGTCGGGCCAGGCGCGCCAGGCAATATCCGGCGCGTGTTCGGCGAACAGAGCCTGCCAGTGTTGGCCGCGCACCGGATCGGCTTTGTAGAGCAAGGCCATGGGCAATTCCTGTTGGGTAAAGGTAGCGATCATCATCACTCAAACCCGGCGCAGGATCTGTTGAAAGCCGGGGGCAAAACAGTTGATCCGAATTTCTCACGGGACAAGTTCGGCTTAGTTCGTCGCCCACACGCCGTACTCTGAACAGCATCGCAACCACTTCCCGGTTGCCGGACTCACGATGGGAAATGCCATGAATAGCAAAGTCGACGAAACCCCTCATTTGCTCCGTCAGCGCGATCAATTCGTGCCGCGTGGCCTGATCACCGCGCACCCTCTGGTGATTGATCGCGCCCAGGGCGCCGAGTTGTGGGATGTGGATGGCAAGCGTTACCTGGACTTTGTCGGCGGTATTGGCGTGCTCAACATCGGGCATAACCACCCCAAGGTCGTTGCCGCCGTGCAGGCCCAATTGCACAAGGTGTCCCACGCGTGCTTCCAGGTGGTGGCTTATCAGCCTTACCTCGACCTGGCCCAGCGCCTGTGCGAAATGATCGGCGGGGAGGCGCCCCACAAGGCGGCGTTCTTCACCTCCGGTGCCGAGGCGGTGGAAAATGCGGTGAAAATCGCCCGCGCTCACACCAACCGCTCGGCAGTGATCGCCTTTCGTGGCGGGTTTCACGGCCGCACCTTGTTGGGCACCACGCTGACCGGTATGAGCCAACCCTATAAACAGAACTTCGGGCCATTCGCGCCGGAGGTATTTCACACCCCGTACCCGAACGCTTATCGCGGTGTAACCAGTGACATGGCCCTCGCGGCCCTGGATGAATTGCTGGCGACCCAGGTTGCACCGGAGCGGGTGGCCGCCATTCTGATCGAGCCCGTGCAGGGTGACGGTGGTTTCCTCGCGGCGCCGCCCGAGTTTCTGCAAGCACTGCGCGCATTGGCCGACAAGCACGGCATTGTGCTGATTCTTGACGAGATCCAGACGGGGTTTGGCCGCACCGGTACGTGGTTCGGGTTCCAGCACGCCGGCATCCAGCCTGACCTGGTGACCGTGGCCAAAAGCCTGGCGGGCGGCTTGCCGTTGTCCGGCGTGGTCGGCAAGGCGCACATCATGGACGCACCACTGCCCGGTGGCCTGGGCGGCACCTACGGCGGCAACGCGTTGGCGTGTGCAGCGGCACTGGCCGTGATCAGCGCGTTCGAGCAGGAGCAGTTGCTGGCGCGCAGCCAGGCGTTGGGCGAACGCCTGCGTCAGGGCTTGCTCGGTTTGCAGGCGCGCTACCCACGCATCGGCGACGTACGCGGCACCGGCTTTATGTTGGCGATTGAGCTGATCAAGGCGGACCCGGCTCGCACGCCGGATGCCGAGCTCAATCAGCGGGTCATCGACGAAGCCCGCGCGGGTGGTTTGCTGGTCATTAAGTGCGGGGTATATCGCAACGTGCTGCGCTTCCTGGCGCCGTTGGTGACCACCGACGCTCAGGTGGATGAGGCTGTGCAGATTCTCGACGCGGCCTTGGCACGGGTCTTGAACTGAGGCTGTGCCCGTTACGGGCCAATTGCATCAATGGAGGCTTGACCCACCATGGGGCTGACTGATTATCGAGCGTTGCTGATTGATTGCGATGAGGTGCTGGTGGATCGGGATTCGGGGGTGTGGGCGGCGCTGCAACCTCTGCTCGACAGCCGTGGCGGGCAACCCTCCCGAGAGCAAGTGCTGGCCGAGTTCAATGCGGTGGTGGCGACCCTCTACCCGCGCTTCACTGAGCTAGGCTTCAGTGGCTTGCTGTGTTTTGCCCATCGCCAATTGGCAGCGTCCTGGGGAATGCACGCAAGTTGGGAGGAGGGGATGAGTTTTGCCCGTTCAGCGGGCAATTGGTCGTTGTTCGAAGACGCGCCGGGGGCGATGCTGTACCTGCGCAAGTTTTATCGCCTGCTGGTGCGTGGGGACCGCGATGGTGAAGACCGTGGGATCTTGTGCGATCGGCTCGGCATCGTCGCGGACGATTTTATTTCCCTGGCCGAAGACCCACACGGCTATAAGCTTCAGTGGGGTGAACTGCTGCCCGTGCTGCATGTAACGCGACCGTCGGTCGGCGCGCAGGTGGCGCTCGACCGCTGCCTGATCGGCCGCAACCGAACCCGGCAGCCTTCACCGTGCGCCGCCGAGTACTGTATCAACAGCATGGCGGATCTGGTGGCTCAGCATCAGCTGTCTTTACGGCGCTGATTTTGCTAGAAGATTGTCCTAACAATGGCAGTCAAGAGGTACGCAATGGAAGGGCTAGTGAAGCTGGACCGAATCGATATCAGCATTTTGGTAGAGCTGCAAAAGGACGGCCGAATGACCAATGTCAGCCTTGCCGATGCCGTTGGGTTGTCTGCCAGCCCCTGCCTGCAACGGGTCAAGCGGCTGGAGTCGGCCGGCTATATTTCCAGCTATAAGGCGCACCTGAACCTTGCGAAGATCACCGACTCGGTCACGGTGTTCACGGAGATCACCCTCAGCGACCACAAGCGCGAAGACTTTGCCAAGTTCGAATCCAATATCCGCCTCGTCGACGAAGTCCTTGAATGCCACTTGATCAGCGGTGGGTACGATTACCTGGTGCGCTTCATGACCCGCAGCATCCAGCATTACCAGGAAGTGGTCGAAAGCCTGCTGGACAAGAACATCGGCATTTCCAAGTACTTCAGCTACATCGTGATCAAATCCCCCGTCCTCAAGGATGGCGTGCCCCTGCGCAAGCTCTTGCGTCACTGATTCCGGCGCGCTGACTCACACAAAAACCACTCGTTTGAGTGGTTTTTTTGTTTGCGCCCCCTTCACACACCCGCCCTCATTGCCGGCCCTTTCACGGTCTTTGGAAATCTGTCTGAAAGGGCGAACACTATCCCTGTGGCGAGCGGGCTTGTCCCGCGTTGGGCTGCGAAGCAGCCCCAAAAACAGCAGCCTAAGAGTGTCTGACACACCGCACTCCTCCTTTTAGGGTCGCTTCGCAACCCAACGCGGGGCAAGCCCGCTCGCCACAAAGTACTTATAGCCTGTTCTGCCTAAAGACCTTGAAAGGGCTGGCCCTCAGTGCCGGTTTGTATTTTCCAAGCGGCCTCAAAAAAAGATTGAATAATCACATCAAATGTTATTTAAATAACAAAATAACAGCGTCCTGGTGCCTGCCATGACGTGCACAAGGTAAAAAAACCATGAACAAGATCGCCGTCATCGGCAGCAACATGGTCGATTTGATCACCTACATCGACCGCATGCCTCGTCAGGGTGAAACGCTGGAAGCGCCAGGCTTTGCCATGGGCTGCGGCGGCAAGGGCGCCAATCAGGCCGTGGCCGCTGCCAGGCTCGGCACCGAAGTGCTGATGCTGACCAAGGTCGGTGACGATATGTTTGCCGATAACACCCTGGCCAATTTCAAGCGCCATGGCATCGACACCCGCTACGTCACCCGTGTGCCGGGTGTGTCGAGTGGCGTGGCGCCGATTTTCGTGCAGAGCGATTCCCACAACAGCATCCTGATCGTCAAAGGCGCCAACGCGCATTTGCAAGCCGCCGACATCGATGCAGCCGAGGCCTCGCTGCGCGAATGCAGCCTGATCGTGCTGCAACTGGAAATCGAATTGGCGACCGTTTACCACGCCATCGAGTTTGCCAAGCGCCACGGCATCGCGGTGTTGCTCAACCCGGCGCCGGCAGTGGCGGGGCTGAGCCGCGATCACTTGGCGCTGCTGGATTTTTTCATCCCCAATGAAAGCGAGTTGGCGCTGATCACCGGCAAGCCGGTACACGGCCCCGACAGCGCGTTGATCGCCGCGCGTGAACTCTGCGCGCAAGGTATTCGCCACGTCATCGTCACCCTTGGCGAAAACGGCGCGCTGTACGTGGGCGAGGAGGGCGAGTTCCACGTGCCGGGGCGCACGGTGGTCGCGCGCGACACCACCGGTGCGGGCGATGCGTTCATTGGTTGCTTCGCCCACTACTGGAGTCAGGCGGGCGATATGCGTGCGGCCATGACCCGTGCCGTGGCGTATTCCGCCTGCTCGGTCACTGGGTTAGGCACCCAGAGTTCCTACCCCGACGCCGCTACCTTTGCGCAGTTTTTCAACGACGTCTGATCCCACCAACGCAGCCGGCTGTGGGCCGGCGCGTGTTGTTTCCCTCGGAGAATAACAATGACAAAAGTCCCGCTCCAACAGACCCCGGATGGTTTCTACCTCAACCGCACGCCCTGGTTCGCGTTCCTGCTGCTGTGCAGTATTTTTGCGCTGTGGGCAGCGGCGGCGAGCATGAATGACGTGCTGATCGCGCACTTTAAAAAGGCCTTTCTGCTCAGCGATTTTCAGACGGCCTTTGTGCAATCGGCGTTTTACCTGGGCTATTTCTTCGTGGCGATTCCGGCAGCGATGGTCGTGCGCCGCTTCGGCTACAAAGCCACGATCCTGATGGGGTTGTTGCTGTACATGGCCGGCTGCGCGCTGTTCTTTCCGGCGGCGTCGACCGCCACTTACGGCATGTTCCTGATGGCGTTGTTTGTGATTGCGTGCGGGCTGTCCTTTCTGGAAACCGCCTGCAACACCTATTCGACGCTGATGGGCCCGCGTGAAACCGGTACTCGCCGGTTGAACATCTCCCAGACCTTCCACCCGTTCGGCGCGATGGCAGGGGTGTATGTCGGCAGTTTCGTGATGTTCAAGGACACCGACGCCACGCGCGAACAACTCACGCAAATGAGTGCTTCCGAGGCGGCGATTCAACAGTTGGAGATGATCCAGTCAACGCTGTTGCCGTACAAATGGATGATCGCCGTACTGGTGCTGATGTTCATCCTGATCGCCATCACCCAATTCCCGGCGTGCCGGGGCAACGCCAGGGCTGACGTGAAAAAAAGCAGTCTGAGGCAGAGCCTTTCGCGGCTGTCGAAGAACCCGCGTTTCACCTTTGGGGTGCTCGCACAGTTCCTGTATGTGGGCGCACAGGTGGGGGTGTGGAGCTTTACCATTCGCCTGGCCATGCAGATGGGCGGGATGAATGAGCGCAGCGCTTCGTGGTTCCTGCTCACCACGTTTGCCGCGTATTTTGTTGGCAAGATGATTGCCAATCTGTTGATGCGCAAACTGCACCCGGCCCAGGTGCTGGCGATCTACGGTGTGCTGACCATCGTGTTGCTGGCTTACACCATTCTGGTGCCCAACATCAGCGCCGTGTATGCCGCCGTGGGCGTGAGTATTTTCCTCGGGCCGTGCTGGCCGACCATCTACGGCCTGACCATCGACGGCTTGGGCGAGGACACTGGCGTCGGCGGCTCGCTGTTGGTGATGAGTATCGTCGGCGGCGGGGTAATTCCGGTGTTCCAGGGCCTGTTGTCGGATGCCACCCACGGCAACATGCAATTGGCCTATAGCGTGCCGTTGCTGTGCTTTGTGGTGATCGTCGCCTATGCCTGGTCGTGCATGCGCCACAATCGCACCACGCAACGCCAAGCCGGCGTGGCGGTGGCCTCATGAAAACCCTCACCATCGCCCTGTCACCCGAGCAGTTCACGGGCGCCGAAAAGACGCTGCTGGAATCCGCCGATTTTCGCGTGCGGGCCTGGACCTTCCCCAGTGGCGTAAAAGCCCTGGCGCTGGAAAATGCCCGGGGTCGCGTGGTGGCCTTGCCTTATCAGGGCCAGATGATCTGGTCGGCGCAATTTGATGGCTGCGACCTGACCATGCGCAATATGTTCAGCCAGCCCAAGCCCAGCGCCACAGTCATCGGCACCTACGGCTGCTTCATGTTTCACGCGGGGCTGTTGCGCAACGGCTGCCCCGCGCCCGACGACGACCACCCGCTGCACGGCGAAATGCCCTGCGCACCGATGGATTCGGCGTGGCTGGAAGTCGGCGAAGACGCGGCGGGGCCTTACCTGCGGCTGAGCGGCAGGTATGAATACGTTCAAGGCTTTGGTGACCACTACCTGGCGATGCCTTCGGTGACCCTGCGTGTCGGCTCGGGCGTGTTCGACATCGGCATGCAGGTGACCAACCTCGCGGGCAAGGCGATCGAGCTGATGTACATGGCGCACATGAACTACGCCTACGTGCCGGACGCGCGCCTGGTTCAGCCATTGGCCGGGGCGCGGGCGCGGGTTCGGCAAAGCGTTCCCGCCCATGTGCGACCGACTCCCGAGTGGTCGGCGTATATCGCACAGTTGAGCGAAGACCCGTCACGCCTTCACACACTGAACACGCCGGCACTGTATGACCCGGAAATCGTGTGCTTCTTCGAAGACGTGCCTGCGGACGCGGCGGGAGAGGCGCATTTTCTGCTCGATCATCCCGAAGGGGCTGCGTTTTACACGCGCTATCGACCAGAGCAGTTTTCCCATGCGACGCGCTGGATCCTGCACAACGCCGACCAGGCCGTCGCCGCATTTGTATTGCCCGCCACCTGCGAACCCGAAGGCTACCGGGTGGAAAAAGCCAAAGGCACTGTGCGCTCACTGGCGGCCGGGCAAAGCGCGGCGTTCAGCGTCAGCACCGGGTATTTATCGGCTGAGGAGCGCCGCCAGCTTGGCCGCGAATGGGGCGATTAAGGGCGTTTCACACCACACATTGCGCGCCATTTTTGAGGATCAGTTCGCGGTAGTGTTTCGGGATTTTCTTGTCGGAAATCACCACGCTGAACTGTTCCAGGGTGGCGAAATGGGCGGTGCGCACGGCGTCGAATTTGCTGTGGTCCGCCAGCAGCAGGCTGTGTTGGGCCTGGCGCAACACCTTTTGCTTGACCCCCACTTCATTGAAGTTGAAGCAGGTCACGCCAAAGTTCTCGCTGACCCCGGCAGCCGAGATGAACGCCCAGGTCAGGCGCACGCTGTCGAGGATGCTGCTCTCGTCAGCATGGTCGAACACCTGGTTTTTGCGATGGAAGGTGCCGCCGCACAGCACAATGGTGCAATTGGGTTTCTGCTGCAGTTTGAGCAGCACGTTGAGCGAGTTGCACACTGCCGTGAATTCGAGCTCGTCAGCAATGAAGTCGATCACATAAGGCACGGTGGTGCCGCAGTCGAAAAACACCGTGTCGCCGTTCTTGATGAACGCCGCCGCGAGTTTGCCGATTCGGCGTTTTTCTTCAACGTGGCGGGTGCCTTGTTCGGTGACCTTGTAATCGGGCGCGTCGCTGGGGTCATACGCCAGGGTGATATGCCCGCCCAACAGGTGGAAGGTCTGCGGGTGGCGGGTCAAGTCGCGGCGCAAGGTCATTTCAGAAACGTCGAGCAACGCGGCCATCTCGCGCAGGTGGATGGCTTTCTGGTCCTGCAAGGCTTGTTGGATCAGTTTGATGCGTTCTGACTGTTTGCTTTCCACAGGCGTTCCGATTTGTTGTGATTTAAACATTTAGTGTTGGTATATTAACATATTCAGCGTGTGGCCTCTAACGCTTCACACCCCCCCGCGTGTCTTCAACAGGACTCTACTTCATGAGCGTGATCAAACCTGCAGCACTCGCACAGTTTATAGACCATACCTTGCTGGCGGCGGACGCCACGCGTCAACAGATCGCCATGTTGTGCAGCGAAGCCCGGGAATACGGGTTTTATTCCGTCTGCGTGAACTCGGGCCAGGTGCCTTACGCCGCACAGTTGCTCGGCGGGCAACCCGTCAAAGTCTGCGCCGTGGTCGGTTTCCCCCTGGGCGCGGGGCTGAGCGAGAGTAAAGCCTTCGAAGCCCGCCAGGCAATCGCTGCCGGTGCCGGCGAGATCGACATGGTGCTCAATATCGGCGCACTGCGTGAGGGCCTGTTCGATACGGTGCGCGACGACATCGCCGCCGTGCAACAGGCCTGCGGCGCGGTACCGCTCAAGGTGATTCTCGAAACCTGCCTGCTGGACGACGCGCAAAAGACCCGCGCCTGCGAAATTTGCCGCGACCTTGGCGTGGCGTTCGTGAAGACCTCCACCGGCTTTAGCCGCAGTGGCGCCACCCCGGAAGACGTCGCACTAATGCGCGGCGTAGTGGGCCCGCACATGGGCGTCAAGGCGTCGGGCGGGGTGCGTGATTACGCGACAGCGGTGGCCATGATCCAGGCCGGCGCCACTCGCCTGGGCACCAGTTCGGGTGTGAGCATTGTCAGCGGCGCGCCGGCGAGTGCGTCGGGTTACTGACTCAATACAAGGGTATGTTGCAAGACAGGGCCACTCGCGGCATCGGTACAGTTGGTGGATCAGCGTATTGAGGCGCACGTGAATACTGTCGGTGAGGAAATCGAAAACTGGCGGGCGGGGCGGGTCAAGCCGCTGTGTGTGTTTTCAGCGCAGGGGCGCAGTTACACGTTGGGTGACCCTGCGCATATCAGTGCCGTGCAGGTGTCCAGCGCTGCCGAGCGGGGTGTCGATTTGTGTTATCGGTCGACTTACGGCGTGCTGGCGCCGGCCGATAGCCCGCCACAGGCCGTCGCCGAGGGCGCCGAGTTGCTGTCTGGCGTGAGTGCAACCGATGACTGGCAGGCATTTCTGGCCCGCGAACACCTCAATGCCGCTTACCTGGCGTCAGCCCGGTTCGATGAGTATTTAAAAAACGACTTTGACAGGCACGCGACACTGTTGTCAGGTAGGCAGGTACAACTGGAAACCGTCTACGGTTCCCGCCTGTGCCGGTCACATGGATGAACTCGAACGTACAAGGAAAGACTCAGCGATGATCGCCTCCACCCCCCCCGCGGATTGCGTTTCCGTCAGTGTCACCCACGCTGGATGCTATTCGTGATCGGGGCTACCTGATCTGCGGCGTCAACGTGCATCTGGCCGGCTTTGCCCTGCCGGAAAGCCCCCAGCCGCTGGAGCGGTTTTAATGTCGACTACGGGCATGCCATCGCCGCCGCGATTTTTGGTGATGCGAGCCGCGTGCAATTCGTACCGCTGGATGCTGGCGTGCGGTTTCGCGCACTGGTCGAAGGCGAGGTAGATGTACTGGTGCGCAATGCGAGTTGGACGATGACCCGTGAATGTAGCCTGGGCTCGGGAGCCGTTGTCTTCGGCCGTGCGCGAAGGCGATATGCAGTGGGCCAGGGTCGTGCGCTGGGTGCATTTCGCACTGGTTGCCGCCGAGGAATACGGCTTGGACTCAAACACCGTGATCGAGGGCGGCATACCAGGCGCCCGGCTACCGTTGGAAGCCCGGCGGCTGTTGGGCCTCGAAGGCGAACTCGGTGCGCTGCTTGGCTTGAGCAACGACTGGGCGGCGCAGATTATCGCCAGTGTCGGCAATTACGCGCAGATATTTGCGCGCAATTTCGGCGAGGAATCCGACCTGCAAATGCCGCGCGGGCTAAACACACTATGGAGTGAAGGCGGGCTGCTCTATGCGCCGATCTTCAACTAAGAATAATAACGACAGCGACCAGCCCGACAGGAAACAGGAATGACGAGTAATAAGGCAGTGTTCACCGAAGGCTCGCTGTTTCGGCATATGGTGGTCATGACCTGCACCAGTGCCACCAGCCTGTTGTCGATTTTTCTGGTCGACATCCTGACGGTTGTCTACATCGCGATGTTACGCGACGACTCTTTGCTCGCGGCGATTGCGGTCGCCAAGACGCTGATGTTTTTCATCACGTCCATGGTGCTGGGGGTGGCAGTGGCGGCGGGCACCGTAGTGTCCAAACGGTTGGGAGCCGGGGCGCCGGAGCGTGCGCGCCAACTGGCGAGCACCGGGCTGTTGCTGGCGGTGATCGTGGCGGCCGCAGGAGCGCTCATTCAACTGGTTTTTCTTGACGTTGCCGTGCACCTGCTCGGCGCAGAAGGCAGCGCCTTTGCGGCGGCCAGTTCCTACTTGTGGATTACCTTGCCCGCCACTGTGCTGATGGCGGTGGGGCAGCTGTGCGCGCAACTGCTGCGTACCGCCGGGCTCAGTCGGCAGGCCATGTGGATCATGCTGATCGCCACGGCCGCCGTGGCGGTGGCCGACCCGGTGCTGATTTTCCTGTTTGACCTGGGGCTGGACGGTGCCGGCTATGCCTACGTGCTCTCGTGCACGATAACGGCGAGCGCGGGGGGCTATTACGTGCACCGGGTGGCGCGTCTGACGTCACCGCTTGAGGCCAGGCAACTGTGGGCGGACATCGGACATATCTCGCGCATCGCTGTGCCGGCCGTGTTCGGTAACCTGGCGACGCCAGTGGGCATGGCGTACTTGATGGCGACGGTGGCGCAGTTCGGCTCGCAGGCCCTGGCAGGTATCGCCGTGGTTGACCGGGTCATTCAATTCGCCTTCTGCGTGTTTTTTGTGTTGCCCGGTGCCTTGAGCCCGGTGCTGGGGCAAAACCTGGGCGCAATGAACAAGGTACGCGCCGCCCACGCTATCCGCATGAGCTACGGGCTGGTAGTCGTCTACGGAGTGAGTGTCTCGTTGCTGCTGGCTGTGTCGGCCGGCTTGATGGGGCGGCTATTCCATGTGGAGGGCGAGGGCCTGCTGATTCTTGAGGCGTTCTGCCGGTTTGGAGGCGTGCTGTGGACAATCATTGGCCTGCAGTTCATTGCCACCTCGATCTTCATCACCATGGGGCGTTCCATTTACGTCACTGTTTTTGGATGGCTTCGCGCCAGCCTGGGGACCGTGCCGTTTGTGTGGTATGGCGCGCAAACGCTCGGCAGTTCAGGCGCCTTGCTTGGGCAGTTGCTCGGCAATGCGCTGGTGGCGTTGCTGGCGTGCGGGGTGGCGATGGCAGTGATGCGAAACGCGTTGAACGAACTGGATGGGCCTTCACCCGCTGCCGTTCTGGCTCGCCGCTGAGGCCGGCGGTCGGTGGTGACCTGACGGCGCTCATCGACAATTTGATCGAGGCGTAGCGTGATGGATATCCAACAGATCTCCCAGCAATTGAGTCAACACCACTATACCGCGCACCGAGCACTCGCCAGCGAGTGGCAGGCGCTGACCGCTGGATTGCGCAGCTCACCGGCGCTGGCGGCGATGTTGTTGATCAGCCTGCTCGATACCCTCGGCAGCGCGGCCCACAACGTCGGCTTTCCAGTGCTGTCGCAGTACATCTCGCCGGACACGACGAACATCGTAATGGGCTATCTGCTGGCGGTGTGGGCGTGTGGCAAATTCGCGGGGGGCGCCTGGCCAGCGTGCTGCTCAAAGGTCGCGCCGCGCAAAGCCTGGGCGACTGTTCCTGGTCGGCGTCGCGCTGATGTCCAGCGCGTTTATTCTCACGTTCCAGCAAACCGAGCTGTGGCTTGCACTGGTGTCACGCGCCCAGAGCGAGCCCGATCACGTGCGCCTGCCGCTGTTCAGCTTACTGACCTTGGTTCAGATGACCGGCTTTGGCGTCGGGATGCTGCTGGTGGGGCCGTTCTACATCGTTTGGCCCCCCGCCCAAGTGATTGTGCTGTTCCATGGGCTGCCGCTGAGCACGCTGATGGTCATCGGGGTTTGGCTGTATCGGACTCGGCATCGTGTCCCGACAAAAACAACTCAGCTGCAATGAGCATGGCTGATGCGCAGAAGTGGGGTAGATTGACGATAAATACATAAAAGTCCAATATGGAATTATAAGTATTATTAGACGTTTCACCTTTTTCCTCATGCTTGCCAAACCAACAACAACTGCGAGACCACAACCATGAAGACACGCGCGCTTATCACCGGCCTGGCCCTGGGCCTGCTCGCTTGCGGCCCGGTGCTGGCCGCCGAGAAAACCCTGCGCATCGGCATTGAGGCGGCGTATCCGCCTTTCGCATCCAAGACTCAGGACGGCAAGATTGTCGGGTTTGACTACGACATCGGCAACGCGTTGTGCGCGCAGATGAAGGTCAAGTGTGTGTGGGTGGAAGGTGAGTTTGATGGCCTGATTCCTTCGCTCAAGGTAAAGAAAATCGACATGGCGTTGTCGTCGATGACCATCAATGAAGACCGCAAGAAGTCGGTGGATTTTACGCACAAGTATTACTTCACCTCCTCGCGTCTGGTGATGAAGGACGGTGCGGTGGTGGATGATCAGTACGCCAGTCTCAAGGGCAAGACGGTGGGTGTGCAGCGGGCCACGACGACTGATCGGTATGCAACCGAGGTGTTTGAGCCCAAGGGGATTAACGTCAAGCGTTACGGTAATAACGAAGAGATTTATATGGATTTGGCGGCGGGGCGGCTGGATGCGATTTTTGCCGACACGATTCCGTTGAGTGACTTCCTGGCGATGCCGCGCGGGAAGGGGTATGCGTTTGTTGGGCCGGAGCTTAAAGACCCCAAATACGTGGGCGAGGGCGCCGGGATTGCGGTGCGCAAGGGGAATACTGCGTTGGTCGGGGAGTTGAATGCGGCGATTGATGGCATTCGGGCGAGTGGGGAGTATCAGGAGATTTCGCAGCGGTATTTCAAGGCTGATATTTATGGGGAGTGATGGGGTTTAGGGGGGGCTGATCAGTTGGGGAGTTGGTGTGCATATCCGTTGCTGCGGTGATGGCTGATATCGGTTCCGCTCTTACAGCGGCTCACTTTTGGAAAGACCCAAAAGTAAGCAAAAGGTCTTCGCCCCACCACTCGGTGCC
>NZ_JAFCTN010000074.1:0-11054 GCF_049896045.1 Pseudomonas sp. PWP3-1b2
CTCGCGAAGGCGGTGGGTCAGTGATGAATCTGGTGGCTGATACACCGCATTCGCGAGCAAGCCCGCTCCCACAGTGGATCTCCATACATCAGGAAGACTGCGATCTCCTCCAGAAAAAACAGCGCCTTTGATCCAACCACTCAGGTCGGCTACCAGGCCGCCGTGCTTTAGATTTTGATCTGAGGCGCCCCGTTAACCACGACAGACCGCCATCGCAGGCAAGCCAGCTCCCACATTTTGTTCTGCGTACAACCCCTGCGGCCCGGGATGTTTCCTACAAGGTTTTCGGGTTGTCCCTAGGAACCGAGCTCTCTAGTCTCCGTACACCGCTGCACACACAGCGGTCGGGCGTCGCGGCCCGGTTTATAAGGAGCAAAAGCACCATCTCCCTTTCAGTCGACGCTTTTTTATCGTCTACTGTGCGGCGCTATGGCGGCTGTGCGCGGGATACCTTCGGGTATGCCGGGTTGCTCCTTTTACCGGTCCGCGAACCTGCGTACAGCTGCCACCCTCCATCGCGTCGCGGCGATCAGTGGCGGCTCCACTTTCGTAAGGAGCTTAACAATGATCAAACCAACACCAAATCCCCCACCCACCGTACTCTTCACCCTCATCGACGGCATCAGCACCGAAGACCTGCTGGTCAACCTCACCGAAACACTCGCCTCCGCCCACGCCCTGACCTGCGATTTCGCATTTGTGCTGGAAGGGTCCAAACAAAAAGTGCGCTAGGCATTGCGCAGTTGATTGAAGTGGCAAAGTTACTGGCTGAGCGCGTCCTGGATGACATTGCACCACCCCCCGAAGCAGACCCAGGCAACCCACAAACCGACTGAAACGCGCAATTCAAATGTGGGAACTGGCTTGCCTGCAATTGCGGCGTGCCCGTCACCAGAACTGCCAGCAATGCTCAGTCATCGCAGGCAAGCCAGCTCCACATTTTTTGATCCATGCACGCACATGCGACCACTAGATAACCTTGACACAAAACGCAAACACTCCCCTGGGACGGTGAACCCTGGAAAACCGCACCCGCTGGCCCTTCCTGAGCCAAACCCCAGCCGAACCGCTAAGGTCCACACGCACAGGCTCACCCTCACCGTCCAACGCTATCAAGCCTTCCCCGGTTCTGGTGTTGTAAGCCTTAATCGTACCCGTCACCGCTTCCATGGCCATTCCCCCTGCATCTCTTGACTACCTGCGCGCAGTGCTGGCGCCATAAAACCGCGAGAGTGCAGTGCTGACAACTGTCAATGTTGACAGGTAAGGGTGTGTTCAAGACGAATGGCACGGTGGCAATTGAGCCGGTGGCAAGCAGGCTTGCCACAGGAAGCAGAAGACGCGGCGGCACGCGTCAGGAGTCGCGACGCAACTCCGGCGGAATCGGCAGGTCCTTCAACGGGTCCGGGCGCTTGCCCTTGCCTGCACGGTATTGGCGGATTTGATAGACATAGGCCAACACCTGCGCCACGGCCAAATACAGGCCCGCAGGGATTTCCTGGTCCAGATCAGTGGAATAGAAGATCGACCGCGCCAACTCCGGCGACTCCAGCAGCAAGATCTCGTTGGCCACCGCAATTTCGCGAATTTTCAGCGCGGTAAAGTCACTGCCCTTGGCCAGCAACATCGGCGCGCCGCCCTTCTCCGGGTCGTACTTGAGCGCCACGGCGTAGTGCGTCGGGTTGGTGATGACCACGTCGGCGTCGGGCACCGAAGCCATCATCTTGCGCTGCGACATCTCGCGTTGCAGTTGGCGGATGCGCTGTTTGACCTCCGGCCGACCTTCCTGGTCCTTATGCTCGTCACGCACTTCCTGCTTGGTCATCAACAGTTTTTTGTGGGCTTCCCACAACTGAATCGGCGCATCCACCGCCGCAATGATGATCAGCCCGCAGGCCATCCACAGCGAACTCCAGCCCACCAGTTGCACGCTGTGAATAATCGCCGACTCCAGCGGCTCATGGGCGATGCGCAGCAAGTCGTCAATGTCGGCCGACAACACAGTCACCGCCACAAACAGAATCAAAATGAATTTCGCCAGTGCCTTGAGCAGTTCCACCAGCGCCTTGCTGGAAAACATGCGCTTGAGCCCAGCCCCAGGGTTCATGCGGCTGAATTTGGGCGCCATGCTGCCGGCGGCAAACAGCCACCCGCCAAGGGACACCGGGCCGATCAGCGCCGCCAGCAACAAGGTGATCAGCACCGGCTGCACCGCCAGAATCGCGATTTTGCCCGAGTGCAGCAGGTACAGCCCCATGGCGTCAGGGCTGAGCAGCACCTCGCGTGGCAGGGTGAAGTTGAGCTTCATCAACTCCATCAGGTCCAGCGCCAGGCCCCCGCCGTAAATCAGCAAGCCACCGGCACCGGCGAGCATCACCGCCAGGGTGTTGAGTTCCTTGGAACGGGCAATCTCGCCCTTTTCCCTGGAGTCCTTTTTACGTTTCTCCGTGGGGTCTTCTGTTTTGTCCTGGCCACTCTCGCTCTCGGCCATGGCTCAACGCGCCCGTGCCAGATCACGTAAGAACTGCAAGGCGTCGGTCGCCAGCGGCTGATACTGATTGAGAATGTCGGCCATGCCGACCCAGAAAATCCCCATGCCCATTACCAGCGTCAGGGGGAAACCAATCGAGAAGATGTTCAACTGTGGCGCCGCGCGAGTCATCACGCCAAACGCGATGTTGACTATGAGCAGTGCGGTGATTGCCGGCAGCACCAGCAACAGGGACGCGCCCAATACCCAGCTGAGGCGCCCGACCAGTTCCCAGAAATGGTTAACCACCAGCCCCGAGCCCACCGGCAAGGTGGTGAAGCTTTCGGTCATGACCTCGAACACCACCAAGTGCCCGTTCATGGCCAGAAACAGCAAGGTCACCAGCATGGTCAGAAATTGCCCGATCACCGCCACCGACACGCCGTTGGTGGGGTCGACCATGGACGCGAAGCCCATGCCCATCTGAATCGAGATGATTTGCCCGGCGATCACAAACGCCTGGAAGAACAGCGTCAGGGAGAAACCCAGCAGCGCGCCGATCAGGATTTGCTCGGCAATCAGTAACAAGGCGCTGAGGTCCAGGGCATTCACCGGCGGCATCGGCGGCAAGCCGGGCACGATCACCACGGTGATGGCGAAGGCGAAATACAGGCGAATGCGCCGTGGAACCAGCGTGGTGCCGAACACCGGCATGGTCATCAGCACGGCCGTGACGCGAAACATCGGCAAGATAAAGGACGCCACCCACGTGCTGATCTGGGTGTCGGTCAATGCCAGTACAGACTGCATCGGGTCAGCCGATCAACTGCGGAATACTGCCGTACAACTGCAGGATGTATTCCATAAAGGTACGCACCAGCCACGGGCCGGCGACGATCAGGGTGACCAGCATCACCAGCAGGCGCGGCAGAAAGCTCAGGGTCTGTTCGTTGATCTGGGTCGCGGCCTGGAACATCGCCACCAGCAGGCCCACCAACAGGCTCGGCACCACCAGCACGGCGACCATCATGGTGGTCAGCCACAGCGCTTCACGGAACAGGTCGACCGCAACTTCTGGCGTCATGGCGCTACACCCCTCCGAAACTGCTGGCGAGGGTGCCGATAATCAGCGCCCAGCCGTCCACCAGCACAAACAGCATGATCTTGAACGGCAGCGAAATAATCAGCGGCGACAGCATCATCATACCCATGGCCATCAGCACGCTCGCCACCACCAGGTCGATGATCAGGAACGGGATGAAGATCATGAAGCCGATCTGGAAGGCGGTTTTCAGCTCAGAGGTGACGAACGCAGGCACGAGGATGGTCAGCGGCGCCTGGTCCGGGGTGGCGATGTCAGTGCGCTTGGACAAACGCATGAACAGCTCAAGGTCGCTGGAACGGGTTTGCGCCAGCATGAAGTCCTTGATCGGGCCCTGGGCCTTGTCGATCGCGTCCTGGGCCGTCAGTTTCTCCGCCAGGTAGGGTTGCAGGGCTTGCTGGTTCACCTTGTCAAACACCGGCGCCATGATGAACATCGTCAGGAACAACGCCATGCCGGTGAGAATCTGGTTCGACGGCGTCTGCTGCAGGCCCAGGGCCTGACGCAGAATCGAGAACACAATGATGATCCGCGTAAAGCTGGTCATCAGCATGACGAACGCCGGGATAAAACTCAGCGCCGTCATGATCAGCAGGATTTGCAGGCTGACCGAATATTCCTGCGCCCCGGCGGCATTGGTGCCCAGGGTAATGGCCGGAATCGACAACGGGTCGGCCGCAAACGCCAACGGCGCAGCCAGCAACAGCATGAGCGTCAACAAAACGCGCATTACTTTTTATCCTTCTGATCCTTGCCCAGCAATTCCATCAGGCGCTGGGCGAATTCTGGCGTGGCGGCCTCGGTTTTGGCCACTTCCACCGGCGTCTTGAGCACGTGCAACGGCGTGATGCGCCCAGGCGTGATGCCGAGCAGGATTTGCTCGTCGCCCACTTGCACCAGCACCAGACGATCACGCGGGCCGAGGGCGCGCGAGCCGATCATCTCGATCACCTGGCCATTGCCCGGCCCGATGCGCTGCACGCGGCGCATCAACCAGGCCAGCACGAAAATCAGCCCCACCACCAGCAACAACCCGAGTACAAGCTGGGTCAACTGGCCGCCGATGCCGCTGCTGACCACGGGCGCAGCCGCCGCCGTCGCTTGCGCAACCGGTTCGGCCGCCAGGGCGCTCAATGGCAGCGCCAGAAACAGTCCCGCCATCGAATACTTCATATCAGCGCAACTTCTTGATGCGTTCGCTTGGGCTGATCACGTCGGTCAGGCGGATGCCGAACTTCTCGTTGACCACCACCACTTCGCCATGGGCGATCAGCGTGCCGTTGACCAGCACGTCCAGCGGCTCACCGGCCAGGCGGTCGAGCTCAATCACCGAACCCTGGTTGAGTTGCAGCAGGTTGCGGATGTTGATTTCGGTGCTGCCAACTTCCATGGAGATCGACACCGGAATGTCGAGGATCACATCCAGGTTCGGGCCGTCGAGCGTCACCGGGTCGTTGTTCTTCGGCACGCTGCCGAATTCTTCCATCGCAAGGCGGTTGCCGGCCGGCGAGGTCGCGGCGTCGGCGGCCAGCAGCGCGTCGATATCGTCCTGGCCAACATCGCCGGTTTCTTCCAGGGCCGCGGCCCATTCGTCAGCCAGTGCCTGGTCTTCGGCGGAAGTGTTTTCGTGTTCGGTAGCCATTACATGTCCTCGGCGCAGCAAAAATTAAGGTTGATCAGCGGCGGTTGATCGGTTCGATCACTTGCAGCGCCAGGTTGCCCTTGTGGGAACCGAGCTTGACCTTGAACGACGGCACGCCGTTGGCGCGCATGATCAGTTCTTCCGGCAACTCCACGGGAATCACATCGCCCGGTTGCATGTGCAAAATATCGCGCAAACGCAACTGGCGACGGGCCACCGTGGCGGTCAGCGGCACGTCGACGTCCAGCAGGTCTTCGCGCAGGGCCTTGACCCAGCGTTCGTCCTGGTCGTCGAGGTCGGACTGGAAACCGGCATCGAGCATCTCGCGCACCGGCTCGATCATCGAGTACGGCATGGTCACGTGCAGGTCGCCGCCACCACCATCAAGTTCGATGTGGAACGTGGACACCACAATGGCTTCGCTGGGGCCGACGATGTTGGCCATGGCCGGGTTCACTTCCGAGTTGATGTACTCGAAGTTGACTTCCATGACCGCCTGCCAGGCTTCCTTCAAGTCAATGAAGGCTTGCTCCAGCACCATGCGCACCACACGCAGTTCGGTGGGGGTGAATTCACGCCCTTCGATCTTGGCGTGACGGCCGTCGCCGCCGAAGAAGTTGTCCACCAGCTTGAACACCAGCTTGGCGTCAAGAATGAACAGCGCGGTGCCGCGCAGGGGTTTGATTTTGACCAGGTTGAGGCTGGTGGGCACGTACAGCGAATGTACGTACTCGCCAAACTTCATTACCTGCACGCCGCCCACTGCCACGTCCGCCGAACGGCGCAGCATGTTGAACATGCTGATACGGGTGTAGCGGGCGAAACGTTCGTTGATCATTTCCAGGGTCGGCATGCGCCCACGGACGATACGATCCTGGCTGGTCAGGTCATAACTTTTGACGCTGCCGGGTTCGGCAGCCATTTCGGTCTGTACCAGACCATCGTCGACGCCATGCAACAGCGCGTCGATCTCATCCTGGGACAGCAGGTCTTGCACGGCCATGTCGTGATCCTACTGCAATACGAAGTTAGTGAAGAGCGCCTGCTCGACCACGACTTTGCCGAGCTCTTTCTGGGCCACTTCCTGCACGCTGGCAGTGACCTTCTGGCGCAGCATCTCCTGGCCGACTGGCGTGGCGAGGGTGTCGAAGCTCTGCCCGGAGAACAGCATCACCAGGTTGTTGCGGATCACCGGCATGTGCACCTTGAGGGCATCCAGGTCCGCCTGGTTACGCGCCAGCAAGGTGATGCTCACCTGCAGGTAGCGTTGACGACCATTCTGGTTGAAGTTGGCGACAAAGGCCGGAAGCATCTGTTCAAAGATTGCCGGTTGCTTGACGTTAGTGGCAGTTTCGGCGACCGGGGCAGGTTTGCTGGCGCTGCTGTGCATGATGTACCACGTGCCGCCAACCGAGGCGCCAATGGCCAGGAGCAAGCCCAGCACGATCAACAGGATGAGCTTGAGCTTGCCTTTGCTTTTGCCTTCGCCTGCGGGAGGGGTTGCTGCTGCGTCGTCGCTCTTCGCCATGCCAATAATCCGTCACTATTCTGGAATTCATAGATCTTCGGAAAGGCAAGAGCAAGTGTTATGCCAGAGTTGTCTGGTGTAGAGGGAACAACACAAATCAAGGGTGGGAGCTGGCTTGCCTGCGATGACGGTGTGTCAGTTTACATTTCTGTGACTAAAACACCGCCATCGCAGGCAAGCCAGCTCCCACATTCAGGGCTGGGCAAGGCGTGCGTCAGGCGTAGTAGTCGACCGCACTGGAGCCCACCACGGTCTGGGTTACCGGCGCGACGGCCGCTGCCACTTCGGCGTGATCCGCCGAGTCGCCGCCATCCCCACGCCCACCGCCGCCATTCACACCGCGCGCCTGGTTCTGCTGTTGTTGTTCCTGGCCCTGCCCTTGCCAGCCGCGGGACTGGTCGGAGACGTTCACGTCCACCTGCCCCATGCCTTGCTGGGCGAACATCTCGCGCAGACGGCCGGACTGGGTTTCCAGGGCTTCACGCACCACGGCGTGGCCACTCATGAAGGTCACCTGGGCCTGCTGATCCGCCGTGATATTGACCTTGATGTCCAGACGCCCCAACTCGGCCGGCTGCAACTGGATTTCTGCCGACTTGAGGTTGGCGCTGGACAGGTACATCACGCGGTTGACCACTTCTTCGGTCCAGCCGCTCTGGTGCATGGCCAGCGGCGCGTTGGCCACTGGTGGCAAGGCGTTGGCGGTTTTCGGCGTGGCGGCCTGGGTCAGCGCGGCCAGGCGGTCGGCGAAATTGTCAACGCGAGTGTCGCTGCTGGCGCTTTTCAAATCTTTGAGACCGCCTTCGATCAGGCCGCTGAAGGCTTTGTCGCCGCCCTGGTCAGTGCTGTCTTTGGTGGCTTGCTGGTCGACCATCGATGCAAGGCCGGTGGCGAAATTCTGTGAAGCGGTCGGCTGATCCTGCGTCGTGGTCGGCGCGGCTTTCTGCGGGGTCTGGCTGCTGGCCGAGACGTGACCGCCCTGCTCCATCGCCAGGCGCACGGCCGGCATCGAGTCCAGCGGGTCGGCTTCAGGGTCGAAGGCCGGTTGCTTGGCATCGTCCGTCGCGGCAACGGGTGTGGCGACGACCGGTTGGGATTTGTCGTCCGTCGTGGCAGCTACCGGTGCCGGGGTTTGCACAGGCACGGGCACGGTGACGGGGACGGCAACGGGCGTGACCGCGGCAATCAGTGCCGGGTCGACGACGGGGTCAACTGCGGGCTGCTGCGCCACCGGTGGGTCGGTGGGTTTGTCGTCGTCAGCGCTGGCGCTGTCGTCCGGCTTGGCCGGCGGCGTGGCAGGCAAGGGATTGCCGCTATCGGCAACCGCTGGCGTGCTGGCGGCAGGTTTGTCGGTGGTGGCCGCAGGCTTGGCGCTGGCATCGGAAGGCTTGTCGCGCGCGGGCCTGGCCGGTGCATCGTCAGGCTTTACCGTGGGTTTTGAGCCTTGAGTGGCGAATACTTGAGCGAAGCCAGGGGCCTTGTTTCGCGGGGCTGCAGCCGCTGCCGGCGGGGTGGCGGCAGGCGCTTGAGGCTTGGCCGCGGGGGCAGCCTGAAGAAGCGAATTCGGGGCAACTGGCATAAGTAAAGGTCTCCACTGCATGGGGATCGGGGATGCAGTGATAGAGGTACAGCAAGAGTTGGGCCAGGTTTTTGGTTTGTGGGGATTTCTGTGTTGTACCTGTTCCACCTAAAGAGCTTGAAAGGGCTGCAACTACAGCTGAAACCGCTCCCGCTCCGACTCATACATCGGCCGAACCAAAGCAAACTCATGATCAATCTGATCCACCAACGCCCAAAGGTCCCCCGCCGCAGACCCCACCGACTCAAGCTCCAACCGCTGGCACAACTGCGCCAACCTCACAGCCCCAAGGTTCCCGCTGCTGCCCTTGAAGCTATGCGCAATCCGCCCCAACGCCTTGGCATCGTCCCGAGACTTGCGCAACGCCTCGACGCGCTTTTGCGAGTCATCGAGAAAGGTATCCAGCAACTTGGGATACTCGCTCTCCATAACCTCCTGCAAACCCGATAACACATCAGGGTCCAGATGAATCTCAGCCACTTGCTCGCTCCTTGATCAAGAATCGGCGGATTATGCCAGAGCCCCCCAGCAAAACTCCACGCACACACTACGCCCGCCGTCGGACCAGCGTACAGCGCTGCTCAATTGACGCACCAGGCTCAACCCCCGGCCAGACAGACGGTCCGCATCCAGCGGCTGCGCCAACACCTGTTCCACGTCAAACCCGAGCCCACTGTCTTCAATGCGCAAGGTCATCTTGCCGCCGGCGCTGGTCGGCACTACCTGCACATGCACACGCACGTAACCGCTGTTCAGGTGCGCCAACCGCTCATTGCGCCGGCGATAATACTCGGCAAACCCCTGAGCATCACACTTGAGCCGCGAATCCAACCCCAGCACGCCATGCTCCAGCGCGTTGGAATACAGCTCGGCCATCACGCTGTAGAGCGCCCCGCTCTGCTCGCGCAGGCCGTGAATCTCCAACAGCAGTTGCAGCAAATACGGTAACGGGTTGTAGCTTTTGAGGGTCTGCGCGCGAAACTCGAAACTCACCGACCAATCCAGCGGGCACGACTGGCCGCTGTCGGTGTAGATCGGTTCGCACGTGCGCAGCGGCTGGTCGGACTGCAAGGTGATTTCCACCATGCTCACATCATCCCGCGCCTCGCCGCGAAACGCTGCCAGGGCCTGCTCGATATCTTCGAACAGGCGATCAGGCTCGCGGTTGGCGGCAAATACCTGCTGCAAACGCTCGGCGCCGAACAGCTGATCATTGCCGTCGGCGGTGTCGAGTACCCCATCGGACAACAGAAACACCCGGTCACCCAAGGCCATCGGCCAGACTTCGGTGCTGTCATCAAAGGACTCCGCAGACAGCACGCCCAGCGGCAAATGCCGCGGCATCAACGGCGTACGCTTGCCGGTGGCAACCTCATGCACATAGCCTTCGGGCATGCCGCCGTTCCACACCTCCACCACGCGCCGCTGAGCACTCAGGCACAACAACGTGGCGCAACAGAACATGTCCACCGGCAGGATGCGCTTGAGCTTGGCGTTCATCTCGCGCAGGGTCTGCGCCAGGCCGTAGCCCTTGGAGGTCATGCCGTAGAACACTTCCGCCAATGGCATGGCGCCAACGGCTGCCGGCAAACCGTGGCCGGTGAAGTCGCCGAGCAGCACGTGCATGTCACCCGACGGCGTGTACGCCGCCAGCAGCAGGTCGCCGTTGAACAGCGCATACGGCGATTGCAGGTAACGGATGTTCGGCGCGGCGTTGATGCAGCCAGAATGGGCAACCTTGTCGAACACCGCCTTGGCCGCGCGCTGTTCGTGCAACAGGTAGTCGTGGTGTTTGGCGATCAGGTCACGTTGCTGCAACACCGTGGCTTGCAGGCGGCGCAGGCGATCCATGGCGTTGATCTTCGCGGCCAGGATCAATTGATTGTAGGGCTTGGGCAAAAAGTCATCGCCGCCGGCATCCAGACACTGAGCCAGCGCCTCGCTCTCGCGCAGGGACGTGAGGAAGATGATCGGCACCAGCGCCTCACCCGCCAACTGCTTGATCCGACGCGCGGCTTCGAAACCGTCCATCACCGGCATCAGGGCGTCCATCAACACCAGTTGCGGGCGCTCACGGGTGAACACCTCCACAGCCTGCGCGCCGTTGGTGGCGGTCAACACCTGATGGCCCTGACGCCGGATGATGGTCGACAACAACAGCAAATCGGCGGCGCTGTCTTCGGCGATCAGGATCGTCAGCGCTTCAAGCACCGGGGCCAGGGCGCTCAACTGATGTCGAACAGTTTGTCGAAATTGGAGATGGCGAGGATCTTGCGCACATCGGGAGTGCTGTTGACTACCTGGACTTGCGACTCATCCCCACCGGCGTGATCGCGCAGCAGCAGGAGCATGCCCAGGGCAGAGCTGTCCATGTAGGTGGTTTCTTTGAGGTCGACGATGTACTGATCGGGGACTTTGTAGAAACGTTCGTAGGCGTCGCGAAAGGTCTGGTGGCTACCGAAATCGAACCGGCCCTTGATCGTGATCGTCAACTTCTTTCCGTCCGGAGATACTTCTGACTCGACTGACATGCGACTGCTTCCTTGTCATTGGCTATGTTGAGACAAGGTTTAGCAGCTGGAGCGGGTGTGAGCAACATGGAGTGTTAAATGGGGGGGCTGTCGGTGTGTATATCCGTTGCTGCGGTAACGGCTGGGATTGGTTCCGCTCTTACAGCGGGTCACTTTTTGAAGAGCGCAAAAAGTAACCAAAAACGCTCCGCCCCACCACTCG
>NZ_JAFCTN010000075.1:0-10896 GCF_049896045.1 Pseudomonas sp. PWP3-1b2
CCTGCGATGCAGACACCTCGGTCCAACTGACACACCGAGGTGTCTGCATCGCAGGCAAGCCAGCTCCCACATTTCACCTCCACAGGTCTGGGGGATTACTTGCGAGCGATGATAACTGCGCGCATCGGCGCCGGCAGCCCTTCAATCGTCTTGCTGTGATCGTCCGGGTCGAGAAAATCACTCAGCGACTGAAACTTCATCCAGTCGGTCCCGCGCTGCTCTTCCACGGTGGTCACGCTCACATCCACACAGCGCACCTCGCTGAAGCCCGCGCGGCGCAGCCACAGCATCAGCGCCGGCACCGATGGCAGGAACCACACATTGCGCATCTGCGCGTAGCGGTCTTCCGGCACCAGCACTTGCTGCTGATCGCCTTCCACCACCAGCGTTTCCAGGACCAACTCGCCGCCTTTGACCAGGCAGTCTTTCAGTGCCAGCAAATGCTCGATCGGCGAACGGCGGTGGTAGAACACGCCCATGGAAAACACCGTGTCGAAGCCTTCCATGTTCGGTGGCAGGTCTTCAAACGGGAACGGCAGGTGCCAAGCTTTGGGTTCAGACAAATAGCGCTGCACCGCCTGGAACTGGCAGAAAAACAGCCAGTTCGGGTCCACGCCAATCACGCTGTCGGCACCCGCGCCGAGCATGCGCCACATGTAGTAACCGTTGCCGCAGCCCACGTCGAGGATGCGTTTACCCTTTAAATCCAGGTGCGGCGCAACGCGCGACCACTTCCAGTCCGAGCGCCACTCGGTGTCCACATGCACACCGAACAGGTTAAACGGCCCTTTGCGCCATGGGCTCAGGCCCATCAACGCGGTGTGCATTTGCGCGCGGGTGGCGTCGTCGCAATCGGTGTCGAGCCTCAGGCCATTGAGCAAATCGACTTCGCTGGGCTGGATTTTCGGCAAGGCATCCAGCGCGCTCTGCCAGCGCTCCAGGTCGCCATGACCCTTTTCCATCTTGCTATCGAGTTGTGCTTGCAGGCCTTGGGCCCACACGGCCAAAGGAGTGCCCACCATATGGCGGGCGAGGGGGGACAGATCAATCATGGCAAGGCAATCAACGAGGCAAAGTTAAGACACTGGAACCACGGCACGACTTTGGAGAACCCGGCCGCCAGCAGGCGTTCTCGGTGTTCTTCGAGGCTGTCGGGCTTCATGACGTTTTCGATGGCGCTGCGCTTCTGGGCGATTTCCAGTTCGCTGTAGCCGTTGGCGCGTTTGAACGCGACGTGCAGGTCGGTGAGCAGTGCGTGTTCTTCAGCATCAGTAAAGCGCAGCTTTTCCGAAAGGATCAACGCACCGCCCGGCAGCAGCGACTGGCGGATGCGACCGAGCAGCGCCAGGCGCTCATCGGGGGCGATAAATTGCAGGGTGAAGTTCAGCGCCACCACCGACGCCGGCTGAAACTGCAGCGCGAGGATATCGCCCTCAATCACCTCAACCGGCAGCAACTCCTGGAACATCGAATCCTGGCCATTCAGGTATTCGCGGCAGCGCTCGACCATTGCTGCCGAGTTATCCACAGCGATAACGCGGCAACCGTCGGTGCGCACATGGCGACGCAAGGCTTGGGTCACCGCGCCCAGGGAAGAGCCCAGGTCATAGAGCAGGCTATTGGGCTGGGCAAACTGCGCCGCGAGTACGCCGAGGTTTTCGACGATGGTCGGGTAACCCGGCACCGAACGTTTGATCATGTCCGGGAACACCCGCACCACGTCCTCGTTAAAGGCGAAGTCCGGCACCTGGGGCAGGGGCTGGGCGAATAGGCGATCGGGTTCTTTGCTCACGGCTGTTCCGGCGACGATGGGGGAAAGGCCGGCATTTTAGCCAATGTGGTGAGGGGATGCGCGGTTTGTCTGATGGAAAGCCGAGGCGGTGATACCCCACTGGCCGAGCCAGTAGGTGGTGATCAACAGGCACAACAATGCTGCATGGGGGTCAGGCCGTAGATATAACTACCGGCGCCCATCAACGCAAGAATCAGCCAAGGCACTTCAGTTCACCGTAATGGCGCAATCGAACGTCTCGGCCGGTTCGGCCTCCGGCTCCCACGGTTGCTGGGAGGTCAGGCGCAAGCGGCCCTGGCCGGCAGCGAACGCCTGGAAACGCCAGGTGGACTGGCCGCCGCCACCGATTACGCCGGATTCACTGCTGCTGTAGACCTCGGGGCTCAACGCGCGCAGCACGCCGCCAGCGGAATCCTGGATGGCCCAGCGATAGCCGGTGGTGGGGTTGCTCGGCAGGGTGAGGATCAGGTTTTGTCCGGTTTTAAGCTGAAGCGGGCAGGCGCCCTGGTCTTCAACGGTGATGTTTTGCTTCGGTGCACTGGCGCACGCAGCCAGTAGGGCAAGGCTCAGGGGGAGAAGAAGGCGGGCAGCGGTCATGGGGGCTCCGTTGATTCACGACGAAGGGCGAGCATAACCGAAGATGAGACTGGGTGTGACAGGCTGGGGTATTGAGGTGGCTGGACTGGCCCCTTCGCGGGCAAGCCCGCTCCCACAGTTGACCGTGTTGTCATTAACAACACCAATACCTGTGGGAGCGGGCTTGCCCGCGATGAGGCCAGTTCAGCCCTAGAGATCTATCAGAACAGCACCTTAGCCACATCCGCAAAGCGCTTGGCAAAGTGCACCGTCATGCCTTCCTTCAAATACTCCGGCAATTCCTCAAAGCTGCCACGGTTCGGCTCCGGCAGGATCAGTTCGTGAATCTTCTGGCGCCGCGCCGCAATCACTTTCTCGCGCACGCCACCAATCGGCAGCACATGCCCGGTCAGCGTCAATTCGCCGGTCATGGCCACGCCTTTCTTCGGCGGTTGGTTACGCGCCAGCGACAGCAACGCACTGGCCATGGTCACGCCTGCGCTCGGGCCGTCTTTGGGGGTGGCACCTTCCGGCACGTGCAAGTGCACAAAGGCCTCGTCGAAGAATTTCGGATCACCGCCAAACGATTTCAAGTTCGAGCTGATGTAGCTGTAGGCAATCTCGGCGGACTCTTTCATCACTTCACCCAACTGCCCGGTGAGCTTGAACCCGCGATTGAGGGTATGAATGCGCGTCGCTTCAATCGGCAAGGTCGCGCCGCCCATGCTGGTCCAGGCCAGGCCAGTAATCACGCCGGTGCCGGACAGCACTTGCTCGTTGCGGAACACCGGCATCCCCAGTGAACTTTCCAGGTCCTTGTTGCCGATCTTGATTACCGAGTTCGGCTCATCCAGCAACTTGACCACGGCCTTGCGCACCAGTTTGCCCAACTGTTTCTCCAGTTGGCGCACACCGGCTTCCCGCGCATAACCGTCGATCAATGCGCGCAGGGCACCGTCGCTGATCGAGAGGCTGTTTTTCGACACGCCGGCTTTATCCAGCTGTTTTGGCCACAGGTGACGCTTGGCGATGGCGACTTTTTCTTCGGTGATATAACCCGACAGGCGAATCACTTCCATGCGGTCCAGCAGCGGGCCGGGGATCGAGTCCAGGGTGTTGGCGGTGCACACGAACAGCACTTTGGACAGGTCCAGGCGCAGGTCCAGGTAGTGATCGAGGAATTCGACGTTCTGTTCCGGGTCGAGGGTTTCCAGCAGCGCCGAGGCGGGGTCGCCCTGGTAGCTCTGGCCCATCTTGTCGATCTCGTCGAGCATGATCACCGGGTTCATCACCTCCACATCCTTCAGCGCCTGCACCAGCTTGCCCGGCATGGCGCCGATGTAGGTGCGGCGGTGGCCCTTGATCTCGGCCTCGTCGCGCATGCCGCCGACGCTGAACCGGTAAAATGGCCGACCGAGGGATTCGGCGATGGATTTGCCCACGCTGGTCTTGCCCACGCCCGGCGGGCCCACCAGCAGCACGATGGAGCCGGCGACTTCACCTTTGTAAGCACCCACCGCCAGGAACTCGAGGATACGACTCTTGATATCGTCCAGGCCCGCGTGGTGTTTATCCAGCACCTTGCGCGCGTGTTTCAGGTCGAGTTTGTCCTCGCCATACAGGCCCCACGGCACGGCGGTGGCCCAGTCGAGGTAGTTGCGGGTAACCGCGTATTCCGGCGAGCCCGTTTCCAGGATCGACAACTTGTTCAGTTCTTCATCAATGCGCTTTTGCGCCTGGGGCGGCAGCACTTTGCCCACCAGGCGTTGTTCGAACTGTTCGACGTCCGCGCTGCGGTCGTCCTTGGTCAGGCCCAGCTCCTGCTGGATAACCTTGAGCTGTTCCTTGAGGAAAAACTCGCGCTGGTGCTCGCCGATCTTGCGGTTCACCTCAGCGGAGATTTCCTTTTGCAGGCGCGCGACTTCAACTTCCTTGCGCAGCATCGGCAACACTTTTTCCATGCGTTTGAGCATGGGCACGCAGTCCAGCACTTCCTGCAACTCGTTACCGGTGGCCGAGGTCAACGCGGCGGCGAAGTCGGTGAGCGGCGACGGGTCGTTGGGGCTGAAGCGGTTGAGGTAGTTCTTCAACTCTTCGCTGTACAGCGGGTTGAGGGGCAGCAGTTCCTTGATCGCATTGATCAGCGCCATGCCGTAAGCCTTGACCTCGTCGGTCGGCTGGGTCGGCTGGTGCGGGTATTCGACTTCCACCAAATACGGCGGGCGATGGTGCTTGAGCCAGGTCTTGATGCGCACACGGGTCAGGCCCTGGGCGACGAATTGCAGCTTGCCGTTCTCGCGGCTGGCGTGGTGCACCTTCACCAGCGTGCCGTACAGCGGCAGGGCAGAGGTGTCGAAGTGGCGCGGGTCTTCTGGCGGCGTTTCCATGAAAAACAGCGCGAGGGAGTGGTGATCGGACTTGCTCACCAGTTCCAGTGTCTCGGCCCACGGCTCTTCATTGACGATCACCGGCAACACTTGCGCGGGGAAGAACGGGCGGTTGTGGATCGGGATGATATAGACCTTGTCCGGCAGGTTTTGCCCAGGCAGGGCCAGGCCAGTGTTGGACGAAGTGGTTTCAGTGTTTTCGGGGTCAGCGTATTCGTTGAGGTCTAAATCAGGGAATTCTTGCTGGTCGCTCATGGGGCACCTGCATAAGGAAGTATGGAGGTTAGATGGGGCGCAGCAGCAGTGGTTTCAATGGGGGGCGTGAGATAGCAACATATTGCATGGATTTGCCAAGACACAAATCCCACAGTTGGAATTGAGTGCGGTCAGCTGATTTTGTGCAGGTAGCCTGGCAACGGCTGTTCAGGCAACACCGACAACACCTTCAACCGCTGCAACATGCGCTGCCGTGCCCGCTGCAAATGCTCGCGCAAATTCAACGCCGCCGCGTCAAACGCCCCGTGCAGCAACAGTTCCAGAATCAATCGATGTTCGGCGAGCATGGCCGGATCAGCCCCAATGCCCAGCAAACGGTAAAAAATCCGGCTGATGATCATCGGGCTTTGGCCCTGGCGAATCAGCGCTGCAATCTTGCGGTTTTGCAGGCCGGCCAGGCAGCGTTGGTGCAGGTCTTCTTCGATTTGCTCGATGGCTTCCAGGCTGCACTGCGGGCTGTCCTGGGCATCAAGCACGCGTTGCAGCATGCTTTCGAGCAGGTCGCGGTCAAGGTTCGGCGCGCTTTGGCGCAGCGCTTCGGGTTCCAGGCAGGCACGCAGTTCGTAATCCTCGGTAACTTCCCGCGCGGTCAAAGGCCCCGCCAGCCACTGGGAGTAGGGCTCCTTTTCCACCAGGCCCCGGTCGCGCAGGCGCATCAGCGCTTCACGCACCACCGCGCGGCTGACGCCGTAGTGGTCGGCGGCGGCCTGCTCATCCAGACGGTAATGGCCGAAGGCAATGCAGGTGGACAGCGCCGCGCCGATTTCTTCAACGATTCGCTCGCCCAATGGCCGGGTGTCCACCAGCTCGTCGTCGCCGTTCAGGCCCAGGTGCGCGTGGCTCAAGGGCAGGCGCAGCGGCTCCATCGCCAGGCCTTCTGGGTTGATCAGGTAGCCCCGGCCATTGAAGCGGCAGATCAGCCCTTCATCGTGCAGCAAGTCCAGCGCGCGACGCACCGGCACGCGGCTGGTGCCGAACAATTCGGCCAGTGGCGCCTCCAGCAACACCAACCCGTGGCGGGCGGTGCCGTTGACGATCGCATCCCGCATCACCTTGTGGATCATCGCGTAACGGGAGGCCGAGGCGGACACTGCTTTCATCTGTTTCTCTGGTGGCGGTGGGACGGTGGCCGGGGATTCTCTCATAAGTTGCGCCTGTCACCCTGCGCCACGTCAGTGGCACTTTTTTGGGGCCTTGCCCGCAGGAATGTTACTTTTTGCACCAAAATGTACTTATTAATAAAAGATACATTATTTCATTCGAAGCCTGTTCAGCCAGGCGCGTCGAATTTTTTTAGTTCCTGAAAAAGCATCTATCTCGTAGCTCAGGGCTTAAAAGCTCAATGGCGCAGAAAGCCGCGTGAACAGACTGGCACGAAAGCTGCCTTTGTAAAATGTACATTTTATTAATATGTACGTTTTATAAGGGTCAACTCTATGTCAGACGCCACTTCACTGGCCGAGGCGTTCGCCAGAGGTCGCAGCGATCCGGTGCAAGCCCTCGAGCAGGCTCTCGACAGCGCAGGTCAGTCGCCAGGTGTGTTCATTTCCCTGACCGCCGAGCGTGCCCGTCGCGAAGCCGAAGCCGCTGCCGCCCGTTGGCGCGCCGGCCAGCCCTTGAGTGTGTTCGATGGCGTGCCCCTGGCCTGGAAAGACTTGTTCGACGTCGCCGGCAGCGTGACCACAGCCGGTGCCGCCTACCGCCGCAACGCGCCGGCTGCTCTGCTCGATGCGCCGTGCGTAGGCTTGCTGTGTCGCGCCGGGATGGTCAGCGTCGGCAAGACCAACCTCAGCGAACTGGCCTATTCCGGCCTGGGCCTGAACCCGCATTTCGGCACGCCGCCTAACCCACACGGCACGGGTCAGCCGCGCATTCCGGGCGGTTCGTCCTCAGGCTCGGCCGTGGCGGTCGCCGCCGGGATCGTGCCCATCGCCATGGGCACCGACACTGCCGGTTCGATCCGCATCCCTGCCGCCTTCAATGGCCTGGTCGGTTACCGCAGCAGCAGCCGACGCTACAGCCGCGACGGCGTGTTTCCGCTGGCGCGCACCCTCGACAGCCTCGGCCCGCTGACCCGCAGCGTGCGCGATGCGCTGGCCATCGATGACGTACTGCACGGCCGCTCGCACACCCACGTTCCTCGCAGCCTCAAGGGCCAGCGCTTTGTGCTTGAGCAAGGCGCACTCGAAGACATCGAACCCGCCGTGCGCAACAACCTGCTGCGCGCGATGGACCAGTTGAAGGCCGCAGGCGCGCTGATCGACGTGCGTAATAGCCCAACGTTCCAGGCCACCCTCAACCTGATCAAACACCAAGGCTGGCTCGGCGCCTTTGAAGCCTTCGCCCTGCACGAAACCCTGCTCGACAGCGACGATGCCGAGTTGCTCGACCCGCGTGTGCGCCGTCGCCTCGAAGCGGCGCGCGCACTGCCCGCCAGCCAGCTGATTCACCTGACCGACGCGCGCCGTCGCCTGCAACAGCAACTGATCGACGACCTCGACGGCGCCCTGCTGATCACCCCAACCGTCGCGCATGTCGCGCCACCGCTGGCCCCTCTGGAAGCCGACGATGACCTGTTTGTGAACACCAACCTCGCCACCCTGCGCCTGACCATGCCCGGCAGTTTTCTCGACATGCCCGGCGTGACCTTGCCCAGTGGCCGCGATGCTCAGGGCTTGCCCACCGGCCTGCTGCTGGGCGCGCCGATGGGCGAGGACGCGCGCCTGTTGCGCGCGGCGTTGTCCGTCGAATCCGTACTCAACTTTTAAGGAGACACACCATGGCTAAAGACATTCTCTGTGCATTTGGCGTCGACGTTGACGCCGTCGCCGGCTGGCTCGGTTCCTACGGCGGCGAAGACTCGCCCGACGACATTTCCCGTGGTTTGTTCGCCGGTGAAATCGGCGCGCCGCGCTTGCTCAAATTGTTCGAACGCTACGGCATGCGCACCACCTGGTTTATCCCCGGCCACTCGATGGAAACCTTCCCCGAGCAGATGAAGGCGGTGGCGGATGCCGGTCACGAAATTGGCGTGCACGGCTACAGCCACGAAAACCCGATTGCGATGACCGCCGAACAGGAAGAAATCGTCCTCGATAAATCCATTGAGCTGATCACTCAAGTGACCGGCAAACGCCCCACCGGCTACGTCGCGCCGTGGTGGGAATTCAGCAAGGTCACCAACGAGCTGTTGCTGAAAAAAGGCATCAAGTACGACCACAGCCTGATGCACAACGACTTCCACCCTTACTACGTGCGCAAGGGCGACACCTGGACCAAGATCGACTACAGCCAGCACCCCGACACCTGGATGAAACCCTTGGTGCGCGGTGAAGAAACCGACCTGGTGGAGATCCCGGCCAACTGGTACCTCGATGACCTGCCGCCGATGATGTTCATCAAAAAAGCCCCCAACAGCCACGGCTTCGTCAACCCGCGTCACCTCGAAGAAATGTGGCGCGACCAGTTCGACTGGGTCTACCGCGAACACGAACACGCGGTGTTCACCATGACCATCCACCCCGACGTCTCCGGGCGCCCGCAGGTGCTGTTGATGCTGGAGCGTTTGATCGAACACATCCAGAGCCATGCCGGCGTGCGCTTTGTCACCTTCGACGAAATCGCCGACGACTTTATCCGCCGCCAACCGCGTACCTGACCCTTAGCCCACACCCCCGAGGCGCGATTTATGTCTATCTACAACAAGCTTGACCTGACTGGCTGGAAACCCCGGCAACTGACGTCCCAGGAAGTGCGCTTTGCGACCTGGATCGCGTTTTTCGCCTGGGTGTTTGCGGTGTATGACTTCATCCTCTTCGGCACCTTGCTGCCGGAAATCGGCCGGCACTTTGGCTGGGGTGAAGTGGAGCAAGCTGAAATCGCGACCTGGGTGGCAGTGGGCACGGCAGTGGTCGCCTTCGCCATCGGCCCCGTTGTCGATAAATTGGGTCGGCGCAAAGGCATTATTTTCACCGTGGCCGGTTCCGCGCTGTGCTCGGCACTGACGGCCATTGGCGGGGCGTGGGGCAAGTCGCCGCTGATTCTGATTCGTTCGTTGGGTGGCCTGGGCTATGCCGAGGAAACCGTCAACGCCACGTACCTGAGCGAGCTGTATGGTGCGTCCGAAGACCCGCGCCTGACCAAGCGTCGCGGCTTTATCTACAGCCTGGTGCAGGGTGGCTGGCCGGTGGGCGCGTTGATTGCCGCTGGTTTGACTGCGTTGCTGCTGCCGATCATCGGCTGGCAGGGCTGCTTCATCTTTGCTGCGATCCCGGCCATTGTGATCGCGATCATGGCGCGCAAGCTCAAGGAAAGCCCGCAGTTTCGGATCCATGAGCGCATCAGCCAACTGCGCAAAAGCGGCGCGGTGACCGAAGCGCAAAACGTCGCCGTGACCTATGGCGTGGACTATGACGAACACAGTAAGGCCGGCCTCAAAGCCGCCTTTCGCGGCCCGGCTCGCCGCGCCACGCTGGTGATCGGTGCCGCGCTGTTGCTCAATTGGGCAGCGATCCAGGTGTTCAGCGTGCTCGGCACGTCGGTAATCGTCAGCGTGCACCACATCTCCTTCGAGAACTCGCTGATCATCCTCGTGCTGTCCAACCTGGTGGGGTATTGCGGCTACCTGACCCACGGCTGGATGGGCGACAAGATCGGCCGCCGCAACGTCATCGGCCTCGGCTGGATGCTCGGCGGGCTGTCGTTTGCCGGCATGCTGTTTGGCCCAAGCAACATGCCGACGGTGGTCGGGCTGTACAGCCTGGGCCTGTTTTTCCTGATCGGGCCGTACTCGGCGGCACTGTTTTTCATCAGTGAGAGTTTCCCCACCAGCATCCGCGCCACCGGCGGCGCGATCATTCACGCCATGGGCCCGATTGGCGCGGTGGTCGCAGGTTTTGGCGCAACGCAAGTGTTGTCCGCCGGCAGTGACTGGCAGACCGCTGCACTGTGGTTCGGCGCGCTGCCGTGCTTTTTGTCCGGCGTGCTGATGTTTGCCGCGCGCCATGTGCGTCCGGAAACTGTTCAGTAAGGAGGTTCAGATGAGCCGTAAAGTTGCCTTGATTACCGGTGCCGCCAGCGGCATCGGCCAAGCGCTCGCCGAGGCCTATGCCCGCGCTGGCGTAGCGGTGGTGGGCGGGTATTACCCGGCCGACCCCCATGACCCGCACACCACCGTTGCCCTGGTGGAAGAGGCGGGCGGTGATTGCCTGATGTTGCCGCTGGACGTGGGCGATACCGCCTCGGTGGACGCGCTGGCCGAAGCTGCCGTGGAGCATTTTGGCCGCCTCGATTACGCCGTGGCCAACGCGGGCCTGCTGCGCCGCGCGCCGCTGCTGGAGATGACCGATGAGCTGTGGAACGAGATGCTCAATGTTGACCTCACGGGGGTGATGCGCACCTTCCGCGCGGCGACCCGACAGATGAAAGAGGGCGGGGCGCTGGTGGCGATTTCGTCGATTGCCGGTGGTGTGTATGGCTGGCAGGAACACAGCCATTACGCAGCGGCGAAGGCTGGTGTGCCGGGGTTATGCCGGTCGCTGGCGGTGGAGCTGGCGCCATTGGGCATTCGCTGCAATGCGGTGATTCCGGGCTTGATCGAGACGCCGCAGTCACTGGATGCGAAGAACTCGTTGGGGCCGGAAGGCCTGGCCAAGGCGGCGCGCGCGATTCCGCTGGGCCGGGTGGGCCGGGCGGATGAAGTGGCGTCGCTGGTGCAGTTTTTGACCAGTGAAGCGTCGAGTTATTTGACCGGCCAGAGCATCGTTATCGACGGTGGCCTGACCGTACGCTGGCCCGATTGACTGCACCCAATTTTAAACCTGTGGGAGCTGGCTTGCCTGCGATGGCGGTGGGTCAGCTACCTAT
>NZ_JAFCTN010000076.1:0-7980 GCF_049896045.1 Pseudomonas sp. PWP3-1b2
ATGTGGGAGCGGGCTTGCTCGCGAATGCGGTGCGTCAGTCAACCTATCTGGTACTGACACACCGTATTCGCGAGCAAGCCCGCTCCCACATTTTTAATCCAGATCATCCAGGTATTTCAGCGCGAATTTTTCAGTCGCCAATCTCGCCGGCAATAACAGATGCGGCGCCACCAGCATCATGATCTGGTAAACCACCACCCGCACTTCGCCCTCTCGGTCCAGAACCCGCTGATAATCCAGGGAAAACAGCAACGTCAGGGTGATTTGCTCCACCAATTGCCCCAACGCCTGAGTGCCACTGACCAATTGCCCCGAGGCTTTCAACCGCGCGAGTAACGAGGCGAGCGTACGTTTGAGCGCCGTCAGCAGGTGGCGAATGCCCTTGGCCAGCTTCGGCAGGCGCCCCGCCAGGTTCGACAGGTCCTGAAACAGAAAGCGGTAATGGGCCATGCGCTCGACGATCAGGTGCAGGAACAGCCAGTAATCCTCAGGCTTCAACTGCGCATCCGCCGGCGGGTCGAGCAGCGGCGCCAGCTCACACTGAAAGCGCTCGAACAAGCCGAGCACCAGCGGCTCCTTGCCATGGAAGTGGTAGTAGAGGTTGCCGGGGCTGATCCCCATTTCATTGGCCACCTCCATGGTCGACACGTTCGGTTCGCCCTTGTGGTTGAACAACTGCAGGGCACATTCAAGGATTCGGTCGCGGGTCTTCATCCAGTCTTCTTAATGTGATCGTTGAGCTCAGCGCACCCGCACATACGTGCCCGGCGCCGCTTCCATCGGTGGGTAGTTCTGGTTGCCCAGTGCGGTGAGGGTTTCGCGCTGCACGCCCGAGCGCTGTTGAATCCACGCCAGCCACTGCGGCCACCAACTGCCCTCGACGTGGCTGGCGTCGTAATACCAGGCGCGCGGGTCGCTGCTCAGCCTGAGGTTTTCGACGTAGTTGGCCTTGGGGTTGCCCGGCGGGTTGAGAATGCTCTGCACATGGCCGCTGTTGGACAGCACGAAGCGCTTCTCACCGCCCAGCAATTGGGTGGAGCGATACACCGCGTCCCACGGCGTTATGTGGTCGTTGATCCCGGCCACGCTGAAGCTGTCCACCGTGACCTTCTGTAAGTCGATGGGCGTGCCGCACACCTCCAGGCCGCCGGGATGGCTCAGCGGGTTGTGCTTGAAGAAGTCCAGCAGGTCGCCATGCAGTGCGGCGGGCAGGCGCGTGTTGTCGTTGTTCCAGTACAGAATGTCGAAGGCCGGCGGCTCCTTGCCCAGCAGGTAGTTGTTGATCCAGTAATTCCAGATCAGGTCATTGGGGCGCATCCAGGCGAACACCTTGGCCATGTCGCGACCGTCCAGCACGCCTTGCTGATAAGACCGGCGCTTGGCGGATTCGAGGGTTTGCTCATCGGCGAACAGCGTGGCCGGGCTGTCGATCTGGCTGTCCAGCAGGCTTACCAGATAGCTGGCGCTGGAGACGCGCCGCAGTTGGCGCTTGGCCTGCAAATGACCTTGCAGCGCGGCGATGGTCAGGCCGCCGGCGCAGGCGCCCATCAGGTTGACCTCACGGGCTCCGGTGATTGCCCGGCACACGTTGAGCGCTTCTTCCAGCGCTGCCACGTAAGTGGACAGGCCCCATTCGCGATGACGCACGTCCGGGTTGCGCCAGCTGACCATAAACGTCTGCAGGCCGTTCTTGAGTGCGTACTGCACGAAGCTATTGGCCGGGCTCAGGTCGAAAATGTAGTACTTGTTGATTTGCGGCGGCACGATCAGCAGTGGCTTGGCGTACTGTTTTTCGCTCATGGGCTTGTACTGGATCAGTTCCAGCAACTCATTACGAAACACCACCGAGCCAGGCGTAGTCGCCACCGTCTTGCCAACTTCAAACGCGTGCTTGCTGACCTGGCGTGGCAGGCCGTTGTTGTGCAGCAGGTCATCAAACAAGTTGCTGACGCCGCGCACCACGCTGTTGCCGCCTGAGTTGAGCAGTTCCTTGACCGCCAGCGGGTTGAGCAGGGTATTGGACGGCGATACCGCATCGTTAAGCAGCGAGAAAGCAAACTGCGCGCGGGCCCGGTCATCCGCGTTGAGGGTGCTGTCGTCGATCCAGTGCCGCGTTTGTTTCTGCCAGCTCAAATACGCCTGCAGGCTGCGGCGGTACAGCGGGTTGAGTGCCCACGTCGGGTCGCTGAAGCGGCCGTCGTTGGGGTTGGGTTCATGCACGGTTTCGCCCAGCAGCACGCGGCCCAATTGCCCGCCGAGCGCCAGGGCGTGACGGGCAGTGTGCACCGGGTTGCGCAGGCTATGGGCGGCGACGCTGCGCAGGGTCGACAGCAAGTCCCGACCCCGCAGGCCGGTGATCGCGTTTTGCGCATTGATGAACGCGGCAGGGGTGGGCGCCGGGTTCGTCACGGGTCTTTCTCGCATGAGCCAACACTCCTTCGTCAAGCCATCAACGGGCACGCCAATCCAGAACCATAGTCGGTTTTGCCAGAGTTGCGTGGTGGGTCATCCTGACCCTGAACCTCTACAACGCGGGTCGCGGGTGAATCACCGCGCGCAGGCGCTCCTCCTCGAGAAACTTCATGATGATCGGCGCCACAGCCTCGGCCCGAGTGATCAGGAACAGGTGGCCGTCATCGATGATGTGCAACTGTGCGTTGGGAATGCGCCAGGCGAGCATGCGCATGTTGATCAGCGGGATCAGCGGGTCGTCGTCCCCGGCCAGCACCAGGGTCGGCTGACGGATCTTGTGCAGCCAGTGGATGCTGGTCCAGCCCAGCCCGGCGAATAGCTGCCAGTAGTAGCCCAGCTTGCCCGCCGAGCGCACTTTACTGGCATGTTCGGCGGCAAGTTTCGAGTCACGGCGGAACGAGCCGCCATAAATCATCGGCGCAATGCGCACCACATGGGACGGCTGGATGTAGCGGCGGGGGCTTGCCATCAGCCACAGCACTTTCGGCTTGCCCGGCACCATCACCGCACCGGCCGCCGTGGCCGCCAGGATGAGTTTTTTGCAGCGTTCCGGGTAGTCGTAGGCAAACTGCTGCGCCAGCGCGCCGCCCCACGACACGCCCACCGCGTTCACTTGGCCGTAGTCCAGGTAATCGAGCATGCGCGCGGTGAGTTTGGCCAGACCGGGGAATCGATAGGGGCGGTTGGGCGTCGAGGAACCGCCCACGCCCGGCACATCGAAGGCGATCACTTCCAGGTCCGGGTCCAGTGCCTGGACGAACGGAAACACCAGCTCAAGGTTGGCGCCGATGCCATTGAAGATCAGCAGCGGCGTCAAATGAGGCTTGCCCGGGCGTACCGCCGTGCGGAGGGTCTGGCCATCCAGGTCGATGGTACGGAAGATGAACGGTTGCGGCATGCTCAAGCCCTGTCAGGTGGTGCAAAAGTCCAATGGGCGGCGCGGTTCATGTGGGAGCTGGCTTGCCTGCGATAGCAATCTGTCAGTCAGCTCATTGTCCAGCTGACCCACCGCAATCGCAGGCAAGCCAGCTCCCACATTTGATCTCATTCCAGCCTACCTTTCGTGAACGTATGTACCCGGCGCCGCCTCACCGGCGGTATAGGTTTTATTACCCAGGCTTGCAGGTGCTTTCTTCAACTTGCCCGCTCGCTCCGCCTGCCACACTTGCCAGTGCAGCCACCACGAGTCGGTGTGTTTGGTGGCATTCTCCTGCCAGTCCAACGGCTTCGCCGCCAGGCTGTCGCTGGTCTGATAACGCGCCTTGGGGTTGCCCGGCGGGTTGAGGATGCTCTGGATATGCCCACTGCTGGACAACACAAACTCCACCTTGCCGCCAAACAATTGCGCCGATTTGTAGCAGGACTGCCACGGCGTGATGTGGTCGTTGGTGCCGGCCAGTGAATAGATATCGGCCGTGACCTGCTTGAGGTCGATCGGTGTGCCGCACACTTCCAGGGCGTTGGCGCGCACCAGCGGGTTGTTCTTGAACAGCTCGATCAGGTCGCCATGGAACGCGGCCGGAAGGCGCGTGGTGTCGTTGTTCCAGAACAGGATGTCAAACACCGGCGGCTCGTTGCCCAGCAGGTAGTTGTTGACCCAGTAGTTCCAGATCAAGTCATTGGGGCGCATCCAGGCGAACACCTTCGCCATGTCGCGGCCTTCGAGTACGCCCGCCTGGTAAGAATGGCGCTTGGCGGCTTCCAGGGTCTGCTCGTCGACGAACAGCGCCACCTGAGTGTCCAGCGTCGTGTCCAGCACGCTCACCAGCAAGGTCAGGGCGTTGACCTTTTTCTCGCCGATTGCCGCGTAGTGGCCCAGCAGTGCGGTACAGGTGATACCGCCGGAGCAGGCGCCGAGCATGTTGATGTCTTTGCTGCCGGTAATTGCCGTGACCACATCCACCGCTTCTTTCAGCGCCTCGATATAGGTCGACAGGCCCCACTCGCGCTGGGCCTTGGTCGGGTTGCGCCAACTGACGATAAACGTCTGCTGGCCATTGCGCAGGCAAAAGCGCGCCAGGCTCTTTTCCGGGCTCAGGTCGAATACATAAAATTTGTTGATCTGCGGCGGCACCACCAGCAAGGGGCGCTCGTGCACTTGCTCGGTGATCGGCTTGTACTGGATCAGCTCCAGCACGTCGTTGCGAAACACCACGGCGCCTTCGGTGGTGCCCAGGGTTTTGCCGACTTCAAAGGCGCCCATGTTGACCTGGCTCGGCATGCCGCCGTTGTGCACCATGTCCTTGGCCAGATGAGAGAGGCCATCGAGCAAACTTTTGCCGCCGGTTTCAAAGAAGCGTTTGACCGCCGCCGGGTTGGCCGCGCTGTTGGTGGGGGCCATGGCTTCGGTCATCAGGTTGATCACGAAGTGGCCGCGGCTGATGTCCTGTTCCGACAGGTCGCTGCCGCCGATCCAGTCGTGCAGTTCCTTGCGCCACGCCAGATAGGTTTGCAAATAGCGTTTGTAGAGCGGGTTCTGGCTCCACGCCGGGTCCTGGAAGCGACGGTCATCGCCCTCTGGCACCAGCTGTGATTTGCCGAACATCACATTCTTCAACTCGACGCCAAAGTGGGCGACGTGCTTGACGCTGTGCAGCGGTTGTTTGATGGCTTGGGTCAGCACCATCTTCGCCGAAGCGAGCAAATCCTTTTTTCGTAACGCGATGATCGGGTTCAGCCCCAGGGTGTTTTCCGAGGCCTGGCGTTTCAAGTCATCGTTATTCTTGTTACTCATCTACGACGCTCCATTGTCCGAAAGACGAGTACCGGGTACCGCTGTGCACCCCTAATTTCGATACACAACACAAGCCAGGTACTGCGACTCGGGTGACCGTTAATACCGCATCGTCAAATGCAGGGAACTTGCCAGTTCCATTGGTTACCCGAGTTTAATTTTTTTCGCAAGCGGGCCAATCGTTGGCCACGGCAAGGGGCATTCAAGCAGATGAAATTAGAAAATGCCCTCTAAAGAGCGAGAAGCCCTGACTAGAGCATCAGCCGCACGACCGACTGGCTCGGGTCGCGGGTTTTTCCGGCGGCCTTGAGTTCGGCCAGGTAGTCGGCCCACAGCGCGTCCTGACGCACGGCCAATTGGTAGAGGTAGTCCCAGGTGAACAGGCCGCTGTCATGCCCGTCGTCGAAGGTCAATTTCAGTGCGTACTGACCGGCCGGTTCTATCTTGGTCAGGCGCACGTTGAGCTTGCCGAATTGCAGGATCGGTTTGCCGTGGCCCTGGACCTCGGCGGAAGGCGAGTGGGTGCGCAGCAGTTCGGCGGGGAGCTGGTAGACCTCATCGGGCCCGTAGGTGAGGCCGAGGGTGTTGGAGGTTTTGTGCAGGTTTACGGCGGTAGGGAATTTTGACATCGGTGATGATCCTGAAGAAACCGGCTTTAACATGTGGGAGCAGGCCTCTGTGGGAGCCGGGCTTGCCCGCGATGCAGGCACCTCGGTGTTTCAGAAACACTGAGGTGATGCTATCGCAGGCAAGCCAGCTCCCACAAAAGCCAGGCTCCTGTACAAGCCTTTTCCTGCATGAGACCTACAGGATATAACGAGACAGATCTTCGTTCTGCGCCAATTCGCCCAAGTGGCCGTTCACGTACTCAGCATCGATCTTGATCGCTTCGCCATTCTGCGCGCCGGCCATGTCGCCAGCGCTGAAGGACACTTCCTCGAGCAAGCGCTCAAGCAGCGTATGCAGACGACGCGCACCGATGTTCTCGGTCTTCTCGTTGACCTGCCAGGCAATCTCCGCCAGGCGTTTAATACCGTCCGGCAAAAACTCGATGGCCAGGCCTTCGGTTTTCAACAGCTCACGGTACTGCTCGGTGAGCGAGGCGTGCGGCTCGCTGAGAATGCGCTCGAAGTCGCCCGGGGTCAGCGCCTTGAGTTCCACGCGAATCGGCAGACGGCCTTGCAGCTCCGGCACCAGGTCGCTTGGCTTGCTCAGGTGGAACGCACCGGAGGCGATAAACAGGATGTGGTCGGTCTTGACCATGCCCAGCTTGGTGTTCACGGTGCAGCCTTCGATCAGCGGCAGCAGGTCGCGCTGCACGCCTTCGCGGGACACATCAACGCCGCCGGAATTGCCGCGCTTGGCCACTTTGTCGATCTCATCGATAAACACGATGCCATGCTGCTCAACGGCTTCCAGGGCCTTGGCCTTGAGTTCTTCCTCATTCACCAGGCGCCCGGCTTCTTCGTCGCGCACCAGTTTCAGCGCTTCCTTGACCTTGAGCTTGCGGCTTTTCTTCTTGCCCTTGCCCATGTTGGCGAACAGGTTCTGCAACTGGCTGGTCATTTCTTCCATGCCAGGCGGCGCGGAGATGTCGACGCCGGACACCTCGGCCACTTCGATCTCGATTTCCTTGTCATCCAGCTGGCCTTCGCGCAGGCGCTTGCGGAACAGCTGGCGGGTGTTGGAATCCGAGGCCGGTGCGGCGTCTTCGTTGAAACCCATGCGCGCCGGTGGCAGCAGGGCGTCGAGGATGCGGTCTTCGGCGGCGTCTTCAGCGCGGTGGCTGACCTTGGTCATTTCCTGTTCGCGCAGCAGCTTCAAGGCAGCGTCGGCGAGGTCACGAATGATCGACTCGACGTCGCGGCCCACGTAGCCCACTTCGGTGAACTTGGTGGCTTCGACCTTGATAAACGGTGCGTTGGCCAATTTGGCCAGGCGCCGGGCGATTTCGGTTTTACCGACACCGGTCGGGCCGATCATCAGGATGTTCTTGGGCGTTACTTCAACGCGCAGTTCTTCCGGCAGTTGCATCCGGCGCCAGCGGTTACGCAGCGCAATGGCAACGGCGCGCTTGGCATCGTCCTGGCCGATGATATGGCGATTAAGTTCATGGACGATTTCGCGGGGAGTCATGGACATAGTGTTTGGCGGCCTCAAGCGGAATAAGCCTACGGCTTACTCGGCGAGGTCCTGCTCCTCAATGGTCAGATTGTGGTTGGTGAACACGCAAATATCGCCAGCGATGCCAAGGGCAGTCTCAACGATTTCCCGGGCCGACAGGTCGGTTTTCTTCAACAGTGCGCTGGCGGCTGCTTGTGCATAACCACCGCCGGAACCCATGGCGATCAAGCCGTTTTCCGGTTCAACCACATCGCCGTTGCCGGTGATGATCAGGGAAGCGTCTTTGTTGGCCACTGCAAGCATAGCTTCCAGACGGCTGAGGGAGCGGTCGGTGCGCCATTCTTTGGCGAGTTCGACCGCGGCGCGTACAAGGTGGCCCTGGTGTTCTTCCAGCTGGCCCTCGAAACGCTCAAAGAGGGTGAAGGCGTCGGCGGTAGCGCCGGCAAAACCCGCGAGAACCTGGCCGTGGTACAGGCGACGAACTTTTTTCGCGTTGCCTTTCATCACGGTGTTGCCAAGGGAAACCTGGCCGTCGCCGCCCATGACGACTTTGCCGTGGCGACGTACTGAAACGATGGTGGTCAAGGGGAGAGTCTCCACGCAGCGGGGCGAAAATGCCCTGATGGAAACTGATATGGGGGTGGTGGGGG
>NZ_JAFCTN010000077.1:0-7732 GCF_049896045.1 Pseudomonas sp. PWP3-1b2
ACCTGACAGAACGCGGCGGTCTTATTGGGGCTGCTGCGCAGCCCAACGCGGGGCAAGCCCGCTCGCCACAACAAGCCGGTTCACACCGACAAGCCCGCTCGCCACAGGGGTTGCTGTGCTTTACCCTGTGCGGCATTACCCACAGGCCCATCCTCCATGCTTTTCCTGATCGCCTATATCAGCAGCGTCGTGCTGATCAACTTTGCCTTTTCCACCGCCCCTCACTTGGATGTCATCTGGTCCGCCTGGGGCGGCCTGGTGTTTATCCTTCGCGACATGGTGCAAACCCGCTTTGGCCACGGCGCGATTGTCGCCATGCTGGCCGCGCTGGTGTTGTCGTATGTGACCTCCGATCCGTCGATTGCCCTGGCCAGCGCCACGGCGTTCGCGGTGTCGGAGTGCATCGACTGGCTGGTGTTCAGCATCACCAAGCGCCCGCTGCACGATCGCCTGTGGATAAGTTCGGCGCTGAGTATTCCCCTCGATACGTTTATCTTTTTCGGCCTGATCGGCGCGCTCACCCCCGCTGTGGCGGGCACTGCGCTGGTGTCGAAATTCGCCGGGGTCACGGTGGTGTGGCTGATCATGGCGTGGCGCCTGCGCAAACGAGCTGTCGCCAACTGAGGCCAATTTTTACAGTTCATGTAAAATGCCGGCCTTTCTCCCCATGATCCGCTCCCCTGAGGACCTGAGATGACCCGAATCGGAACTCCATTGTCGCCAACCGCGACCCGCGTTTTGCTGTGTGGCTGCGGTGAGCTGGGCAAGGAAGTGGTGATCGAACTGCAACGCCTGGGCGTTGAAGTGATTGCCGTGGATCGCTACGCCAACGCGCCGGCCATGCAGGTTGCGCACCGTAGCCACGTGATCAACATGCTCGATGGCGCCGCCTTGCGTGCCGTGATCGAAGCCGAGAAGCCGCACTTCATCGTGCCGGAAATCGAAGCCATCGCCACCGCCACGCTGGTCGAACTGGAAGCCGAAGGCTTCACCGTGATCCCGACCGCGCGCGCCACCTCGCTGACCATGAACCGCGAAGGCATCCGTCGTTTGGCCGCTGAAGAGCTGGACCTGCCGACTTCGCCGTACCACTTCGCCGACACGTTTGAAGACTACAGCAAGGCCGTGCAGGACCTGGGCTTCCCATGTGTGGTCAAGCCGGTGATGAGTTCGTCGGGCAAGGGCCAGAGCCTGTTGCGCAGCACCGACGACGTGCAGAAAGCCTGGGATTACGCCCAGGAAGGCGGCCGTGCCGGCAAAGGCCGCGTGATCATCGAAGGCTTTATCGATTTCGACTACGAAATCACCCTGCTCACCGTGCGCCACATCGGCGGCACCACCTTCTGCGCGCCGGTTGGCCATCGTCAGGAGAAGGGCGACTATCAGGAGTCCTGGCAGCCGCAAGCCATGAGCCCGATTGCCCTGGCGGAATCCGAGCGCGTTGCCAAAGCCGTGACCGAAGCGCTGGGTGGCCGTGGCCTGTTTGGCGTGGAGTTGTTCATCAAGGGTGATCAGGTGTGGTTCAGCGAAGTGTCGCCGCGCCCGCATGACACAGGGTTGGTGACATTGATTTCTCAGGATTTGTCGCAGTTCGCGCTGCACGCACGCGCCATTCTGGGCTTGCCGATTCCATTGATCCGCCAGTTCGGGCCTTCGGCGTCGGCGGTGATTCTGGTGGAAGGGCAGTCGACCCAGACGGCATTCGCCAACCTGGGCGCAGCCTTGAGTGAACCGGACACGGCGTTGCGCCTGTTTGGCAAGCCTGAAGTGAATGGGCAGCGTCGGATGGGTGTGGCGTTGGCGCGAGATGAGTCGATTGAAGCGGCCCGGGCGAAGGCTACTCGTGCTTCCAAGGCTGTCGTAGTAGAGCTGTAATCGAGTCGCGCCCTTCGCGAGCAAGCCCGCTCCCACATTTTGATTTGTGAACGCAACGAAATGTGGGAGCGGGCTTGCTCGCGAAAGCGGTCTATCAGGCGACCTTGTTCAAATCATTATCCCGCGTCTCTTTCAGGCACAGCACAGCAATCAAGCTGAGCACCGCTGCCGCCGACACATACCCGCCGACATAACTCAGCCCGCCCATCGCCACCAGCTTGGTCGCGAAGAACGGTGCCGCCGACGCACCCACAATCCCGCCCAGGTTATACGCCGCTGAAGCGCCGGTATAACGCACGCGGGTCGGGAACAATTCCGGCAACATCGCGCCCATTGGGGCGAAGGTCACGCCCATCAGGAACAGCTCCAGGCTCAGGAACAGCGCCACGGCCCAGGTTGAGCCGTGGGTCAGCAGCGGCTCCATGGTGAAGCCCGACAGAATGGTCAGCACTGCGCCAACAATCAGCACCGGTTTGCGCCCGTAACGGTCACTGGCCCACGCAGCAATGGGTGTGGCCAGGCCCATGAACAGCACGGCAAAGCACAGCAGGCCGAGGAAGGTTTCACGGCTGTAGCCCAGGGTTGATACGCCGTAACTCAGGGAAAACGCAGTGGTGATGTAGAACAGTGCGTAGCACACCACCATCGACGCGGCGCCCAACAAAACCGGTAACCCGTGTTGGCTGAACAGTTCCACCAACGGCACTTTCACCGGCGCTTCTTTGGCCACGGCGTTGGCGAACACCGGGGTTTCATGCAGCTTCAACCGTGCGTACAGGCCAACCATGACCAGCGCGGCGCTGAGGAGGAACGGGATGCGCCAGCCCCAGCTGCGAAATTGCTCGTCGTTCAGGCTAAGGGCCAGAATCAGGAACAGGCCGTTGGCCGCCAGAAAGCCGATCGATGGGCCCAGTTGCGGGAACATGCCGAACCACGCGCGTTTGCCCTTCGGTGCGTTCTCGGTCGCCAGCAACGCCGCGCCGCCCCATTCCCCGCCAAGGCCCAGGCCCTGGCCGAAACGCAGCACACACAACAGGATCGGCGCCCAGGCCCCAATGCTGTCATAGCCCGGCAACAAACCGATCAACGTGGTGCACACGCCCATCAGCAACAGGGATGCCACCAGCGTGGATTTGCGCCCAATGCGGTCGCCAAAGTGGCCGAACAGCGCCGAACCCAGCGGGCGGGCAATGAAGGCGATGCCAAAGGTCAGGAACGACGCGAGCATCTGCGCGGTGCCGGAGGTCTGCGGGAAGAAGACCGGCCCGATCACCAGCGCGGCGGCAGTGGCGTAGATATAGAAGTCGTAGAACTCGATCGCGGTGCCGACGATGCTCGCCGTCGCCACCCGTGCGGTGGAGTTGGTCGGGGCGGCGGTCGCGGCCTCGTTATAAGTGGTGCTCATTGAGGTATCCCTGACGGTCGTTGCGCGTTGGTTCGCGGATTATTATTGGTCGAACACCCATGGATCAGGGTTATGCACGGGGCGGCTCGGGATAGGAGCAAACACCGGTCAGACGGTGAGGCGTTGCCGGGACACGCTGAGTGCGGGTAGCACGCGGTCTGGCGGGGCTTTGGTAAGCCTGGGCGATTATAGGAAGGGGTTTGCGGATCCAACAAGTAGCTCAGGCGCCGCAAATCAAAATGTGGGAGCTGGCTTGCCAGCGATGCAGGCACCTCGGTCAGTCAGTGGAACCCGGGTGATGCTATCGCAGGCAAGCCAGCTCCCACACAAGCCAGTGCTCACAAGAATTGGGTTGGGTCAGGCGGCGACGGGCACGTAGCTGGTGTGCCAGATCAGCACCTTGCTCACGCGGTTGTCTTCGGTCTCGAGGATTTCCAGGCGGTAGCGGCCGATTTTCAGGCACACCGCGCAATCAGGAATGGTCTCCAGCGCTTCGGTCACCAGGCCGTTGAGGGTCTTGGGGCCGTCGCTGGGCAGGTGCCAGCCCAGGCTCTTGTTCAGCTCGCGGATCGAGGCGGCGCCGTCGATGATGTAACGACCATCGGTCTGCGCTTCGATATGCGGGTTGTCCGCGCTCTGCTCGCTTTCAAACTCGCCAACAATTTCTTCAAGAATATCTTCCAGGGTCACAATGCCCAGCACTTCGCCGTATTCGTCCACCACCATGCCCAGGCGCCGCTGTTGCTTGTGGAAATTCAGCAATTGCAGTTGCAACGGCGTGCTTTCCGGGACGAAATAAGGTTCGTGGCAGGCCGCGAGCAAGGCTTCTTTGGTCAGGCTGGCGTCGGGCAGCAGGTGCTGGATCTGGCGGGTATTGAGCACCGCCTGAACCTGGTTGATGTCGCTGTGGAACACCGGCAGGCGCGTGCGCTGGGAAGTGCGCAGTTGCTCGATGATCTCTTCGTCCGAGTCATCCAGGTTAATGCCGTCCACTTCACTGCGTGGCACCAGGATGTCGTTGACCGTGATGTTGTCCAGGGCATGAATGCCGGGCATACCCGGCATACGGTTGTCGTCGGCCTCGGGCTCGGGTTCGTCGTCATGGTCGGGTAGCGGCTCGTCGCTCTTTTTCACCACGCCGGATTTGCGTGCGAACGGGCGCAGCAACAACAGGCTGATGCCATTGAGCAGCCAGGCCAGCGGGTAGAGGATTTTCAGCGGCACACCGAGCAGCGTATTGCCAAAACCCAGCACCGCTTGCGGGTAGCGGGTGGCCAGGGCGCGGGGCAGGTAGTCGGCGAGTATCAGCAAAATGGCGCAGGAGATCAGCCAGCCGAGCCAAGGGCCGTTCAGCGCCCAGGCATAAATCGCCAGCAGCGTGCACAGAATTACCACGGCGGCGCGGCACAGGCTGTTGCACAGGATCAGGCTGTTGCGCGGAAAGCTCAGACGGGTGGCGGCTTTGTCGCCCTGGCGTGTGCCGGGGCGCAGGGCCAGCAGATGCTGTTGAGCGGCTTCGATGGCGGTAAACAGCGCCGCCCATAACACCAGCAAGGCGATTACTGCGAGCATCGGCCCCAAGGGCAAGTTGTCCATGATCGCTGCCCGTCAGATATGCAGGATGTATTCGCGAACCAGCTTGCTGCCAAAATAGGCCAGCATCAGCAGGCAGAAACCGGCCAGGGTCCAGCGGATCGCCTTGTGCCCGCGCCAGCCGAGGCGGTTACGCCCCCACAGCAGCACGCTGAACACCACCCAGGCCAGGCACGCCAGCAGGGTTTTGTGCACCAGGTGTTGGGCGAACAGGTTTTCCACGAACAGCCAGCCGGAAATCAGCGACAGCGACAGCAGCGTCCAGCCGGCCCACAGGAAGCCAAACAGCAGGCTTTCCATGGTCTGCAGCGGCGGGAAATTCTTGATCAGCCCGGACGGGTGCTTGTTTTTCAGCTGATGGTCCTGCAGCAGCAGGAGCAGCGCCTGAAACACTGCAATGGTGAACATGCCGTAGGCCAGAAGCGACAGCAGGATATGGGCGAGGATGCCCGGTTCCTCGTCGATCACCTGCACGGTGCCGGTCGGGGCGAACTGCGCGAGCAGGACCGTCAGCATGCCCAGCGGGAACAACAGCACCAACAGGTTCTCGACGGGAATTCGGTAGCAGGCCAGCAACGTCAGCGCGATCACGGCGGCGGCGATCAGGCTGGCAGCGCTGAAAAAATCCAGGCCCAGGCCGACCGGGGTCATCAGGTGGGTGAACAGGCTCGCGGCATGGGCCAGCAGGGCGAGGACGCCAAGGCCGACCAGCAGGCGTTTGTCCGCCTTGGTGCCTTGGGCAAGTCGAGTGCCCTGGTAGAGGGTCGCAGCGGCGTACAAGAGAGCGGCGGCGAGGCTGGGTAGCAAGCTGGGTGACAAGGGGACCATAAATCCTGATAGATAAGCCCGAAAGGCGCTGAGTTTGGCATACCCCTGCGTTCCACGAAAGACTCCTGCGCCATACAGCGGGTGTGCATAGGCGCAGTCTTCGCTATAATCCGCGACCTGCCCACGCCGCAGGCTTGCCGGGCGCTGTTTTTTACAGCGATTTACCCCAGCCTGGGCCGCCATTACCTCGGTCTACCGATGCACTTCGATGAATAGGGCCTGAAAGGATCGCGCATGTTTGAAAACCTGACTGACCGTCTCTCGCAGACGCTGCGCCACGTAACCGGCAAGGCCAAGCTGACCGAGGACAATATTAAAGACACCCTGCGTGAAGTGCGCATGGCGTTGCTGGAAGCCGACGTGGCCTTGCCGGTCGTGAAGGACTTCGTCAACTCGGTCAAAGAGCGCGCAGTGGGCACCGAAGTGTCCCGCAGCCTGACGCCGGGCCAGGCCTTTGTGAAGATCGTCCAGGCCGAACTCGAAAGCCTGATGGGTGCGGCCAACGAAGACCTGAACCTCAGCGCCGTGCCACCGGCCGTTGTATTGATGGCCGGTTTGCAGGGCGCGGGCAAGACCACCACCGCCGGCAAGCTGGCGCGCTTCCTTAAAGAGCGCAAGAAGAAAACCGTGATGGTGGTATCGGCCGACGTCTACCGTCCGGCGGCCATCAAGCAGTTGGAAATGCTCGCGGGTGAAGTGGGCGTGACCTTCTTCCCGTCCGACCTGAGCCAGAAGCCGGTCGACATTGCCAACGCGGCTATTAAAGAAGCCACGCTCAAATTCATTGACGTGGTCATCGTCGATACCGCCGGTCGCCTGCACATCGATGAAGAGATGATGGGCGAGATCAAGGCGCTGCATGCCGCGATCAACCCGGTCGAGACACTGTTCGTGGTCGACGCCATGACCGGCCAGGATGCGGCCAACACCGCCAAGGCCTTCGGTGATGCACTGCCGCTGACCGGCGTGATCCTGACCAAGGTCGACGGCGACGCCCGTGGCGGTGCTGCGCTGTCGGTGCGTGCCATCACTGGCAAGCCGATCAAGTTTATCGGTATGGGCGAGAAGAGCGACGCGCTCGAGCCGTTTCACCCTGAGCGTATTGCTTCGCGCATCCTCGGCATGGGTGACGTGCTCAGCCTGATCGAACAGGCCGAAGCGACCCTCGACAAAGACAAGGCCGATAAACTGGCCAAGAAGCTGAAGAAGGGCAAGGGCTTCGACCTCGAAGACTTCCGCGATCAGCTGCAACAAATGAAGAACATGGGCGGCCTCGGCGGCCTGATGGACAAGCTGCCGAACATCGGCGGTGTGAACCTGGCGCAAATGGGCAATGCCCAGGGCGCGGCAGAGAAGCAGTTCAAGCAGATGGAAGCCATCATCAACTCCATGACCCCGGCCGAGCGCCGTGACCCTGAGCTGATCAGTGGTTCGCGCAAACGTCGGATCGCCATGGGCTCCGGCACCCAGGTACAGGACATCGGTCGCTTGATCAAGCAGCACAAGCAGATGCAGAAGATGATGAAGAAATTCTCCGCAAAAGGCGGAATGGCCAAGATGATGCGCGGCATGGGCGGTATGTTGCCCGGCGGCGGCATGCCAAAAATGTAAAGTATTCGAGCGGGAGCCCAGCTCCTGCTCCGACCCACAGGGACGTGGGATCTCCAGCAAACCCGCCGTTGGCGGGCGCTGACTCGCCGTTTTAACCGACGGCTCTATAGCAGATCTGAGTGGCACGCTGATAGGCGCCAGAAAAAGACATTTGCAAAAGTCCGGATATTCCTTAGAATATGCGGCCTTTCGGGCACCTATGCCCGCTGTGCATTTAGATTTGCAGCACCGACTACAGGAACGATGTTCACATGCTAACAATCCGTCTTGCCCTTGGCGGCTCCAAAAAGCGCCCGTTTTACCACTTGACCGTAACCGACAGCCGCAACCCGCGTGACGGTTCGCACAAGGAACAGGTTGGTTTCTTCAACCCTGTTGCTCGTGGTCAAGAAGTTCGTCTGTCCGTGAACCAAGAGCGCG
>NZ_JAFCTN010000078.1:0-7310 GCF_049896045.1 Pseudomonas sp. PWP3-1b2
TCCTTGGCCCAGCGCGGCTAACCCGGCGTCCTGCCGGGTTACCCACGGATTCAAGCCTGCGTGCGGCCAGCGTGGTTGACGGGGCGACTCAGATCAAGGTCAAGATCAAGGTCAAAAGCAAGATCAAAAGCAAAGCGTCAGCAACCGGTGTTTTTGCGGTAGCTATATTCCTTCACAGCGCTCGCGTTATATTCGCGGCACTTTAAACGCAGGAAGTTTGAATCATGGCAGGAAGCAGCTTGTTGGTACTGATCGACGATATCGCCGCCGTGCTTGACGATGTGGCGTTGATGACCAAAATGGCCGCCAAGAAGACCGCTGGGGTGCTGGGTGATGATTTGGCGCTGAATGCCCAGCAGGTCTCCGGCGTGCGGGCCGAGCGGGAGATTCCCGTGGTGTGGGCGGTGGCCAAGGGGTCGTTTGTTAACAAGCTGATTCTGGTGCCGGCTGCGCTGTTGATCAGTGCGTTTGCGCCGTGGGCAGTGACGCCGTTGTTGATGCTGGGGGGCGCGTATTTGTGCTTTGAGGGCTTCGAAAAGCTTGCGCATACCTTTTTGCACAAGCGTACCGAAGAGCAGGCGCATCTGGTTGAGGCGGTGGCGGATCCGGCGACGGATCTGGTGGCGTTCGAGAAGGACAAGATCAAAGGCGCGATCCGCACTGACTTTATCCTCTCGGCGGAAATTATCGCCATCACCCTGGGCACCGTGGCGGATGCGCCGTTGATGCAGCAAGTGATCGTGCTGTCGGGCATTGCCATTGTCATGACGATCGGCGTGTATGGGCTGGTGGCCGGTATCGTCAAGCTGGATGACCTGGGCCTGTGGCTGACCCAAAAACCTGGCCAGGCGGCTCGCAGTATCGGTGGGGTGATCTTGCGTGCGGCGCCCTACATGATGAAAAGCCTGTCGGTGATCGGCACGGCGGCGATGTTTATGGTCGGCGGCGGCATTCTCACCCACGGCGTGCCGGCGGTGCATCACTGGATCGAAACGGTTAGCCAGAACACCGGTGGCTTGGCGTGGTTGATGCCGACGTTGCTGAATGCCGTGGCGGGGATTATTGCGGGGGGTGTTGTGTTATTGGTGGTTCAGGTCTCAGGAAAGATCTGGGGCGCAGTTAGACACTGACAGGTATCTGCTGGTAAGTGAACGTAAGTCAAATAGCTACTTTTTGGGATTTCCCCTACAGAGGACCAATTCAATCCTTCCTAAGCTCTGCGGCTCTGTTTTGCCTATCCAGGCTTTTTACGGAGTCTTTTAATCAGGGAGTTTTAAATGAATTGGTATCTGGACGCACTGAAGAAGTCGTTTGTATTCGAGGGCCGGTCGAACAGAAAAGCCTTCTGGTTTTTTCAGTTGGTCGATAAGTTGATCACAGGGGCGTACTTGGCTATTTGCTGGTGGTTTTTTGAAGATTCAATGAAAACTTGCTTGGCTATAGGCCTGGTTTATTTACTGCTAACGTTACCAGCCAGAGTAACGCTGTTGTGCCGAAGGCTTACCGATAATGGCATCAGCCAGGTCAATTCGTTTTGGACGTTGCTGCCTTTTGTCGGGACGCTCTTTTGGGTTGGCTTTGGGGTCTACCCGGGAGCTAAGGAGAAAACCTCTACCCGCTCGTTGGATGCTTCATGCACTGCTGAGTAATATTTGAACGCATAAACGAAAAAGCCACTCACGTATGTGAGTGGCTTTTTTGCTTCTGGGTGGCGCTTACTCCGCAATCTGCAACTTGCGCGATTCCGTGTAGATGTACCGCACCTTTTCATACTCAAACGGCGAGTTCATCTGGCCGTAGCGGAAGCTGGTCTGATAACGCTTGTCGACGGCGCGCAGGGCCCAGATTTCCGGGTGGTTTTCGCTGACTTTGGAGACGTTCAGGAAGTTGATCTGCGATTCTGCGCTGTAGTCCACCAGCAGGCCGCCGGTGTCGCGCAGGTTGGACGGGCCGAAGATCGGCAGCACAACGTAAGCGCCGCCGGGCACGCCGTAGAAGCCCAGGGTTTGGCCGAAGTCTTCGCTCTGGCGTGGCAGGCCCATGGCGGTGGCCGGGTCCCACAGGCCGGCGATGCCGATGGTGGTGTTGACCAGCAGGCGCCCGGTGGTTTCCAGGGAGCGGTGGCCCTTGAGCTGCAGCAGGCTGTTCAACAGGTTGGGCACGTCGCCCAGGTTGTTGAAGAAGTTGCTGACGCCGGTGCGCAGGAAGCTTGGCGTGACATAGCGGTAGCCGTCGACCACGGGCAGGAACACCCATTGGTCGAAGCGGTAGTTGAAGTGGTACACGCGACGGTTCCACGACTCCAGCGGGTCATAGACGTTGAGTGCGGTCAGCGACGAGCGCTCGAACTCACGCTGGTCCAGGCCAGGGTTGAACTTGAGCTTGGTCAGCGGTTCCTTGAAGCCGTCCGCATCGACAGTAGTCGGTTCGTGGGCCTTGCTGTTGTCGGCATTGGCGACGCCTGCGCACATCAGGGCGGCGAGCAGCAGAAGATATTTAGCCACGGAAGAACTCCAGCATGGCGTCGGCGTTGACGCGGTAATTGAGGTTGCCGCAATGGCCGCCCAGCGGGTAAACGGTCAAGCGATCGCCGAAGGTTTTACGCAGGAACCCGAGGTCGCCAGGGCCCAGGATCACATCGTCGGCGTTGTGCATCACCGAGATTTTCGGGCTGGTGTGCAGGTAGTCCTTGAGGGCGTAAAGGCTGACCTGGTCAACCAGTTGCAGCAGGCTGCCGCCGTCGGTGCGTGCGCGCCACATCGGGATCACTTGTTCGGTGAGGTAGCAGTCGAAGTCGCATTGCAGCGCACGCTTGAGAAACGGCGTGAGGCTGGTGCCTTCGGTGATCGGGTATTTGGGCGGAATGATCAGGCCACGGCGGTTGATCAGGTCCGAGGTAAAGGCGATGTCGGCTGCCGAGAAGCGGAACGAGGTACCGATCAGCATGGCCATCTGTTCGTTGGTCAGGTGCTGCTTGGAGTTCTGGAAGTCGTAGAGCAGGGCGTCGTTGAGGTCGATGTAGCCCTTCTGCTGGAAGTAGCGGGTCAGCTTGTTCAGCACCAGCTCATAGAACGTGGTGGTGTTGTTGATGCCCTTGACCTCGGTCTGTACCAACTTGTCGAGGTTGGTGATTGAGGTGTAGAGGTTGACCGGCGGGTTCAGCAGCAGCACTTTCTTGAAGTTGAAGCTGCGACGGGTCTCGTCGAGTTTGGCCACAAATGCCGCATCAAGAGCGCCGAGGCTGTAACCGCTGAGGAAGAAGTCGGTGACCGGCAGCGAGGCGTTCTGCGCGCGAACGGCTTGCATCACCCGGTACATGTCTTCGGCGTCTTCCTGGGTGATACCCGGGGTGGCGAAGCGCGAGGCGGCACTGATGAAGTCGAAGCTGGTGGGCGAAGACAGCTGCACTACGTGGTAGCCGGCCTGGTAATACAGCTTTTTAAGGTATTCGTTGATGCTGCTGTCATACCGCGCGCCGGTGCCGGCGATCAGGAACATCAGCGGTGCGGCGTGATCCTGCTTGGCGATGCGGTAAGTGAGCTTTTTCACTGCCCAGAAATTGTCTGGCAGGCTGAACTCGCGCTCGGGGCGCATCGTCAGGCTGTAGTCGGACTGGTTTATCTCGTCGTCGCTCGGCAGTTTTGGCCGAAGGTCGGGCGGTGTGGTGGCAATAGTCGCTTCGAACGGGTTCGTCAAAGGGAAGCCATAAGTGGCTTGGTCGATGTCGACCGCCAGTGCTGACGCACTCAAAAATAGGCTGCCCAATAGGGCAACACAGCGCAAGGAACGGAGCATGACTTAATCCCTAAGAGGAAACGTGCTGAATGAAGTTCGCAGGCTAAGACCACCGCGTTGCCACCGAAGTGCCAGCGTTCGGCACGAAAAATCGGAAAAAGACATCGGAATCGGGGTAATAGTAGCGAGACGATACACTTTGCCGCGACCTGATGAATAGATATCTGCGCAGACAGCTTGATAACGGCCGCCAGGGCATTAAGCTGAGCGCCGTTTTCGCCTATCGGAGTGCCCCAATGTCCCCTCGTTTGCCCTGGATCCTGCTGCTTGTTGCCCTGCCGTTTTGGCTGGCTGCCAGTTACGGCGCGCGTTATGGCTTTATGGAGGATGGTCAGTGGGTTGGCATCTGTGCCGATGAGGCCAGCCGCTGGGAATGCCAGCTGCGTTCGAACCTTGGGCTGATGATTCACTTCAAGGTGCTGGGCTGGGCGGCATTGGTCACGGCGGTGCTGGCGTTTTTTGTGCCGGGCCGCTTGGGTTGGGGGTTGGCAGTGTTGGGGGTGGTATTTGGGTTGCCGGCGTTGGCGTTGTACAACACGACTTTTGCGGTGTTTGCGGTGGTGGTTGCGGGGTTGCGGTTGGTCAGGAAGCCTCGGGGTGGCTGATTGACCGCATCGCAGGCAAGCCAGCTCCCACTTTTGATTGAGTTCACACGGTCAAAAGGTGGGAGCTGGCTTGCCTGCGATAGCGGTTTTAAGCCTTGCGCACCCGCAAGCACCGCCACAAAGCCACCACCATCAGCACGCTGACCACCGCCCAACCCCACGCCTGCTGGTTCAACAAGCCTTCGCGGTACAACTGCGGCGCAATACCGGCGCCGATAAAGAAGGCCAACAGGGCGATCTCTCGGCGCGGCCCGGTCACCGGGCGTATCAGGTACACCAACGCCGGCAACACCAGCGCTGCACTCGGAAAGCTGCGATAACGCGGGTCAAATACCAACGCCAGCATCATCACCGCGCCGGCAAACCCGGCAACTGCCACCAGCAGGCCTGCGCGTTTCTCCAGCCAGTTGAATGCCCGCTCACGCCAGCCTTGCCGTGAACTCAAGGCCAGCGCGGCATGAGCCAGCACCAGCAGGTTCAAAACGATCAGCACGCCTGCCCACACCCATTCATCGTTAAAGCGCGCAGTCACGCGAGTTAACTCGGCCCAGGTTCCGATGGAGCAGGCAGCCACCGCGCCGAGCAATGGCAGTGCAGCAGCGGCACGTACACTGCGCACGCGACCGCCGAGCGCCAGCGTACCCAGCAGGATGATCCCGCCTACGCCCAGCCACAGTGGCCAGTACGGCACATTGGTCACCGGCCCGGCGAGGATGCCCTTGTCCTGGCGGTCTGCATCAAACAGGCCCCAGTAACCGCCGACCGCACCTTCACTGGCGCGTTTCCACGGCTGGTCAAACGCTTCGATCAGGTTGTAGCGCCAGCCATTGGCTTCGGCCATGGCAACAAAACCGCGCATGAACTTGGCCTCGTTGACCCGGCTCGGCACCGCAGTTTCGCGCTGGCGGCCTTCGCTGGGCCAGCCGGTCTCGCCGATCAACACGTCTTTGGGGGCGAATTTGTTGCCGAAGGTTTGGCGCACATCACCCACATGCTTGAGCGCCTGGTCGATGCCCGACGGGGCATCTTCCCAGTAGGGCAGCAGGTGAATGGTCAGGAAATCCACTGCCGGGGCGATTTCCGGGTGTTTGAGCCAAAACTCCCACACGTCGGCATAAGTGACCGGTTGCTTGATGTGGCTTTTGACTTTGTGGATCAGCGTCACCAGTTGCTTGGCGGTCACTTCCTTGCGCAGCAGCGCTTCGTTACCAACGATGACCGAGGTGACGACGTCCGGGTTGGCATTGGCTGACGCGATCAACTGGTCGACTTCCTTTTCGGTCGATACCGGGTCGCTGCTGACCCAGGCGCCGATCATCAACTTCAACCCATGCTTGCGCGCCAGGTCGGGCAGGGCTTCCAGGCCGGTCATGGAGTAGGTGCGGATGCATTCAAAGCGGGTGGCCAGCAGGGCCAGGTCGGCGTCCATGCGTTCAGGGCGCAGCTTGAACGGCTGGTCGAAGGGCGATTGGTCTTTATCGAACGGCGTATAGGACGCGCATTGCATCTTGTGGCTGGCGCTGGCGACATCCGGCAACACCACCGGGCGGCCGAGGCCATACCAATAGCCGGCAAGCACCAGAAAGCCAAGGATCAAGGCAAGGAAATAGGGCAGGGCAGGGAAGCGGGCATTCGCGGGCATGGTCGGCTTATCTGGGGGAGCAAAGGCGCGCATCTTACCCGGATTTTTGCCGTCCCAGTGGGGCTGCATGATTTTGACATGCAAAGTTCGGGCGGGATTTTGACGCCAGACCTTCCAAACCATCCTGCTGGCGATGTGATGTCGTTTCTTGCTTACCTGAGGTCGCAGTCAGAGCAGGTTCCAAGCCTCGTGAGGTTGATGATCAAAGCGTCAGCACTCCACTGATGAAGCAATAGCCGGATTGATGCGCGTGAAGGGGGCGCGGTGCACCCTATAACAACAGGTTGACGTCGCTCGGCATCCGCCGGGCGCAGCACTTTCGGGGAAGTACGATGAAGATGCGACGACTCTTGGGCGCAGCTGCCACTCTGGTAGTTGCGATGAGCTCCACACTGGCCAGCGCCGACAGCAAAACCCTGAGCATCGGCTATGTAGATGGCTGGTCCGACAGCGTGGCCACCACCCACGTAGCGGCAGAAGTGATCAAGCAAAAGCTCGGCTATGACGTGAAGTTGCAGGCTGTCGCCACCGGGATCATGTGGCAGGGTGTGGCAACCGGCAAGCTCGACGCCATGCTCTCCGCCTGGCTGCCCGTGACCCACGGTGAATACTGGGCCAAGAACAAGGACAAGGTGGTCGACTACGGCCCCAACTTCAAGGATGCGAAGATCGGCCTGATCGTGCCGGAGTACGTCAAAGCCAAGTCCATTGAAGACCTCAAGACCGACACCTCCTTCAAGAACAAAATCGTCGGTATCGACGCCGGTTCAGGCGTGATGCTCAAGACCGACGAGGCCATCAAGGCTTATGGCCTGGACTACAAGCTGCAGGCCAGCTCCGGCGCCGCCATGATCGCCGAATTGACCCGTGCCGAAGACAAGCAGGAATCCATCGCGGTGACCGGTTGGGTGCCACACTGGATGTTCGCCAAATGGAAGCTGCGCTTCCTCGATGATCCAAAAGGGATTTATGGCGCTGCTGAAACCGTCAACAGCATCGGCAGCAAGGGCCTGGAGAAGAAAGCGCCGGAAGTTGTGGCGTTCCTGAAGAAATTCCAGTGGGCCTCCAAGGATGAAATCGGCGAAGTCATGCTCGCGATTCAAGAGGGCGCCAAGCCTGAAGCCGCAGCCAAGGATTGGGTCGCCAAGCACCCGGATCGCGTTGCCGAGTGGACTGCCAAATAAAACTGTAGCTATAACCCATGTGGGAGGGGGCTTGCCCCCGATGGCGGTGTGTCAGTCACTAATCCGATACTGACACACCGCTAT
>NZ_JAFCTN010000079.1:0-3621 GCF_049896045.1 Pseudomonas sp. PWP3-1b2
AACACCGAGTTTGCTTGCAAAAGGCCAAGTGCAGCGACCAAAACAAGCCACTTAGGATCACGCTGATAGTTCGGGTACCAACCCGAATGCCCCTGCTTGTCTCATTTCTTCAAAATAAGAGCTGCGGCTTTGTAAGTCGCTGCTCAAGTTAAAACTACGGCGCCGGTTGAAGCCTGCGCCGCAGCATTTACGGGCACAACGGTCCTGCTTTGTTACAACGTCTGTTACACGCCGCTTTGCAGCAGCATGTTACGGATGTGACCAATGGCCTTAGTCGGGTTCAGGCCTTTGGGACACACGTTGACGCAGTTCATGATCCCGCGGCAGCGGAATACGCTGAACGGGTCATCCAGTGAAGCCAGACGCTCGGTCCTCTTGGTGTCACGGCTGTCTGCCAGGAAGCGGTACGCTTGCAGCAGAGCGGCTGGACCCAGGAACTTGTCCGGGTTCCACCAGAAGGACGGGCACGAAGTCGAGCAGCAAGCGCACAGGATGCACTCGTACAGACCGTCGAGTTTTTCACGCTCTTCCGGGGACTGCAGACGTTCGATGGCCGGAGCCGGCGTGTCGTTCTGCAGGAATGGCTTAACTTTCTCGTATTGCTTGTAGAAGATGCTCATATCGACAACCAGGTCACGGATAACCGGCAAACCTGGCAGAGGACGAACGATCAGCTTGTTGCCTTTGACCACGGCAGACAGCGGCGTGATGCACGCCAGGCCGTTTTTGCCGTTGATGTTCATGCCGTCGGAACCGCACACACCTTCACGGCAAGAGCGACGATAGGAGAACCCCTCGTCCTGCTCTTTGATCAGCGCCAGCACGTCCAGCACCATCAGGTCTTTACCACCGGTATCGACCTGGAATTCCTGCATGAACGGCGCAGCGTCCTGATCAGGGTTGTAGCGATAAACACTGACTTTCAACATGGCAGCCACCCTTAGTAAGTCCGAATCTTCGGTTCAAACGTCGGCACCGTCTTCGGCGAGAAGTTGACGGCACGTTTGGTTACGCGCTTGTCACCCGGGAAGAACAGGGTGTGGCACAACCAGTTTTCGTCGTCGCGGTCTTCAAAGTCTTCACGAGCGTGAGCACCACGGGATTCTTTACGAACCTCGGCGGCGATCGCCGTCGCTTCAGCTACTTCCAGCAGGTTTTGCAGTTCAAGGGCTTCGATACGAGCGGTGTTGAACGCCTGGCTCTTATCGTTGATCTTGACGTTGGCGATGCGCACGCGCAGGTCGGCCAACTGGGCAATACCTTTCTGCATGTATTCGCCGGTGCGGAACACACCGAAGTAGTTCTGCATGCAGTTTTGCAGCTCGCGACGCAGGGTAGCCACGTCTTCGCCATCAGTGCGCTCGTTCAGAGCGTTCAGACGGGCCAGGGCGGCTTCGATGTTGGCGTCGGTCGCGTCATCGTATTCGATGCCGTCGGTCAGCGCTTTCTCGAGGTGCAGGCCGGCAGCGCGGCCGAATACCACCAGGTCGAGCAGCGAGTTGCCGCCCAGACGGTTGGCACCGTGTACCGACACGCAAGCCACTTCGCCTACTGCGAACAGGCCATGGATGATTTCGTCCACGCCTTCAGCGTTCTGGGTGATCGCCTGGCCATGAATGTTGGTCGGCACGCCGCCCATCATATAGTGGCAAGTCGGAACAACCGGAACCGGAGCAACCACCGGGTCAACGTGGGCAAAAGTCTTGGACAGCTCACAGATACCTGGCAGGCGGCTGTGCAGCACTTCTTCACCAAGGTGATCGAGCTTGAGCAGTACGTGGTCGCCGTTCGGGCCACAGCCGTTACCGGCGATGATTTCCTTGACCATGGAACGCGCAACAACGTCACGACCGGCCAGGTCTTTCGCGTTCGGAGCATAACGCTCCATGAAACGCTCGCCGTGCTTGTTGATCAGGTATCCACCTTCACCACGGCAACCTTCGGTAACCAGTACGCCCGCGCCGGCGATACCGGTCGGGTGGAACTGCCACATTTCAATGTCTTGTACCGGCACGCCAGCACGCAGAGCCATGCCGACGCCGTCACCGGTGTTGATCAGGGCATTGGTGGTCGACGCATAGATACGGCCTGCACCGCCGGTGGCCAGAACAGTCGCCTTGGCGCGGATGTAGGTGGTTTCACCGGTTTCGATGCAGATAGCGATTACGCCGACGAAGGCGCCGTCGGCATTCTTCACCAGATCAACCGCGTAGTACTCGTTCAGGAACGTGGTACCGGCTTTCAGGTTGCCCTGATAAAGGGTGTGCAGCAGCGCGTGACCGGTACGGTCGGACGCGGCGCAGGTACGGGCAGCCTGCCCGCCTTTACCGTAATCCTTCGACTGACCGCCGAATGGGCGCTGATAGATACGGCCCTGTTCGGTACGCGAGAACGGCATGCCCATGTGGTCCAGCTCGTAGACCGCAGCCGGGCCTTCCTGACACATGTATTCGATAGCGTCCTGGTCACCGATATAGTCGGAACCCTTGACGGTATCGTACATGTGCCAGCGCCAGTCATCGTTCGGGTCGGCAGAGGCGATGGCACAGGTGATGCCACCCTGGGCCGATACGGTGTGGGAACGCGTCGGGAACACTTTCGTGATCACGGCAGTCTTGTGACCGCCCTGAGCCAGCTGCAGCGCTGCGCGCATGCCAGCACCGCCGCCACCAATGATGATGGCGTCGAAGGAAATAGTTGGAATGTTAGCCATGGATCAGATACCCCAAAGAATCTGCACACCCCAGACGAAGTAAGCGAACATCGCAATGCCGCAGACTGCCTGGAAGAGGAAACGGACTGCGGTCGCAGACTTGCCCAGCGCCATCGGCGTCAGGTAGTCGGTGGCGATGGTCCACATGCCGACCCAGGCGTGTGCGCCCAGGGCTACAAGGGCCAGCAGACTGAAGATTCGCATCGCATTGTGGGCGAACAGGCCGTGCCATTGCTCGAAGCTGATGCCCGGGTGTGCGACGAGGTATCCGATCAGGAAGATGAAATAAGCCGCGAGAACAACCGCAGACACGCGCTGTGCCATCCAGTCATAGAGGCCCGAACGCGATAGGTTCGTAACGCTGGTTACCATATCCAAACTCCTGCGAGAACGATCAGCACCACGGAAATGGCGATGATGATTTTCGAGCCCAGGCGGCCGCCTTCCAGCGTCTCACCGATGCCCGCATCCATAATCAAGTGGCGCACGCCGGCTACCAGGTGATACAGCAGAGCAGAAAGGAGGCCCCATGCTACGAACTTGGCCAGCGGGCTGGTCAAGCATGCCTTCACCTCGGCGAAACCTTCCTCAGAACCCAGGGATTTGCCCAATGCATAGAGCATGATGCCAAGGCCCAGGAACAGGATGATGCCGGAAACACGGTGCAGGAACGACGTAACGCCGGTGATGGGGAGTTTGATGGTCCTTAGGTCTAGGTTTACAGGTCGTTGGCTATTCACGGCTTTTTTCACACTTAAGAGCCCCTAACAATCAGGGCAAAGTTGTCGGGGAGTGCACTGGTCAGGTAAGCACCACCCAGGGAGTGCGACCCCCAATGAAAGCAAGCCCAAAAGCCCTTGGCGGTCGGTGGCCGAGTATAGACAGTTAGGTTACTAATGACAACGCGC
>NZ_JAFCTN010000079.1:3720-7296 GCF_049896045.1 Pseudomonas sp. PWP3-1b2
CTATAGTGGTGCGGGCCCTGCGTGGGGGGTCTGTCTGATGATTTGAAGCATAAATAGGAGGCCACATGGCTGACAAAAAAGCGCAGTTGATCATCGAGGGCGCAGCCCCCGTCGAGCTGCCCATTTTAACCGGCACCGTTGGTCCCGATGTTATTGACGTACGGGGCCTGACGGCCACGGGCCGTTTCACATTCGACCCAGGCTTCATGTCGACCGCCTCTTGCGAGTCGAAGATCACCTATATCGATGGCGATAATGGCATTCTGCTTCACCGGGGCTACCCGATCGAGCAACTGGCTGAAAAGTCGGACTACCTTGAAACCTGCTATCTGCTGCTGAATGGCGAATTGCCAACCGCTGAGCAGAAAGCCACGTTTGTCGGTAACGTGAAGAACCACACCATGGTTCACGAGCAGTTGAAGACCTTCTTCAACGGCTTCCGTCGCGACGCCCACCCGATGGCCGTGATGTGCGGCGTGGTTGGCGCCCTGTCGGCCTTCTATCACGACTCCCTCGACATCAATAACCCGCAGCATCGCGAAATTTCAGCGATCCGCCTGGTTGCCAAGATGCCGACCCTGGCCGCAATGGTTTACAAGTACTCCATGGGTCAACCCATGATGTACCCGCGCAACGACCTGTCGTACGCGGAAAACTTCCTGCACATGATGTTCAACACGCCGTGCGAGATCAAACCGATCAGCCCGGTGCTGGCCGCTGCGATGGACAAGATCTTTATCCTCCACGCCGACCACGAACAGAACGCCTCGACGTCCACCGTGCGCCTGGCGGGCTCTTCGGGTGCCAACCCGTTCGCCTGTATCGCCGCCGGTATCGCCGCACTGTGGGGCCCTGCCCACGGCGGTGCGAACGAAGCCGTATTGACCATGCTCGATGAAATCGGCGATGTCTCGAACATCGACACGTTCATCGCCAAGGCCAAGGACAAGAACGATCCGTTCAAGTTGATGGGCTTCGGTCACCGGGTCTACAAGAACCGTGACCCGCGCGCCACTGTCATGAAGAAGACCTGCGACGAAGTGTTGAAGGAACTGGGCATCAAGAACGATCCGCAACTCGAACTGGCCATGCGCCTGGAAGAGATCGCCCTGACCGACCCCTACTTCATCGAACGCTCGCTGTACCCGAACGTCGACTTCTACTCGGGGATCATCCTCAAGGCGATCGGCATTCCAACCAGCATGTTCACCGTGATCTTCGCCCTGGCGCGGACCGTGGGCTGGATCTCGCACTGGAAAGAAATGCTCTCCAGCCCGTACAAGATTGGCCGCCCGCGCCAGCTGTACACCGGCTACGAGTCGCGTGACATCACCAAGCTGGAAGATCGCAAGTAAGCATTTAACTGCTTGTTTGCAATGAGAACGGCCTCCCTTAGTGGAGGCCGTTTTTGTTTGTGGTGCCTGTTCTACCGCTATCGCAGGCAAGCCAGCTCCCACATTTGACTGCATTCCAAGGCATGTACTCGGTCGAATGTGGGAGCTGGCTTGCCTGCGATAGCAATGGCCCTGCCACCCCATAACCCCAGGCAAAAAAATGCCCCGGCCTTTCGACCGGGGCATTTCTTTATGCCGCTACAACCTTAGTGATTAACCGCCCCGCTCGCCCCCAGGCCAGTTTGCGAACGCACAAACTGCGGGAAGTACAGCGCACGCTCTTTCTCTGCCGCCGCCGACTTGTCGGTGATGGAGAAGAACCAGATGCCGACGAACGCAATGATCATCGAGAACAGCGCAGGGTATTCATACGGGAAGATGGCTTTTTCATGGTGCAGGATCGAGACCCAGATGGTCGGGCCCAGCACCATCAGGCCAACGGCACTGATCAAGCCCAGCCAGCCACCAATCATCGCGCCACGGGTGGTGAGGTTTTTCCAGTACATGGAAAGCAGCAACACCGGGAAGTTACAGCTGGCAGCAATCGAGAACGCCAGGCCGACCATGAACGCGATGTTCTGGCTTTCGAACAGGATACCCAGGCCGATTGCCAGCGCACCCAAGGCCACGGTGGTGATCTTCGATACGCGAATCTCATCCTTGTCGTTGGTCTTGCCTTTCTTGATCACGCTGGCGTACAGGTCGTGGGACACCGCCGAAGCACCGGCCAGGGTCAAGCCGGCAACCACCGCAAGGATGGTGGCGAAGGCCACGGCCGAGATGAAGCCCAGGAAGATACTGCCACCCACCGCGTTGGCCAGGTGCACCGCCGCCATGTTGTTACCGCCCAGCAAGGCGCCCGCGGCATCCTTGAACGCCGGGTTGGTGCTGACCAACAGGATCGCGCCAAAACCGATGATGAAGGTCAGGATGTAGAAGTAGCCGATGAAGCCAGTGGCATACAGCACGCTCTTACGCGCTTCCTTGGCGTCGCTCACCGTGAAGAAGCGCATCAGGATGTGCGGCAGGCCGGCGGTGCCGAACATCAGCGCAAGCCCTAAGGAGAATGCCGAAATCGGGTCTTTCACCAAGCCGCCGGGGCTCATGATCGCTTCACCTTTAGGGTGAACCTTGATCGCCTCGGAGAACAGGGCGTTGAAGTCGAAGTTGACGTGCTTCATCACCATCAGCGCCATGAACGAGGCACCGGACAGCAACAGCACGGCCTTGATGATCTGTACCCAGGTAGTCGCCAGCATGCCGCCGAACAGCACGTACATGCACATCAAAATCCCTACCAGGATCACCGCCACATGGTAATCAAGGCCGAACAGCAGCTGGATCAGCTTGCCCGCACCCACCATCTGCGCGATCAGGTAGAACGCCACCACCACCAGCGAACCACACGCCGACAGGCTGCGGATCTGGGTTTGCCCGAGGCGGTACGACGCCACGTCGGCAAAGGTGTATTTACCCAGGTTACGCAGGCGCTCGGCGATCAGGAACAGAATGATCGGCCAGCCCACCAGGAAGCCGATCGAGTAGATCAGGCCGTCGTAGCCGGAGGTGTAAACCAGCGCGGAAATCCCCAGGAAGGACGCAGCCGACATGTAGTCGCCAGCAATCGCCAGGCCGTTCTGGAAACCGGTGATCTTGCCGCCGGCCGCATAGTAGTCGGCCGCCGACTTGTTACGTTTGGAAGCCCAATAGGTGATGCACAAGGTGGCACCGACGAACGCGACAAACATCACGATGGCCGAGATGTTCAGCGGTTGCCTTTGCACTTCACCGGTCAATGCGTCTGCCGCCCAAACAGCCGGGGCAAACAGCGAAGCGCCGAATACAGCCAATAGACGCCGGATCATTGCGCAGCCTCCTTGAGAATCGCATTGTTCAGGTCATCAAATTCGCCATTGGCCCGGCGCACATAGATGCCGGTCAGGATGAAGGCGGAGACAATCAGTCCGACACCCAGGGGAATGCCCCAGGTAATCGAAGAACCGGGGCTGATCTTGGCCCCCAGGACTTGTGGCCCGTAGGCAATCAACAGGATGAAAGCGGAGTAAAGCCCTAGCATGATCGCCGAGAGAATCCAGGCGAACCTTTCCCTTTTTCTCACCAGCTCCTTGAAACGCGGGCTGTTTTGAATCGAGAGGTAAATGCTGTCGTTCATTATTTTTAT
>NZ_JAFCTN010000080.1:0-7227 GCF_049896045.1 Pseudomonas sp. PWP3-1b2
TCGAGGTCTCGCCGGAATATGCCGGCCAACGCATCGACAATTTTCTCCTGGCCAGGCTCAAAGGCGTGCCCAAGACCTTGATTTACCGCATCTTGCGTAAAGGTGAAGTGCGGGTGAACAAGGGTCGGATCAAGCCCGAGTACAAGTTGCAGGCGGGCGATATCGTCCGCGTGCCGCCGGTTCGCGTGCCCGAGCGTGACGAACCTGTGCCCTTGGCCCAGGGTTTGTTGCAACGCCTGGAAGCCTCGATTGTCTTCGAAGACAACAAGCTGATCGTGATCAACAAGCCTTGCGGTATTGCGGTTCATGGCGGCAGTGGGCTGAATTTCGGTGTGATCGAAGCCTTTCGTCAGTTGCGCCCGGATGCCAAGGAGTTGGAGCTGGTCCATCGCCTCGACCGCGACACTTCTGGCCTGCTGATGATCGCCAAGAAACGCAGCATGTTGCGCCACCTGCACACCGCCCTGCGTGGCGACGGTGTGGACAAGCGCTACATGGCGCTGGTGCGCGGCAACTGGGCCAGTTCCATCAAGAGCGTCCGCGCGCCGTTGCAGAAGAGCAACCTGCGTTCCGGCGAGCGCATGGTGGAAGTGGACGAGGAGGGCAAAGAAGCCCTGACCCTGTTCAAGGTGCTGCGCCGCTTCGGTGACTTCGCCACCCTGGTCGAGGCCAAGCCTGTGACCGGGCGTACCCATCAGATTCGCGTGCACACCTTGCACGCCGGCCATTGCATTGCCGGCGATACCAAGTACGGCGACGAGGATTTCTCCAAGGAAATCCGCGACCTGGGTGGCAAGCGCCTGTTCCTGCACGCCTATATGCTCACAGTGCCACTGCCTGATGGTGGCGAGTTGAAACTGCAGGCGCCGGTCGATGAGATGTGGGCCAAGACCGTGGAGCGTTTGAGTGTCGCACCTTGATTACAAGCTGCTGATTTTCGATTGGGACGGCACCCTGGCCAACTCCATTGGCCGGATTGTCGAGTCTATGCACGCGGCGTCGACCCGCTCGGGCTATGCGCTGTGCACCGATCATGCGGTCAAGGGCATCATCGGCCTGGGCCTGCCTGAGGCGATTCGTACCTTGTACCCCGAGATCAGCGACGCTGAGCTGGTCACCTTTCGTGATCACTACGCCGATCACTACATCGCCCTGGAGGCCACGCCTTCGCCGTTGTTCGACGGTGTGGTGCAGTCTCTGGAGGCGTTCCGCGCCGAGGGTTATCACCTGGCGGTCGCCACCGGCAAGGCGCGTCGCGGGCTGGACCGTGTGCTCAAGGCCCACGGTTGGGAAGATTATTTTGATATCACCCGCGCCGCCGATGAAACTGCCAGCAAGCCTCACCCTCTGATGCTGGAGCAGATCCTGTCCCATTGCGGCGTGTCGCCACGCCAGGCCTTGATGGTGGGTGATGCTTCCTTCGACCTGATGATGGCGCGCAATGCGGGCATGGACAGTGTGGCGGTCAGCTATGGCGCCCAGGCTGCCGAGGCCTTGCAGCAATACGAGCCGCGTCTGACGATCGATCATTTTTCCGAATTGCAGGCCTGGCTCAGCCGGGCCCAATAAGTCTTTGCTGGGGTTGATGGCATGAGTGACGAGTGGAAAGCGCCCGAAAAGGCTGAAAACAGCGACGACAAAAGCTGGAAACTGCTGGAGAAAACCCTCCTGGCCAGCGTCCAGGAACAGCGCCGAGCACGGCGCTGGGGGATTTTCTTCAAGCTGCTAACGTTCGTCTGGCTTATCGCCATGCTTGCATTGTTCAGCCCGCTGATGGACATGGAAAAAAGCGCAACCCGTGGTGCCAACTACACCGCCCTGATCGAAGTGCGCGGGGTGATTGCCGACAAGGAGTCCGCCAGCGCCGACAACATCGTCAGCAGCCTGCGTGCCGCGTTTGAAGACCCCAAGGTCAAGGGCGTGATCCTGCGCATCAACAGCCCAGGCGGCAGCCCGGTGCAGTCCGGCTATGTGTACGACGAGATTCGCCGCCTGCGTGGCCTGCACCCGGATACCAAGCTGTATGCGGTGATTTCCGACCTGGGGGCGTCGGGTGCCTATTACATCGCCAGTGCTGCCGACCAGATCTACGCCGACAAGGCCAGTCTGGTGGGTTCCATCGGTGTGACGGCAGCCGGCTACGGCTTTGTCGGCACCATGGAGAAGCTCGGTGTAGAGCGTCGCACCTACACGTCGGGCGAGCACAAGTCTTTCCTGGATCCGTTCCAGCCGCAGAAGGCTGACGAAACCCAGTTCTGGCAGGGCGTGCTCGACACCACGCATCGTCAGTTCATCGCCAGCGTGAAGCAGGGGCGCGGCGATCGTCTGAAGGACAAAGACCATCCGGAGTTGTTTTCCGGCCTGGTGTGGTCGGGTGAACAAGCGTTGCCGCTGGGCCTGATCGACGGCCTGGGCAGTGCCAGTTCGGTGGCGCGGGATGTGATTGGCGAGAAAGAGTTGGTGGACTTCACCGTCGAAGAGTCGCCATTTGACCGGTTCTCCAAGCGGCTGGGTGCCAGCGTGGCAGAGAAGCTGGTGTTGTATATGGGCTTCCAGGGCCCGACGCTGCGCTGACAGTCCAAGGTCAAAAAGAACCGGCCCTTGCGGCCGGTTTTTCGTACGTCAGGGGATCTGTACGCCTTCGGCCAGCAGCATATCCACCAGTCGGATCAGTGGCAGGCCTACCAGGCTCGTCGCATCCGGCCCTTCTGTGCTCTGGAACAGGCTCACGCCCAACCCTTCAGCCTTGAAACTGCCTGCACAGTCATACGGCTGCTCAATCTGCAGGTAACGCTCGATGCGTTCCGCGTCCAGTTCACGCATGTGCACGGTAAAAGGTACGCAGTCGACCTGGCATTGACCGGTTTTGCTGTTGAGCAGCGCCAGGCCAGTCAGGAAGCTCACACGCTTGCCACTCGCGGCCAGCAATTGTTCGCGAGCGTTTTCGAAGGTGTGGGGTTTGCCGATGATCCGGCCATCGAGCGCCGCGACCTGGTCGGAGCCTATAATCAGGTGCCCTGGATGGCTGGTGGCGAGGGCGCAGGCTTTCTGTTCGGCCAGGCGCTTGACCAGTTCCACGGCGGACTCATTTTCACGGTGGCTTTCGTCGATATCCGGTGAGCTGCAGATGAACGGCAGGTGCAGGCGGCTCAGCAATTCCCGGCGATAAACCGAGCTGGATGCGAGTAATAAAGGCAGCATGGGCGTCTCCTCAGGGCAGCCGGGGATTCTAGCGGGGCGACCGGCTGACGCACAGGGCTGAATTTCCTTTGACATGGCTGGGTGCATCCCTATAATGCTGCGCCTATGTTGAATGACCCGATTCCACCTCACGTTGACCCGCGCAAATTGGCTGATCGTGGCACTTCCCTTCAAGGTGAATTGCTGCTGGCCGATTTGGAGAGACTCTGCGACCCGCTTTCCGACACTGTCGGTACGGTGCAGGCCAAATTCGTTTTTGAACGAGATGAACGTAAGTCTGTGGTAATCCACAGCTTTATCGACACCGAAGTCAAAATGGTTTGCCAGCGTTGTCTTGAGCTGGTCACCCTGCCGATTCACAGCGAGTGCAGTTATGCTGTGGTGAAGGAGGGTGCGAATACCCAGTCGTTGCCGAAAGGTTATGACGTGCTGGAACTGGGCGAAGATCCATTGGATCTGCATGCACTGATCGAGGAGGAGCTTCTGCTCGCCTTGCCCATTGTGCCTGCTCATCATCCGGAAGAATGCCAGCAGCCGGAGGGGCTCGATGACGAGCCCGAACCGAGCGAGGACGAGGTAACGCGGTCCAACCCGTTCAGTGTATTGGCGCAGTTAAAGCGTGACCCAAACGTTTAGGAGTTAATCAATTATGGCTGTTCAGCAGAACAAAAAATCCCGCTCTGCCCGTGACATGCGTCGTTCGCACGATGCCCTGACGGCGAGCACTCTGTCTGTAGAAAAAACCACCGGTGAAATTCACCTGCGTCACCACGTATCGCCAGAAGGCGTATACCGTGGTCGTAAAGTGATCGACAAGGGCGCTGACGAGTAATCACTTGTCTGCTCTAGTCATCGCGATAGACGCAATGGGCGGGGACTTCGGTCCCCGCAGCATTGTTCAGGCCTGCATTGCCAGCCTGTCTGCTACACCCTCGCTGCACCTGACCCTTGTCGGTCAACCCTCCCTACTTGAAGAACTGATTGCCAGCCATCCGGCGGTGGATCGCGCGCGCCTGACGATTACGCCAGCGAGCGAAACCATCACCATGGATGAAAAGCCAGCGGCGGCTTTGCGTGGCAAGCCCGACTCTTCGATGCGGGTGGCGCTGGAGCTGCTGCGTGATGGCAAGGTGCAAGCCTGTGTCAGCGCCGGCAATACCGGGGCCCTGATGGCGTTGTCGCGGTTTGTGCTCAAGACCTTGCCCGGTATTGATCGGCCGGCGATGGTCGCGGCGATTCCGACGCAGAAAGGCTACTGCCAACTGTTGGACCTGGGCGCGAACGTCGATTGCAGTGCCGAGCACCTGTTCCAGTTTGCCGTGATGGGCTCGGTGGCCGCCGAAGCGCTGGGTGTTGCCCGGCCACGGGTGGCCTTGCTGAATATCGGCACCGAAGACATCAAGGGTAACCAGCAGGTCAAGCTGGCCGCCACTTTGCTGCAAGGCGCGCGTGGCTTGAACTACATCGGTTTTGTCGAGGGTGACGGTTTGTACCGTGGCGAAGCCGATGTAGTGGTGTGCGACGGGTTTGTCGGAAATATCCTGCTTAAATCCAGCGAAGGCTTGGCGACCATGATCGCTACGCGTATCGAGGCGTTGTTCAAGCAGAACCTGGCGTCGCGCCTGGTTGGCGCCCTGGCGCTGCCGTTGATGCGTCGCCTGCAGGCCGACCTCGCCCCGGCACGGCATAACGGTGCGAGTTTCCTGGGGTTGCAGGGCATTGTGGTGAAAAGCCATGGCTCGGCGGGTGTGGAAGGCTTTCAAAGTGCGATTGCGCGGGCCCTGATCGAGATCCAGGAAAACCTGCCGCAACGCTTGCACGGCCGTCTTGAGGACCTGTTGCCTTAGGCGAATCGGCCCGAGAGTGCTTAAATGTGACCGGCCAGTTCAATTGACCATCCAATCTGTCAGTTTCGTGTGCTCCCACCGTAGGAGTGCGCATTTTTGACGACCAGATCATTAGGGGCTTGTTACATGTCTACATCCCTCGCATTCGTCTTTCCAGGGCAGGGTTCGCAGTCCCTCGGCATGTTGGCCGAGCTGGGCGCGCAATACCCGCTGGTCCTGGACACCTTTAAAGAGGCTTCCGACGCCCTCGGTTACGACCTGTGGGCACTGACCCAGCAAGGGCCGGAAGAGCAGCTCAATCAAACCGATAAAACCCAGCCGGCCATTCTGACCGCTTCGATCGCCCTGTGGCGCTTGTGGCTGGCGGAAGGCGGCGCGCGTCCGGCATTCGTCGCCGGTCACAGCCTGGGCGAATACAGCGCACTGGTTGCCGCGGGCAGCCTGACCCTCGGTGAGGCGGTCAAGCTGGTCGAGCGCCGTGGCCAACTGATGCAAGAAGCCGTTCCGGCCGGGCAGGGCGGCATGGCCGCTATCCTGGGCCTGGATGACGCCGTGGTGATCGAAGCCTGCGCCGAAGCGGCCCAGGGCGAAGTGGTCAGCGCCGTGAACTTCAACTCGCCTGGCCAGGTGGTGATCGCCGGTGCCAAGGCTGCGGTGGAGCGTGCCATCGAAGGCTGCAAAGCCCGTGGCGCCAAGCGTGCGCTGCCATTGCCGGTGAGCGTGCCGTCGCACTGCGAGCTGATGCGTCCGGCGGCCGAGCGTTTTGCCGAGTCCATCGCTGCCATCAACTGGCAGGCGCCGCAGATTCCGCTGGTACAGAACGTCAGCGCAGCCGTGGCTGCCGACCTCGACACCCTCAAGCGCGACCTGCTGGAACAACTCTACAAGCCCGTACGCTGGGTTGAATCGGTTCAGACCCTGGCGGCCAATGGCGCCACCGAGCTGGTCGAGTGCGGTCCGGGCAAAGTCCTGGCCGGCCTGAACAAGCGCTGCGCCGATGGCGTGTCGACTGCCAACCTCAATACCCCGGATGCCTTCGCTGCCGCTCGCGCGGCACTGGCCTAATCCCCGAACTAAGGAGAAGCCTGCATGAGTCTGCAAGGTAAAGTTGCACTGGTTACCGGCGCAAGCCGTGGCATTGGCCAGGCGATCGCCCTGGAACTGGGCCGTCAGGGCGCCGTTGTGATCGGCACCGCCACTTCCGCTTCGGGCGCCGAGCGTATCGCCGCGACCCTGAAGGAAAACGGCGTGCAAGGGACTGGCCTTGAGCTGAACGTGACCAGTGATGAGTCCGTGGCTGCCGTACTGGCCGAGATCACCGCACAGTTCGGTGCGCCGGCGATTCTGGTGAACAACGCCGGTATCACCCGCGACAACCTGATGATTCGCATGAAAGACGACGAGTGGTACGACGTGGTCGACACCAACTTGAACAGTCTGTTTCGCCTGTCCAAGGGCGTTTTGCGCGGCATGACCAAGGCGCGCTGGGGCCGAATTATCAATATTGGCTCCGTAGTGGGTGCCATGGGCAACGCAGGCCAAGTAAACTACGCCTCCGCCAAAGCCGGTCTGGAAGGTTTCAGCCGTGCATTGGCACGTGAAGTCGGCTCGCGGTCGATTACGGTCAACTCGGTGGCCCCAGGGTTCATCGACACCGATATGACCCGTGAGCTGCCGGAAGCACAGCGTGAAGCCTTGCTGACGCAGATTCCGCTGGGCCGTCTGGGCCAGGCCCAAGAGATCGCGAATGTGGTCACTTTCCTGGCATCCGACGGTGCGGCATACGTGACTGGGGCTACAATCCCGGTGAACGGCGGGATGTACATGAGTTAAATTGTGACGGATCGCTTCAAAAAAATGTCATACGAGCTGTCTAAAATCCGTTATAAAGCTGCAACTTAATTTATAGGCAGGTGGCCGACCGGGTACAGGGTGAAGCTTTCAGTTGAAAAGCTGAAAAGGCTTTCTATACACTTACCCACTGGCCAGCTGCCTGAATTTGTCCATTAGGAGTTAAACAAGGTATGAGCACCATCGAAGAGCGCGTCAAGAAAATCGTCGCCGAGCAACTGGGCGTTAAAGAAGAAGAAGTGGTCAACACTGCTTCCTTCGTAGAAGACCTGGGTGCCGATTCCCTTGACACCGTTGAGCTGGTGATGGCTCTGGAAGAGGAATTCGA
>NZ_JAFCTN010000081.1:0-6305 GCF_049896045.1 Pseudomonas sp. PWP3-1b2
ACGATGTAAGCCTGAGCTTTCTCGAGCTGCTCGTTCAGAGCATCTTCAGCCATGCGCAGTTTGAACCACTGGCCGTGCTCAAGACCGTCGAGAATTTCGTCGGTGATGTCCTGACCTTTCTTCAGACCTGCGCCGCCTTCAGCCTTGCGGCCTACCAGAGCGGAACGCAGACGTTCGAAGGTCGCGCCTTCAACGATACGGAACTCTTCGTTCAGGTCCTTGCGGATCTCGTCGAGTTGGGTCTTCTCGATGGACAGTGCACGAGCATCACGCTCAACGCCGTCACGGGTGAAGACCTGTACGTCGATGACAGTACCCTTGGTACCGGTAGGTACACGCAGGGAGGTGTCTTTAACGTCGCTGGCTTTTTCACCGAAGATGGCACGCAACAGCTTCTCTTCCGGAGTCAGCTGGGTCTCGCCTTTCGGAGTGACCTTACCTACCAGAATGTCGCCTGCGCCAACTTCAGCACCTACGTAAACGATACCGGCTTCGTCCAGTTTGTTCAGTGCAGCTTCACCCACGTTCGGGATGTCTGCAGTGATCTCTTCAGGCCCAAGCTTGGTGTCACGCGCCACACAGGTCAGTTCCTGAATGTGGATCGTGGTGAAACGGTCTTCTTGTACAACTCGTTCCGACAGGCAGATGGAGTCTTCGAAGTTGTAACCGTTCCAGGCCATGAACGCGATGCGCATGTTCTGACCCAGTGCCAGCTCACCCATATCGGTGGACGGGCCGTCAGCCATGATGTCGCTGCGCTGAACCCGATCACCCTTGCTCACCAGCGGACGCTGGTTGATGCAGGTGTTCTGGTTGGAGCGGGTGTATTTGGTCAGGTTGTAGATGTCGACACCGGCTTCGCCAGTTTCAACTTCGTCATCAGCAACACGAACCACGATACGGCTGGCATCAACGGAGTCGATCACGCCGCCACGACGAGCCACGACGCAAACGCCGGAGTCACGGGCTACGTTACGCTCCATGCCGGTACCTACCAGCGGCTTGTCAGCACGCAAAGTCGGTACAGCTTGACGCTGCATGTTGGAACCCATCAACGCACGGTTGGCGTCATCGTGTTCCAGGAACGGGATCAGCGACGCTGCAACCGAAACTACCTGCTTGGGCGACACGTCCATCAAGGTGACGTCTTCCGGCGCCTTGACGGTGAACTCGTTCAAGTGACGAACAGCGACCAGCTCGTCGATCAGCATTTTCTTGTCGTTCATCGTGGCCGAAGCCTGAGCGATCACGTGATCAGCTTCTTCGATGGCGGACAGGAACACGATCTCGTCGGTGACCAAAGCGTCTTTCACCACACGGTACGGGCTCTCGAGGAAGCCGTACTGGTTGGTGCGCGCATAAGCAGCCAGGGAGTTGATCAGACCGATGTTCGGACCTTCCGGCGTTTCGATCGGGCAAACACGACCGTAGTGCGTCGGGTGAACGTCACGAACTTCAAAGCCTGCACGCTCACGGGTCAAACCGCCAGGGCCGAGTGCAGAAACACGGCGCTTGTGGGTGATCTCGGAGAGCGGGTTGTTCTGGTCCATGAACTGCGAGAGCTGGCTGGAACCGAAGAACTCTTTCACCGCCGCAGCCACTGGCTTGGCGTTGATCAGGTCTTGCGGCATCAGGCCTTCGCTTTCGGCCATCGACAGACGCTCTTTGACCGCACGCTCAACACGTACCAGGCCAACGCGGAACTGGTTTTCAGCCATTTCGCCTACACAGCGAACACGACGGTTACCCAGGTGGTCGATGTCATCGACGATGCCTTTGCCGTTACGGATGTCGACCAGAGTCTTCAGTACCGCGACGATGTCTTCCTTGCACAACACGCCCGAACCTTCGATCTCGGTACGCCCGATACGACGGTTGAACTTCATCCGGCCGACCGCAGACAGGTCATAGCGCTCAGGGCTGAAGAACAGGTTGTTGAACAGGGTCTCGGCAGCGTCTTTGGTCGGTGGCTCGCCAGGACGCATCATGCGATAGATCTCGACCAGCGCTTCCAATTGGTTGCTGGTGGAGTCGATCTTCAGTGTGTCGGAGACAAACGGACCGCAGTCGATATCGTTGGTGTACAGGGTTTCGATGCGAACGACCTGAGCCTTGGCGATTTTGGCCAGGATCTCGGTGTTCAGCTCGGTGTTGCACTCAGCCAGGATTTCGCCGGTGGCTGGGTGAACGATAACCTTGGCGGTCGTACGACCCAGGACATAGTCCAAAGGCACGTCGAGCGACTTGATACCGGCTTTTTCGATCTGGTTGATGTGGCGCGCAGTAATACGGCGACCAGCCTCAACGATGACCTTGCCGTTTTCATCCTGGATATCCAGGACGGCAATTTCACCACGCAGACGCGAAGCAATCAGCTCCAGGCTGAGAGTTTCACCCTTCAGGCTGAATACGTTGGTGGTGTAGAAAGCGTCCAGCACTTGCTCAGTGGTATAGCCGAGCGCGCGCAGCAGTACCGAGGCCGGAAGCTTGCGACGACGGTCGATACGCACGAACACGCAGTCTTTCGGGTCGAACTCGAAGTCCAACCACGAACCGCGGTACGGAATGATCCGCGCGGAGTAAAGGAGCTTACCGGAGCTGTGCGTCTTGCCGCGGTCGTGGTCGAAGAACACGCCCGGGGAACGGTGCAGCTGGGAAACGATCACACGCTCGGTACCGTTGATAACGAAGGTACCGTTTTCAGTCATCAGTGGGATTTCGCCCATGTAGACTTCTTGCTCTTTGATGTCCTTGATCGCTTTGTTCGACGATTCTTTGTCGAAAATGATCAGGCGGACTTTTACCCGCAAAGGTACGGCGTACGTAACACCGCGCAACACGCATTCTTTGACATCAAATGCCGGTTCGCCCAGGCGATAACCCACGTACTCCAGCGCAGCATTGCCGGAGTAGCTGATGATCGGGAAAACGGATTTGAAGGCCGCATGCAGGCCCACGTCGCGGAACTGATCTTTGGTCGCTCCCGCCTGCAAGAATTCACGATACGAATCCAGCTGGATAGCCAGAAGGTACGGGACATCCATGACGTCCGGCAACTTGCTAAAGTCCTTGCGGATACGTTTTTTCTCAGTATATGAGTAAGCCATCAGCGTTCCCCAGCTTGGTCACCTGCTTGTTTGGCCCCTCCGACGGGAGCAGCCAGAAAATCTTGCAAACCCCATGGTTTGCACCACCGCATCGGGTGGCTACAGCGCGTTTATGGCGGCGACCGAGTCGACAGCCAATAACGGAAAAAGGCCGGTGGCAAGAGCCACCAGCCATCAGCCTTCAGCTTAACGCTTGGGCTGGAAACGCAAGGTCGATACTTACTTCAGCTCGACTTTAGCGCCTGCTTCTTCCAGAGTGGCCTTGGCCTTGTCAGCTGCGTCTTTCGACACTGCTTCCAGAACCTGGGCAGGAGCGCCGTCAACTACAGCCTTGGCTTCTTTCAAGCCCAGACCGGTCAGCTCACGTACTGCCTTGATCACGTTTACTTTCTTCTCGCCAGCTTCCAGCAGCATGACGTTGAATTCGGTTTGCTCTTCAACCACGGCAGCAGCAGCAGCTGGACCAGCGGAAGCAGCGGCAGCGGAAACGCCGAATTTTTCTTCGAAAGCTTTGATCAGCTCAACAACCTGCAGAACCGACATTTCAGCTACGGCGTTGAGGATATCGTCTTGGGAGATAGACATTGCTGTATTTCCTGAATTGGGGGACGGCCTACGCGGCCATCGAAATAAACAAAAAAACGCGAGAGAGTTTGCTCAGCCTTAGGCTGCGGCAGCTTCTTTTTGCTCGCGAACTGCGGCCAGAGTACGAGCCAACTTGCTGGTAGCGCCTTGAATCACGCTCATCAGCTGAGAAATAGCTTCGTTACGGGTCGGCAGTGTTGCCAGTACGTCGATTTGGTTAGCTGCGAGGAACTTGCCCTCGAACGCAGCTGCCTTGATCTCGAACTTATCCTGACTCTTGGCGAATTCCTTGAACAAACGGGCAGCAGCGCCTGGATGATCAGTGGAGAATGCAATCAGAGTCGGGCCGGTGAACACGTCGTTGAGGACACTGTATTCAGTGTCAGCAACAGCGCGCTTGAGCAGGGTGTTACGTACAACACGTACGTAGACGCCAGCTTCACGAGCCTCTTTACGGAGTCCGGTCATAGCGCTTACTGTCACACCACGGGCATCAGCCACGACAGCGGACAGAGCAGCTTTGGCAGCCTCGTTGACTTCAGCGACGATGGCCTTCTTGTCTTCGAGATTAATTGCCACGGGTTTAACTCCTGCTTGTTACCGTTTCATCTGGCCTAAGCCGGATGTCGTTTTGGTGTCTGATTCGGTAAGGAACCGGGAGCACCATCTGCGTAGGCTTTTGGTTTAAGGCTTGCGCCGCCTACGGTCTTGGATAGCCCCCGCCAGGCAGGGACCCCAATTTTTCAATTGACGCAATCGCTTGCGTCAACGCGTGTCTTATACGTCCAGCGAGCCTTGGTCGATGACCAGACCTGGGCCCATAGTGGTGCTCAGGGTAACGCGCTTGACGTAGATACCTTTCGACGAAGCTGGCTTGATACGCTTCAGATCAGCGATCAGGGCTTCAACGTTTTCCTTCAGCTTGACGGCGTCAAAGCCGACTTTGCCAACGGAAGTGTGAATGATGCCGTTTTTGTCGGTGCGATAACGAACCTGACCAGCCTTGGCGTTTTTAACCGCGGTGGCTACGTCTGGCGTTACGGTGCCGACTTTAGGGTTAGGCATCAGACCACGTGGACCGAGGATCTGACCCAACTGACCTACAACGCGCATAGCATCCGGGGATGCAATAACTACGTCATAGTTCAGGTCGCCGCCTTTCATTTCGGCAGCCAGGTCGTCCATACCAACGCGATCAGCGCCGGCGGCCAGAGCAGCTTCAGCTGCCGGGCCTTGGGTGAAGACAGCAACACGTACAGTCTTGCCAGTACCGTGTGGCAGCACAGTAGCGCTACGAACGACCTGGTCGGATTTACGTGGGTCAACACCCAGATTTACAGCAACGTCAACGGACTCGCTGAACTTGACAGTCGACAGCTCGGTCAGCAGAGCAGCAGCGTCTACAAAATTGTAGGACTTGCCCGCTTCGATTTTGCCGGCGATAGCCTTTTGGCGCTTGGTCAGCTTAGCCATTACACACCCTCCACGTTAAGGCCCATGCTACGAGCAGAACCGGCGATGGTACGCACGGCTGCATCCATATCAGCTGCAGTCAGATCCGCGTTTTTGGTTTTCGCGATTTCTTCCAGCTGAGCACGAGTTACGGTGCCAACCTTAACGGTGTTAGGACGAGCGGAACCGCTAGTCAGACCAGCAGCCTTCTTCAACAAAACCGAAGCCGGGGTCGACTTGGTTTCGAAAGTAAAGCTACGGTCGCTGTACACAGTGATGATCACTGGAGTCGGCAGACCAGGCTCAATACCCTGAGTACGGGCGTTGAAGGCCTTGCAGAATTCCATGATGTTCACGCCGTGCTGGCCCAGAGCTGGACCGACAGGTGGACTTGGGTTGGCCTGAGCGGCCTTCACTTGCAGCTTGATGTAAGCGGTAATCTTCTTGGCCATGAGGCACTCCAATTACGGGTTCAAGCGCCTCGAAAGGCTCCCCGGTTACTTGCGCGTATATCCCAGTGACGACAAAACCCCACAGCCTAAGGCTGCGGGGTTGGGATGCTTGCTCAGCTAGACCTTTTCGACCTGACTGAACTCCAACTCTACCGGAGTAGAGCGCCCGAAAATGAGCACCGCCACTTGGATCCGGCTCTTTTCGTAGTTAACTTCTTCGACGGTACCGTTGAAATCAGCAAACGGACCATCTGTGACACGAACAACCTCACCCGGCTCGAACAACGTCTTCGGCTTGGGCTTGTCGCTACCGTCAGCAACGCGACGCAGAATTGCTTCTGCCTCTTTGTCAGTGATCGGAGCAGGCTTATCAGCGGTACCGCCAATGAAACCCATAACACGAGGAGTGTCCTTGACCAAGTGCCAAGTACCTTCATTCATGTCCATCTGAACCAGCACATAGCCAGGGAAGAACTTGCGTTCACTTTTACGCTTCTGACCATTCCGCATTTCAACCACTTCTTCAGTGGGAACCAGAATTTCGCCGAAGCCATCTTCCATGCCTGCCAGCTTTACGCGCTCCAGCAAAGAGCGCATAACATGCTTCTCGTAACCCGAGTAAGCATGCACAACGTACCAACGCTTAGCCACGGGACACCCTTAGCCAACAATCAAGGAAACAAGCCAGCCGAGCAGGGAATCAAGCCCC
>NZ_JAFCTN010000082.1:0-3530 GCF_049896045.1 Pseudomonas sp. PWP3-1b2
ATTTGCTGAAAAACCAGGGTCAAGTCGAAGAGTTCGACGCCATCCGTATTGGGTTGGCATCGCCTGAGATGATCCGTTCGTGGTCGTTCGGTGAAGTTAAAAAGCCGGAAACCATCAACTACCGTACGTTCAAACCTGAGCGTGACGGCCTGTTCTGCGCCAAGATCTTTGGCCCGGTTAAGGATTACGAGTGCCTGTGCGGTAAGTACAAGCGCTTGAAGCACCGTGGTGTGATCTGCGAGAAGTGCGGCGTTGAAGTTGCACTGGCCAAAGTTCGTCGTGAGCGCATGGCGCACATCGAGCTGGCTTCGCCGGTTGCCCACATCTGGTTCCTGAAATCGCTGCCGTCCCGTATCGGCTTGCTGATGGACATGACCCTGCGTGATATCGAGCGCGTTCTCTACTTCGAGAGCTACGTCGTTATCGACCCAGGCATGACCACCCTTGAAAAAGGTCAGCTGCTGAACGACGAGCAGTATTTCGAAGCGCTGGAAGAGTTCGGTGACGATTTCGATGCCCGCATGGGTGCCGAAGCTGTCCGTGAACTGCTGCACGCTATCGACCTGGAACACGAGATTGGCCGTCTGCGTGAAGAAATTCCGCAAACCAACTCCGAAACCAAAATCAAGAAGCTGTCCAAGCGTCTGAAGTTGATGGAAGCCTTCCAGGGTTCCGGCAACTTGCCAGAGTGGATGGTGCTGACCGTTCTGCCGGTTCTGCCGCCAGACCTGCGTCCGCTGGTACCGTTGGACGGTGGTCGTTTCGCGACGTCCGACCTCAACGACCTGTACCGCCGCGTGATCAACCGTAACAACCGCTTGAAGCGCCTGCTTGATCTGTCCGCTCCGGACATCATCGTGCGCAACGAAAAGCGTATGTTGCAAGAAGCTGTCGATGCCTTGCTCGACAACGGTCGTCGTGGCCGCGCTATCACCGGTTCGAACAAGCGTCCTCTGAAATCCCTGGCTGACATGATCAAGGGTAAGCAAGGTCGCTTCCGTCAGAACTTGCTCGGTAAGCGTGTTGACTACTCCGGTCGTTCGGTAATTACCGTAGGCCCGACCCTGCGTCTGCACCAGTGCGGTTTGCCTAAGAAGATGGCGCTTGAGCTGTTCAAGCCATTCATCTTCGGCAAGCTGGAAATGCGCGGTCTCGCGACCACCATCAAAGCGGCCAAGAAAATGGTCGAGCGCGAGCTGCCAGAGGTTTGGGACGTTCTCGCTGAAGTGATTCGCGAACACCCGGTTCTCCTCAACCGTGCGCCGACCCTTCACCGTCTGGGTATCCAGGCGTTTGAACCGGTACTGATCGAAGGTAAGGCTATCCAGCTGCACCCTCTGGTCTGTGCTGCGTACAACGCCGACTTCGACGGCGACCAAATGGCCGTGCACGTACCGCTGACACTGGAAGCCCAGTTGGAAGCGCGTGCGTTGATGATGTCGACCAACAACATTCTGTCGCCAGCCAACGGTGAGCCAATCATCGTTCCGTCGCAGGACGTTGTATTGGGTCTGTACTACATGACCCGTGAAGCGATCAACGCCAAGGGCGAAGGTCGCGTATTCGCTGACCTGCAAGAAGTTGACCGTGTGTTCCGTGCCGGCGAAGCCGCACTGCACGCCAAGGTTAAAGTGCGGATCAACGAAACCGTCAATGACCGTGATGGCGGCAGCGTGAGCGGCACCCGTATCGTCGACACCACCGTCGGCCGTGCGCTGCTGTATCAAGTTGTGCCAAAAGGCCTGTCGTACGACGTCGTCAACCTGCCGATGAAGAAAAAGGCGATCTCCAAGCTGATCAACCAGTGCTACCGCGTGGTTGGTTTGAAAGAGACCGTGATCTTCGCTGACCAGTTGATGTACACCGGCTTTGCCTATTCGACCATTTCCGGCGTTTCCATCGGCGTTAACGACTTCGTTATCCCGGATGAAAAAGCTCAAATCATCAATGCTGCTACTGATGAAGTGAAAGAGATCGAAAGCCAGTACGCCTCCGGCCTGGTAACCCAGGGCGAGAAGTACAACAAAGTGATCGACCTTTGGTCCAAGGCCAACGACGAAGTGTCGAAGGCGATGATGGCTAACCTCTCGAAAGAGAAAGTTATCGATCGTCATGGCGTAGAAGTCGATCAAGAGTCGTTCAACTCGATGTACATGATGGCCGACTCGGGCGCACGGGGTTCTGCTGCGCAGATCCGTCAGCTCGCCGGTATGCGTGGCCTGATGGCCAAGCCGGACGGTTCCATCATTGAAACGCCGATTACTGCGAACTTCCGTGAAGGTTTGAGCGTACTTCAGTACTTCATCTCCACTCACGGTGCTCGTAAAGGTTTGGCGGATACCGCGTTGAAGACCGCTAACTCCGGTTACCTGACTCGTCGTCTGGTAGACGTTGCGCAAGACTTGGTTGTGACTGAAGTCGACTGCGGTACCGAACACGGTCTGCTGATGACTCCACACATCGAAGGCGGCGACGTTGTAGAGCCGTTGGGTGAGCGCGTACTGGGCCGAGTAATCGCCCGTGACGTATTCAAGCCAGGCACCGAGGAAATCATCGTTCCTGCCGGCACCCTGGTAGACGAAAAGTGGGTCGAGTTCATCGAACTCAACAGCATCGACGAAGTGATTGTTCGCTCGCCGATCAGCTGCGAAACCCGCTACGGCATTTGCGCCAAATGCTACGGCCGTGACTTGGCTCGTGGTCACCAGGTGAACATCGGTGAAGCGGTCGGCGTTATTGCTGCCCAGTCCATCGGTGAGCCGGGTACCCAGCTGACCATGCGTACGTTCCACATCGGTGGTGCGGCAAGCCGGACCTCCGCAGCTGACAGCGTTCAGGTGAAGAATGGCGGTACTGTCCGTCTGCACAACCTGAAACACGTTGAGCGAGTGGATGGTTGCCTGGTTGCTGTGTCCCGTTCCGGTGAGCTGGCAATCGCTGATGACTACGGTCGTGAGCGTGAACGCTACAAGCTGCCGTACGGTGCTGTGATTTCGGTTAAAGAAGGTGACAAGGTCGACGCTGGCGCAATCGTGGCCAAGTGGGATCCGCACACTCACCCAATCGTTACCGAAATGAAAGGTACCGTGACCTACGTGGGCATGGAAGAAGGCATCACGATCAAGCGTCAGACTGACGAATTGACCGGTATGACCAACATTGAAGTACTCGACGCGAAAGATCGTCCAGCTGCCGGTAAAGACATCCGTCCTGCCGTGAAGATGGTCGATGACAACGGCAAGGATCTGTTGCTGCCAGGCACTGACGTAATCGCTCAGTACTTCCTGCCAGCCAACGCCCTGGTCGGTGTAGCGGATGGTGCGAAGATCGCGATCGGTGATGTTATCGCGCGTATCCCGCAAGAAACTTCGAAGACCCGTGACATCACCGGTGGTCTGCCGCGTGTTGCCGACTTGTTCGAAGCTCGTCGTCCGAAAGAAGCGTCGATTCTGGCTGAAGTCAGCGGCACCATCGCGTTCGGTAAAGAGACCAAGGGCAAGCGCCGTCTGGTCATTACCCCGAACGACGGT
>NZ_JAFCTN010000083.1:0-3411 GCF_049896045.1 Pseudomonas sp. PWP3-1b2
TTGGTTACTTTTGGCTGGGCCGGCTTCCGGGCGTTTGCCAAAAGTGACCCGCTGTAAGAGCGGAACCCATATCAGCCATCACCCAAATCCCGGATATACACCCAAATCAAACACCCCGAGCCCGCATAAAATCCCCCCACCTGCGCACCAGATAATTATGCTCATCCATCACCGAATTCCACACCGCAATGTGCCCCATGCGCTGCTCATAAGACCCCCCATCGCGCACATCGCCGACGTCAATCAACGGCAACCCATCACTGCCAGGCAATTCCTCCCGAGCAACCATCCCGGCATACCAATAATCCCACTCAGCACTGCTCAAATGGTCCCGCGTACGCGCCGGGTTCCCGATGTAATACCCCTGCCGAGCCATCACCGCCCCAGGCCACCCCGACAACCACCAATTCAAATAAGCATAAGCCGCGTCCAGTACAGGCCCCTGAGCATGCCGCGACAACGACAACCCACCAAACCACGCGCGATACCCCTCACGCGGCACCGCCAGCCGGTACTTCACCCCCGCACGGTGCAAGCGCATCAACGTCGGTGACCACAAACTCTGAATGTCGATGCTGGGGCTGAGCATCAACTGCGCCGCCTCCTCATCATCCGACCAGAACGCCGCAAAGTGCCCCTCCTTCTGCTTGCGCACCAGAATGTCGGCGAGCACATCAATCTCCTCGATGCTCATATTGCCGATGTCCTTGAACTGCGCCAGCCCCGCGCCCTGCACCGCCAGCGCGGCATCCAGCGCGCCAATCGCCGCATCACTTTGCAACGCGGTGCGTGCCCGCCAAGCCGGGTCGAGCAACCAGCCCCAGCTTTCATTGCCATGGCTGAACCCTTCCGGCAAACGCTCAGGGCGGTACGCAAAACTGTCCGCATTGTGGGTCAAGGGCAACATGCTGATGCGTTCAGTGACAGTGCTGCCGAGGCTGCCATCGTGCTGCACAAACAGGCGCTCGCTCGGCACGCTGCCGCTGCCCAGACGGTCATTGGGCGACAGGCGCCCACGCTTGGGCAGGTCGTTGATCTCATGCCACAGCGCAATGCGCCGCGTGTCGATAGGCTGAATCGCCCGCGCGGGCCACACGAAATCGACGTTGTGAAACCACTGGTCATAGAGGTCGTAGCTGTCAGGCTGCATCACCGCAATGCGCTGGGCCTGTTCGACATCGTGCACCTGGTACACCAGGCGAATACCCAGCTCTTGCTCGGCACGCACGCGCAACGCTTCGAGCAAAGTGACGGAAGTCCCGAGGACGCGAAGGGTGATCATGCCGAGAACCGCCGTGAGAACACGTCAAAGGAGCGTCGCAACAACGCCGGGTCGAGGCCGCGCAGGATAAACACCAGGCGCGACTGGCGCTCGGTGCCCGGCCAGGCGGGCAAGTGCACCGGTGCGTGCAGGCAGTGCTGCACGCCATGAATGACGATGGGGGCCAGGCTTGCGTTCACGTTGAGCAGTCCTTTGACGCGAAGGATTCGTTCGCCGTGGCATCTTAGCAGCATCGACAACCACACCCCGAACCCCACCCAGTCCAGCGGCTTGTCAAAGGTCAGGCAGCACACTTGCGCCGCGCCATGAGTGGCGGTGGTGGCTTGATGCAGTTGCCAGCGGCTGACCTCCACCGCCGGCTCGGCGCTGCGCAGGCCTTCGCCGAGCAGCAATTGGTCGCCGCTGTGAATGTCATGGGTATTGAGGATTGGCGTACCGGCGTTGAGCGCCTGCAAGTGCGCACGCAGAGCATCGCACTCGCCGTGCAGGTCGGTCTTGCTCAACAGCAGGCGATCCGCCGCGGCCACCTGGGCCAGCCACTCCGGGTGCAGACGCTCTTGCAGCGCGGCATGGCTGGCGTCGACCAAGGTGATCACCAGACCAATATGAAAGCGCCCACGCAACTGCACGTCGTTGTTCAGAGTGGCGAGGATGGGCGCCGGGTCAGCGAGGCCGGTGGTCTCCAGGATCACGCGTTTGAAGGCCGGAATCTCGCCGCGCTCGCGGCGTTGCAGCAGGCCAAGCAGCGCGTCTTTCAACTCACCGCGAATCGAGCAACAGACGCAACCGCTGGGCAGCAACACCGTGTCCGGCGCGACTTCTTCCACCAACAGATGGTCGATACCGACGTCGCCGAACTCGTTGATCAGCAGCGCGGTGTCGCCCAGGCTTTCGCCCTGCAGCAGGCGTTTGAGCAAGGTGGTCTTGCCACTGCCGAGAAAGCCGGTGATGACATTAAGGGCGATGCTCATGATGACTCCAGGTGATCCAGCAGGCGTGGGTCGAGGGGGTCCAGCGGGCGGCCGAGCATGCTTTCGGCCGCTTGCCACAGCTGATCCAGACCGCTTGCCAATGCTTGCTTGCCGGTTGCGCCCAACAATAGATACGACGCACCCTGAAAATCTTCGACCTTGAGCCGAAACACCGCCAGCACCTGATTGATCGCCGCGATCCGGCGCAGGCGCTCGCGGCGCCTTGGCAGCTCATCGCCCAAGGGGTCGCTCCAGTGCAGGTCTTCACCGAGCAGCCCGCAGAGTCCGCACATGGCTACACCTCATTCATGGCATGACATCGCCGGAGTTCGGGCCAAGGGTCTGGCCGACAAACAGGTTGCCGCCCGGCTCACTGGCCAACAAGACGGCGATGGGCGCCACTTCATCTGCCAGGCCGAAGCGGCCCAGGGGCAGTTCCCTGGCCTTGGCGCGTTTCCAGTCGTCGCTGATGCCTTCCACCAACGGCGTCTCGATCGGGCCGGGCGCAATGGCGTTGACCAGCACATTGTCTTTGGCGACTTCCAGCGCCAACGATTTGGTAAAGCCGATCACCCCGGCCTTGGCGGCGGCGTAATGGGTCAGCTCGGCACCGCCCTTGATGCCCAGTTGCGAGGCCACATTGATGATCCGCCCCCAGCGCTGCGCGAGCATGTGCGGCAGGGCGCGCTGGCTGGCGACGAACACGCTGGTGAGGTCGACGCGCAGCATGTCGTTCCACATCTCGAGGGTCAGATCGACGCAGCGCGCCTGGGTGAGCATGCCGGCATTGTTGACCAGGATGTCGATGCCGCCGAAGTGCTCGACGCAGCGGTCAACGCTGGCCTGGGCGCCTTCGACAGTGCCGACATCGGCCAGGCATTCGAACACCTCGGCGCCGAGGTTGCGGCAGGTGATCGCGGTTTCGGCGAGGCTGGCGGCGTTGCGGTCAGCCAGCAGCAGGCGTGCGCCTTCGGTGGCGTAAGCGCGGGCGATGGCGGCACCGATTCCGCTGCCGGCGCCGGTAATGACGGCGCGGCGGTTAGTCAGTTGAGGCATGTAAATTCTCCAGCGACAAACACCATTCCCTGTGGGAGCTGGCTTGCCTGCGATGGCGGTGGGTCAGTAGATACATAGGTAGCTGACCCACCGCCATCGCAG
>NZ_JAFCTN010000084.1:0-2862 GCF_049896045.1 Pseudomonas sp. PWP3-1b2
ACCGAGTGGTGGGGCGAGGACCTTTTGGTTACTTTTGGGTCCTTCCAAAAGTGACCCGCTGTAAGAGCGGAACCAATACCCGCCATCACCCAAATAACGGATATACCCCCAAAAAATCAGCGCCGACTATCGAGCCACTCCAACCCCGTACGCCAAACACAAATCCCCAGAAAGTAAGCCGACATCACCGACCACAACCCAAACGTCCAGGGGTTGGTATTCGGATAATCCACCACCATCAAAAAGCTGCACAACAACCAGATCGTGGTTACAGCGATATTGAGCGGCATAAACCGCTTAACCCGAAACGGATGCAAAAACTTCATTGGCGTCACCGTCAACAACGCCAGCCCAATGACCGTGGCCAAGGATACCCAAGCGTCCGGCTGGATGATGTAGACGCACAACGCAACCACATTCCAGGCCGCCGGGAACCCGACGAAGTAGTTGTCTTTGCTTTTCATGTTCACATTACAAAAGCAAAACAACGACGACACCAGAATCACCGACACCGTAAACAGGTGAGTAAATTCAGGCAGGTCGATATAGCGGTAGATAAACAACGCCGGAATAAACACGTACGTCAGGTAATCAATCACCAGGTCCAGCACCGAGCCATCGAAGCTGGGCAGCACGGTGCTGACATTCACCCGTCGCGCCAGGGAACCGTCGACGCCATCGACCACCAACGCCAGGCCCAGCCAGAGCAGGCAGGCCTTGGGCGAGTTTTCCAGCAGCGCCAGGGTGGCCAGGAAGGCCAGCACCACACCCGTGGCTGTAAAGCCGTGGGCGCCCCAGGCTTTGAGTCTGGCTACATGCAGGGTCGAAATCACGGGCGGTTCTCCAAAAGGTGAAACGGGGCAGCCGACAGCGTAACGCTGTCGAGTCTGGCCAGGGAATGCAGGTATCGACCGGGAAGGGGATCATAAGGTTCACCACCCCGGCGTATCACTTAGCGTAGCAAGCGCAGGACGTTTCGGCATCAACCCTGACGGAACACCAGCGCCTTCAACCCGCTTTGCGGGTCAATATCCTTAAATTCCGGCGGGTTTTCCAGACGTTCGACAAAACGCAGGCCCGGTGCTTCGCGGGTTACGCCGTCGATCAGGAAGTCTTCGCCAAAGGCCGGATCGTTCATGCACGCCAACACCGTGCCTTGCCCGGTAAGCAGATCCGGCAGGCGGCGCAGCACGCGCTGGTAGTCTTTGGTCAGCAGGAAACTGCCTTTCTGGAAGGACGGCGGGTCGATGATCACCAGGTCATACGGGCCACTGTTGGTGACCTTGGCCCAGGACTTGAACAGGTCGTGGCCCAGAAAGCTCACTTTGCTCAGGTCATGACCATTCAGCCGATGGTTGTCGCGACCCCGGCTAAGGGCGCCACGGGCCATATCGAGGTTCACCACGTGGTCAGCGCCGCCTTCGATGGCCGCCACAGAGAACCCGCAGGTATAAGCAAACAGGTTGAGTACTCGCTGGCCACTGGCTTGCTCACGCACCCAGTTGCGCCCGTAACGCATGTCGAGGAACAGCCCGCTGTTCTGTTTTTTACCCAGGTCGATCAAATAACGCAGGCCGCCTTCGGTGATGGTCCGCTCATCGATGGCATCGCCCACCAGCCATTCGGTGGTGCTCTGCGGCAGGTAGCGGTGTTGCAGGGCCACGGTGTAGGCGCTGAGCGCGGATTGCAGTAGCTGTTTCAAGTCTTCCAGCTGCGCCGCCTCGGGTTCCTTGAACAGCGAGACCAGAATCACGCCCTCAAGCCAGTCCACCGTCAATTGCTCCAGGCCCGGCCAGCAGCGGCCACGGCCGTGGAACAGGCGGCGGGTTTCAGCCGGCGGGCTGGCAAGAGCGGTGAGCAGATGGGCGTGCAGGGTAGCGAGTGCGTCTGGGTTCATCGTTAAACGTCAGTCATTGTGCGGCCGGCATTTTAAACACAGTTGCGAGCCAGCGTTCGTAATATGGCTTAGACGGTAGCAATCAGGGCTGGCCCAAATGCCTCTTTCAAGAATCCCGGCGCGATGTAGCGCTCGTAATGCGCCTCTGACAGCAGAAAAAACTCCCGGTCAATCGCATCACGCAAGTCCGCCAGATGGCGCTCACGAAACTCCGGCAACAACGCCAACCCGTACGCTTCCAGTTTGGAAATCACCCGCGCACCGCGGGCAATCAACTGGTACGCCCAGCAATATGGCGACTGGTGCGGCATAAAGCGGATCTTGCGGCTTTCAAGTTGCTGACGCAGCAAGTGCGGGTCGAACACCTCCAGCTTGCTGGTCATCACTTGCACCAACAGTTGCTCCAGGCGCAGCCACACCGCCTGTTTCTCGTCGGCGTTGTAGCCATTCCACTGGATCACTTCATGGTGATAACGCTTGCAGCCCCGGCAGACCAGGTCCCCGTAAACGGTGGAGCACAGGCCGACACAGGGCGTTTTGATGGTTTGGTTGGGCATGAGTCGATGTTTTGCGGGATTGGAGAATCACCCGTATCGGGTGTGGAAACCGGATTAATGTGGGAGCCGGCAAGCCAGCTCCCACACAAATCTCACTTTTGATTTCAATCAATCCCAGCTAAGCGCGCCGCCGGTCTGGTACTCGATCACACGGGTCTCAAAGAAGTTTTTCTCTTTCTTCAAGTCCATGATCTCGCTCATCCACGGGAACGGGTTGGTCGTCCCTGGATATTCTTCTTTAAGGCCGATCTGCGACAAACGACGGTTCGCGATGAACTTGAGGTAATCCTCCATCATCGCCGCATTCATGCCCAGCACTCCACGCGGCATCGTATCCCGCGCATATTCAATCTCCAGCTGCGTCCCCTGCAGAATCATCTGGGTCGCTTCTTCCTTCATCTCGGCATC
>NZ_JAFCTN010000085.1:0-2852 GCF_049896045.1 Pseudomonas sp. PWP3-1b2
CGATCCGTCACAATTTAACTCATGTACATCCCGCCGTTCACCGGGATTGTAGCCCCAGTCACGTATGCCGCACCGTCAGATGCCAGGAAAGTGACCACATTCGCGATCTCTTGAGCCTGGCCCAAACGACCCAGCGGAATCTGCGTCAGCAAGGCTTCACGCTGTGCTTGCGGCAGTTCGCGGGTCATATCGGTGTCGATGAACCCTGGGGCCACCGAGTTGACCGTAATCGAACGCGAACCGACTTCACGGGCCAGTGCACGGCTGAAACCTTCCAGACCGGCCTTGGCCGCGGCATAGTTTACTTGGCCTGCGTTGCCCATGGCACCCACTACGGAGCCAATATTGATAATTCGGCCCCAACGCGCCTTGGTCATGCCGCGCAAAACGCCTTTGGACAGCCGAAACAGACTGTTCAGGTTGGTATCGACAACGTCATGCCACTCGTCGTCTTTCATGCGCATCATCAGGTTGTCGCGGGTGATACCGGCGTTGTTCACCAGAATAGCCGGTGCGCCGAACTGTGCAGTGATTTCAGCCAATACAGCCGCAACCGACTCATCGCTGGTCACGTTCAGCTCAAGGCCGGTGCCCTGCACGCCGTTTTCCTTCAGGGTCGCGGCGATACGCTCGGCGCCCGAAGCGGACGTGGCGGTGCCGATCACAATGGCGCCCTGACGGCCCAGTTCCAGGGCGATCGCCTGGCCAATGCCACGGCTGGCGCCGGTAACCAGTGCAACTTTACCTTGCAGACTCATGCAGGCTTCTCCTCAAATCAGGGGTTCAGGCCAGCGCCGCGCGAGCGGCAGCGAAGGCGTCAGGGGTATTCAGGTTGGCGGTCGACACGCCGTCGGCGCAGCGCTTGTTCAGGCCAGCCAGGACTTTGCCCGGGCCGCACTCGACCAGTGTGGTGGCGCCATTGGCAGCCAGGGTCTGGACTGACTCAACCCAGCGCACAGGCTTATAGAGTTGCTCCAGCAGGTCGCGCTTGAGGATGTCGAGGTCGGCGGCCACGGCCGCGCTGACGTTCTGCACCAGCGGGATCTGCGGCGTCTGCCAGTTGATGGCAGCGATGGATTCGGCAAAGCGCTCGGCAGCCGGGCGCATCAGCTCGCAGTGCGACGGCACGCTCACCGGCAACGGCAGCGCACGCTTGGCGCCACGCGCCTTGCACAGCTCTATGGCGCGTTCAACGGCCGCCTTGGCACCGGCGATCACCACCTGGCCCGGAGAGTTGAAGTTCACGGCGCTGACCACTTCGCCTTGCGCCGCTTCAGCGCAGGCGTCGATCACCACGGCATCGTCCAGACCCAGGATAGCGGCCATGCCGCCCTGCCCGGCCGGAACGGCTTCCTGCATCAGTTGACCACGGCGCTCGACCAGCTTGACCGCTTCAGCGAGGGTCAGGCTGCCCGCAGCCACCAGGGCGCTGTATTCGCCCAGGCTGTGACCGGCAACAAATGCCGGGCGCGCGCCGCCTTCAGCCAGCCACACGCGCCACAGGGCGATCGAGGCGGTCAGAATGGCCGGCTGGGTTTTGTCGGTTTGATTGAGTTGCTCTTCCGGCCCTTGCTGGGCCAGTGCCCACAGGTCGTAACCCAGGGCATCGGAAGCTTCCTTGAAGGTTTCCAGGATCAGTGGATATTGCGCGCCCAGCTCGGCCAACATGCCGAGGGACTGCGAACCCTGCCCTGGAAAGACGAATGCGAGGGATGTAGACATGTAACAAGCCCCTAATGATCTGGTCGTCAAAAATGCGCATGCCTACGGTGGCAGCGAACGAAACTGACAGATTGGATGGTCAATTGAACTGGCCGGTCACATTTAAGCATTCCCGAGCCAATTCGCCTAAGGCAACAGATCCTCAAGACGGCCGTGCAAGCGTTGCGGCAAGTTTTCCTGGATCTCGATCAAGGCCCGCGCAATCGCACTCTGAAAGCCCTGCACACCCGCCGAACCGTGGCTTTTTATCACGATGCCCTGCAAGCCCAAAAAGCTTGCGCCGTTGTGCCGTGCCGGTGCCAGGTCAGCCTGCAAGCGGCGCATCAACGGCAGCGCGAGTGCGCCAACCATGCGCGACGCCAGATTGCGCTTGAACAACGCCTCGATGCGCGTGGCAATCATGGTCGCCAGGCCTTCGCTGGACTTGAGCAGGATATTCCCGACAAACCCGTCGCACACCACCACGTCCGCCTCGCCCCGGTACACGCCATCACCTTCGACAAAACCGATGTAGTTCACGCCGCGCGCGCCTTGCAGCAAGGTCGCGGCAAGCTTGACCTGCTGATTGCCCTTGATGTCCTCGGTGCCGATATTCAACAAGGCCACACGAGGCCGGGCCACACCCAGCGCCTCAGCGGCCACCGAGCCCATCACTGCAAACTGGAGCAAGTGCTCGGCGCTGCAATCAACGTTCGCGCCCAGGTCCAACAGCTGGCAATAACCGTTCTGCGTCGGAATCGCCGCCACCATCGCCGGCCGGTCGATTCCGGGCAACGTCTTGAGCACATGCCGTGACAACGCCATCAACGCCCCGGTGTTGCCGGCGCTGACACAGGCTTGCACCTTGCCATCACGCAGCAGCTCAAGGGCCACCCGCATTGAAGAGTCGGGCTTGCCACGCAGGGCTGCCGCAGGCTTGTCATCCATGGTGATGGTTTCGCTGGCTGGCGTAATCGTCAGGCGCGCGCGATCCACTGCCGGATGGCTGGCAATCAGTTCTTCAAGAAGGGAGGGTTGACCGACGAGGGTCAGGTGCAGCGAGGGTGTAGCAGTCAGGCTGGCAATGCAGGCCTGAACAATGCTGCGGGGACCGAAGTCCCCGCCCATTGCGTCTATCGCGATGACTAGAG
>NZ_JAFCTN010000086.1:0-2601 GCF_049896045.1 Pseudomonas sp. PWP3-1b2
GGTCATCGTCAAGATTAAATTCCAGAACCCCTGTTTGCTAACGCAAACAGGGGTTTTGTTTTGGGCGGTCGGAAAGTGAAACAGAGCAAATCAGGGCGGTCTTCGGCGCTAAAGTCAGGCCATTTCTATGCAATGGCCTTACGCATGGCTATCATGCGTGCCTCATTGTGAGGCGATACTTGCATGCTGACGTTGTTGAAACTCTTGAAAGATGGCCGATTCCATTCCGGAGAAGCGCTGGGCGCTGCCCTGGGCGTCAGTCGTAGTGCTGTCTGGAAACAACTCCAGAATCTTGAGGCTGAATTAAATCTGCCCATCCATAAAGTTCGTGGCAAGGGGTATCAGCTTGCTTCGCCGCTGGTGCTGTTGAATGCTGAAGACATCGCCGAAAATGCCGCGCCTTTGACGTGGCCGATCCATATTTCAGAATCAATAGATTCGACAAACGCAGAAGCTTTGCGCCTTGTGGGTGGAGGCTGTTCCGCGCCATTTCTAGTGCTTGCCGAGCAGCAAACGGCGGGACGGGGGCGACGAGGTCGTACCTGGGTCAGCCCATTTGCGCAGAATGTGTATTACAGTTTTGTGTTGCGTATTGAGGGCGGCCTACGGCAATTGGAGGGTCTCAGTCTCGTTGTAGGGCTTGCAGTCATGCACGCGCTGCGAGGGGTGGGTGTACAAGGTGCGGCGTTAAAGTGGCCAAACGATGTGCTGGTTGGTCAGAAGAAAATTGCGGGTATCTTGCTCGAGCTGGTCGGGGATCCTGCTGATATCTGCCACGTTGTGCTGGGGATAGGCATTAATGTGAATATGCAGAAGGCTGAAGAGGTCGATCAGCAATGGACCTCTGTGGGGCTCGAAAAGGGGTCTCCGGTCGACCGTAATTATCTGGTTGCGAAACTGAGCCTGCAGCTGCAGGCCTACCTTGATCGGCATAAGTCCTCAGGGTTCGCCGCACTCCAGGACGAGTGGGAACAACATCACTTATGGCAAGGAAAAGCGGTGTCGCTCATTGCAGGTGTGAACCAGATAGATGGAGTGGTGCTTGGTGTTGATCGCCAGGGCGCCTTGCGTTTGAGTGTTGACGGTGTCGAGAAAATATACAGCGGTGGTGAGTTAAGCCTGAGGTTGCGTCATGATTCTTGAGCTCGACTGTGGAAATAGCTTTATCAAGTGGCGTGTACTTGAGTCGAGTAAGGCTGATGTCTCCGTAGGAGGGGTGGTTGGTTCTGATGTCGCATTGATTGAAAGCCTGATCGCGATTCCCGGTTTGTTGCTGACGCGTTGCCGTCTTGTGAGTGTTCGGGCGACGGAGGAGACCTGCAAGCTGGTAACGGCACTGGAGAGCGCCTTTGGTGTGACTGTATCGTGCGCGACGTCCGCGCGGGAGATGGCGGGAGTGCGCAACGGTTATGACGAGTTCGAGCGGCTAGGGCTTGATCGTTGGTTGGCAATGCTGGGTGGGTTTAAGTTAGCTTCGGGGGCGTGCCTGGTGCTTGATTTTGGCACCGCAGCAACTGCAGATTTTATTGCCGCCGATGGCGAACATCTTGGTGGGTTCATTTGCCCGGGAATGCCCCTGATGCGTAACCAGTTGCGCACGCACACACGCAAGATTCGCTATGACGACGCTGCTGCCGAAAGAGCTGTTGAGCGATTGTCTCCAGGTCGCACAACCGTGGAGGCTGTTGAGCGTGGTTGTACGCTGATGCTCAGAGGGTTCGTGCTCACTCAGCTTGAATTGGCCCAAACTTACTGGGGTGATGACTTCACCGTGTTCTTGACTGGCGGGGACGCTGACCTGGTCTCGGATGCGGTACCGCGGGCTCGGCTAGTGCCGGATCTGGTTTTTGTGGGTCTAGCGATGGCGTGCCCTTTGTCCTGAGGTATTTATGCGTTGGCTGTTTCTGCTTCTGCTCGTTCTCAATGCCTTTTATTACATTTGGCATCAACAAGAGGCTCCATTACGCGCCAAGGATGTCACTCCCCTGAGTCTTTACCGGGGTTCTCAGCAGGATATCCGGCTATTAAGCGAGTCTGCTGACTCCGTGGTGCGTCGCGATCGAGCAAAAGCTCCTGATGCGCAAAACACATGCCTTTATATCGGGGGGTTCGCTGATCAGCGGCAAGCTCAGTCGGTCGAGCAGCGCCTCATGAGTCTGGATATCAAGTCTAAAGTTCAGTTGCTGAATACACCTGAAGCTTCGGGGTACTGGCTTCGTGTCGCCCCGGAAAGCAGACGCCTGGCCGACGATCTACCCTTTGAAAACCTTGCTAAGGAATTCAATGAGTTAAAACATAAAATATTGTTGTGCGAAGGCGTTGCAACTCTCGAATAGTTTGCATAGAATGGCGCCCGCTTCGCAGTGAAGACCTTAACGGTCTACAGTGTGAAACGAAGGTCAACGCAGCTAACCTCATATTTTTAAATGAGAAAATGCTTGACAGAAGGCCGGCGTGATGTAGAATGCCGGCTCGCTTAGGAGGGGTTCCCGAGCGGCCAAAGGGATCAGACTGTAAATCTGACGTCTACGACTTCGAAGGTTCGAATCCTTCCCCCTCCACCATTTTTAGCGTGAGCTGCAAGCTCCGCGGGTATAGTTT
>NZ_JAFCTN010000087.1:0-2468 GCF_049896045.1 Pseudomonas sp. PWP3-1b2
CCAGGAAGATCTGACCGTCAGTGATGGAAATCACGTTGGTCGGAACGAACGCGGAAACGTCGCCAGCCTGGGTTTCGATGATCGGCAGTGCGGTCAGGGAACCGGTTTTGCCGGTCACTGCGCCGTTGGTGAACTTCTCTACGTATTCTTCCGAAACGCGGGATGCGCGCTCCAGCAGACGGGAGTGGAGATAGAACACGTCGCCTGGGTAAGCTTCACGGCCTGGTGGACGACGCAGCAGCAGGGAAATCTGGCGGTAAGCCACTGCTTGCTTGGACAGATCGTCATAAACGATCAGTGCGTCTTCACCGCGGTCGCGGAAGTATTCGCCCATGGTGCAACCGGAGTACGGTGCCAAAAATTGCAGCGCAGGAGATTCCGAAGCACTGGCAGCCACGATGATCGTGTTGGCCAGGGCGCCGTTTTCTTCCAGCTTGCGAACCACGTTGGCGATGGTCGATTGCTTCTGACCGATCGCTACGTAGACGCAGAAAATGCCGCTGTCTTTTTGGTTGATGATCGCGTCGATGGCCAGAGCGGTTTTACCGATCTGACGGTCACCGATGATCAGCTCACGCTGGCCACGGCCGACAGGAATCATGGCATCGACAGCCTTGTAGCCAGTCTGTACAGGCTGGTCTACCGACTTACGCCAGATCACGCCTGGAGCAACTTTCTCGACCGCATCGGTCTCGGTGTTGTTCAGCGGACCTTTGCCGTCAACTGGGTTACCCAGTGCGTCGACTACGCGGCCCAGCAGTTCCTTACCAACCGGAACCTCCAGGATGCGGCCAGTGCACTTGGCGCTCATGCCTTCGGCGAGAGACTGGTAGGAGCCCAATACAACGGCGCCTACGGAGTCTCGCTCCAGGTTGAGAGCCATACCGTAGACGCCGCCCGGAAACTCGATCATCTCGCCGTACATTACGTCGGCCAGACCGTGAATCCGCACGATGCCGTCAGATACGCTGACGACAGTGCCTTCGTTACGGGCTTGGGAGGTCACATCGAGCTTGTCGATGCGGCCCTTGATAATTTCACTTATTTCGGAAGGATTGAGTTGCTGCATTGCTCTGCTGCCCCTTCAAACTCAAGATTTCAATGCTTCGGCCAAGCTCGCGAGTTTGCCGCGAACCGAGCCATCGATAACCAGGTCGCCGGCGCGAATGATGACACCACCAATCAGGGTGGCATCCTCCGCAACTTGCAGGCGCACTTCCCGGTCGAGTCGTGCACTGAGAACCTTGGCGAGTTTGTCTTGCTGTTCTTGGTTCAATGCGAAAGCACTGATGACTTCAACGTCTACCGATTTCTCTTGCTCGGCCTTGTACAGGTCGAACAGAGCGGCAATCTCCGGCAGAAGCAGGAGGCGGTTGCTTTCGGCAACCACACGGATGAAGTTCTGCACTTTCACATCAAACTTGTCGCCGCACACGTCAATAAACGTGGCGGCCTTGTCTGCGCTCGTCAGGCGCGGGGCCTTGAGCACGCGCTGCATGGTGTCATCTTGCGACACTGCTGCAGCCAGGCCGAGCATGGCTGACCAAGAGGCCAGTTGCTGGTGGGCCTGGGCGTGCTCGAAGGCTGCCTTAGCGTAAGGTCGGGCCAACGTGGTCAGTTCTGCCATGATCGCCCTCGCTTAAATTTCAGCAGCCAGTTTGTTAACCAGCTCCGCGTGCGCGTTTTGATCGATTGTGGCACCTAGGATCTTCTCGGCACCGCCGACGGCCAGAGCACCCAGTTGGGCACGCAGCTTGTCTTTGACGCCGTTCAGTTCCTGTTCGATCTCGGCATGAGCCGAAGCCTTCACACGTTCAGCTTCGACGCGGGCTTTATCAACAGCCTCTTCGACGATCTGGTTACCGCGTTTCTTGGCTTGCTCAATGATTTCAGCTGCCTGTGCCTTAGCTTCGCGCAGTTGAAGACCCACTTTCTCGTGGGCCAACTCCAGGTCGCGAGCTGCACGGGTGGCAGCGTCCAGTCCATCCGCGATCTTCTTCTGACGTTCGTGCAAAGCCGCGATGACCGGAGGCCACACGAACTTCATGCAAAACACTACAAAAATGAAGAACGCAACGGATTGGCCAATCAGGGTTGCATTAATGTTCACGCCAACACCTCGCTCATTCGTTGTCCATCACCCCAATCAACTCGAAAAATTCGAGTGATTAGCCAGCGAGTTGACCAACGAAAGGGTTCGCGAAGGTGAAGAACAGAGCGATACCAACGCCGATCATGGTCACGGCGTCGAGCAGGCCGGCGACGATGAACATTTTAACTTGCAGCATTGGGACCATTTCTGGCTGACGCGCTGCGCCTTCCAGGAATTTGCCGCCCAGCAGGCCGAAACCAATGGCAGTACCCAGGGCGCCCAGGCCGATCAACAGTGCAACAGCGATAGCGGTTAGACCAACTACAGTTTCCATCTTTCCTCCCGACTTTTACGTCGTATGGTTTAGGTTTTTTAG
>NZ_JAFCTN010000088.1:0-1968 GCF_049896045.1 Pseudomonas sp. PWP3-1b2
GCCGGAAACCGTGTCTTCCATACCCAAGATCATGCCGCGACGACGGTTAAGGTCGCCCATGACATCACCCATATAGTCTTCAGGTGTAACAACTTCTACCGCCATGATCGGCTCAAGCAACTCACCACCGCCCTTCTGGGCCAGTTGCTTGGTTGCCATGGAGGCAGCCACCTTAAACGCCATCTCGTTGGAGTCGACGTCGTGGTAAGAACCGTCAAAAACGGTTGCTTTCAGGCCGATCAGCGGATAGCCGGCAACAACACCGTTCTTCATCTGCTCTTCGATACCCTTCTGGATAGCCGGGATGTATTCCTTAGGAACAACACCACCTACTACTTCGTTCACGAATTGCAAACCTTCCTGACCTTCGTCAGCAGGAGCAAAACGGATCCAGCAGTGACCGAACTGACCACGACCGCCGGACTGACGAACGAACTTGCCTTCGATTTCGCAATTCTTCGTGATGCGCTCACGATAGGAAACCTGAGGCTTACCGATGTTGGCTTCGACGTTGAACTCACGGCGCATCCGGTCAACCAGGATGTCCAGGTGCAGCTCGCCCATGCCAGAGATGATCGTTTGACCAGTCTCTTCATCAGTCTTAACGCGGAAAGATGGATCTTCCTGAGCAAGTTTGCCCAGAGCGATACCCATTTTTTCCTGGTCATCCTTGGTCTTAGGCTCTACGGCAACCGAAATAACCGGCTCCGGGAAGTCCATACGAACGAGGATGATTGGCTTGTCAGCGTTGCACAAGGTTTCACCAGTGGTGACGTCCTTCATGCCGATCAAGGCCGCGATGTCACCAGCGCGTACTTCCTTGATCTCTTCGCGGGCGTTTGCGTGCATTTGCACCATACGACCCACGCGCTCTTTCTTGCCTTTAACCGAGTTGATCACGCCGTCGCCGGAGTTCAACACGCCCGAGTAAACGCGGACGAAGGTCAAGGTACCCACGAATGGGTCAGTGGCAATTTTAAATGCCAGAGCGGAGAACGGTTCTGCGTCGTCTGCATGACGCTCCAGCTCGATAGTCTCGTCATCCGGGTCAGTACCCTTGATGGCAGGAATATCAACCGGCGCCGGCAGGTAGTCGATCACAGCATCGAGAACCAGGGGAACACCCTTGTTCTTGAACGAGGAACCGCAAACAGCCAAGACGATCTCACCAGCAATTGTACGCTGACGCAGAGCGGCCTTGATTTCCGCGTTGGTGAGTTCTTCACCTTCGAGGTACTTGTTCATCAGCTCTTCGTTGGCTTCGGCCGCAGCTTCAACCATGTTGTTGCGCCATTCGTCAGCCAGTTCCTGCAGTTCAGCAGGGATAGGCTTGCGAACAGGAACCATACCTTTGTCAGCATCGTTCCAGTAAACAGCTTCCATGGTCAGCAGATCGATCTGGCCCTGGAAATTGTCTTCGGAACCGATAGCCAACTGGATTGGCACCGGGGTGTGACCCAGACGCTGCTTGATCTGACCGATCACGCGCAGGAAGTTGGCGCCAGCACGGTCCATCTTGTTTACGTAAACAAGACGTGGAACGCCGTATTTGTTGGCTTGACGCCATACGGTTTCCGACTGAGGCTCAACACCCGAGGTACCGCAGAACACAACGACAGCGCCGTCGAGTACGCGCAGGGAACGTTCAACTTCAATGGTGAAGTCTACGTGGCCCGGGGTATCGATGACGTTGAAGCGGTGCTCATCCTTGTACTGCTTCTCGGAACCCTTCCAGAAGGCGGTAATAGCAGCAGAAGTAATGGTAATACCACGCTCCTGCTCCTGAACCATCCAGTCTGTGGTCGCGGCGCCATCATGCACCTCGCCCATCTTGTGACTTTTGCCGGTGTAAAACAGTACGCGCTCGGTGGTGGTGGTTTTACCAGCATCCACGTGAGCAACGATACCGATGTTACGGTAGCGGCTAATCGGAGTAGTACGAGCCATAAAGCCCTCGCAAAATTAGTG
>NZ_JAFCTN010000089.1:0-1432 GCF_049896045.1 Pseudomonas sp. PWP3-1b2
CAGCCGTCAGCGTAACGGTCGTGGTATCAACCGAATCCGTAATCGTAGTGACCGCAGGCGTAGTGCTCGGCACCAGGCTTTCGAAGTTGCCACCACTTGCAGCGGTAATGGTGGTGCTGATCGTCGAACCATTGTTGTAAGCGTCATTCGCCGGGGTATCGACGACGACGGTGCCAGTCGATTCGCCGGCCTTGATGGTAATCACCGAGCCATTGCTCAAGGTGACATTCACCGGGGTCTGCGCTGGATTGGTCAGCGTGGCGGTGTAAGTGATCTGACCGCCTTCGGTCACCGTGTCACCCGCCGTCAGTGTGACGGTGGTGGTATCGACCGAATCAGTGATCGTGGTGACCGCAGGCGTAGTGCTCGGCACCAGGTTTTCGAAGTTGCCACCAGTTGCAGCGGTAATGGTGGTGCTGATCGTCGAACCATTGTTGTAAACGTCATTCGCCGGGGTATCGACGACGACGGTGCCAGTCGATTCGCCGGCCTTGATGGTAATCACCGAGCCATTGCTCAAGGTGACATTCACCGGGGTCTGCGCTGGATTGGTCAGCGTGGCGGTGTATGTGATCTGACCGCCTTCGGTCACTGTGTCACCCGCCGTCAGTGTGACGGTGGTGGTATCGACCGAATCAGTGATCGTGGTGACCGCAGGCGTAGTGCTCGGCACCAGGTTTTCGAAGTTGCCGCCAGTTGCAGCGGTAATGGTGGTGCTGACAGTCGAGCCATTGTTGTAAACATCGTTAGCCGGAGTATCAACGACGACGGTGCCAGTCGATTCGCCGGCCTTGATGGTAATCACCGAGCCATTGCTCAAGGTGACATTCACCGGCGTTTGCGCTGGATTGGTCAGCGTGGCGGTGTAAGTAATCTGACCGCCTTCGGTCACCGTGTCGCCAGCCGTCAGTGTGACGGTGGTGGTGTCGATCGAGTCGGTGATCGTAGTCACAGCCGGCGCTGGATTCGGCACCAGGTTCTCGAAGTTACCGCCGGTAGCGTTGGTGATCGTCGTGTTGACGGTCGAACCATTGCTGTAGACGTCATTGGCTGGGGTTTCGAATACTACGGAACCAGCGGACTTGCCCGCTTCAATAACAATCGTTTGGCCATTCGAAAGCGTCACGTTCACCGCAGTCTGCGCCGGGTTAGTCAGCGTAGCGGTGTAAGTGATATTGCCGCCTTCGGTGACCGAGTTATCTGCGGTCAGGGTGACGGTGGTGGTGTCGATCGAGTCGGTGATCGTGGTCACAGCCGGAGCTGGATTCGGCACCAGGTTCTCGAAGTTACCGCCGGTAGCGTTGGTGATCGTGGTGCTGACGGTCGAACCGTTGTTGTAAACGTCGTTAGCCGGGGTATCCACAACTACCGTGCCGACCGACTCCCCAGCCTTGATGGTAATCACCGAGCCATTGCTCAAGGTGACATTCAC
>NZ_JAFCTN010000090.1:0-1311 GCF_049896045.1 Pseudomonas sp. PWP3-1b2
TGTCTCGCCCTGAATAAGGTTTACACCTTCTGAAGTCTTATCAGGACGGTGTAATGGATACGGGCGCGAAACGCAGTCAGCGAGATTACACGCTGACTTTTAAATTGTCGGTTGTCGACCAAGTCGAAAAAGGCGAGTTGAGTTATAAAGAGGCTCAACGGCGTTACGGGATTCAGGGCCGGTCGACGGTGTTAGTGTGGTTACGCAAGCATGGTCGGCAGGACTGGAGTCAAGGCGCCTCCATTCGGACCCACAGGAGCCGACCGATGGACGAACCCACCTTGCCGTTGACTCCCGAGCAAAGAATCAAAGAGCTCGAGGAGCAACTGGCACTGGCCAATCAGAAGGCCAAATTCTTCGAAGACGTGGTCGATGTTCTGAAAAACGATTACGGCGTATCCGTCGTAAAAAAGCGGTCCGGCAAGTCGTTGCGCAAACCCAAACCCTGAGTGTCAGCAGGGCTTGCCAGTTTATGGGGATCAGTCGCCAAGCCTTTTACAAGCGTGACCGGGTCCATCGGGCTCGAGCCGATCAAGATCAGAAACTTCTCCAGTTTGTGCAGGAAATTCGTGTGCGCCAACCCTGCATTGGCGCCCGCAAGTTGCACTCGATGATGCACGCGAAGCCTGAGAAGCCAGAACTGCATGTAGGCCGAGATCGATTGTTTGAGGTTTTACGAGAGCACCGGCAGTTGGTTCGCAGAAGGCGGGCGTACCATAAGACGACCGACAGCCATCATCGCTTTCGCTGCCATCCTAATTTGCTGAAACCTGGCCCACAGCAAGTCGTCGCTACGGGTCCGGAACAGGTCTGGGTGGCGGATATTACTTACCTATCTACAAACCGCGATGACCCGGCCTATCTGAGTTTGGTGACGGATGCCTTCTCAAGGAAAATTGTCGGTTATCACGTGCATGGCAGCCTGCATGCCGACTCGGTAGCCCAAGCTTTACGCATGGCGTTGAAGACGCGTCAAACACGCCAGAAACTGGTTCATCACTCGGATCGTGGCGTGCAGTACTGCTCAGTGCTTTATCAAAAGCTCCATGCCAAGCATGGCGTCACATGCTCGATGACCGATGGCTATGATTGCTACCAAAACGCCTTGGCAGAGCGGGTCAACGGAATTTTGAAGACAGAACTCTTGCTTCACCGGCCGACAGACTTGGCTCAAGCGGAGCAAATGGTGCGCGAGGCGATCTTGATCTACAACCAGGAGCGCCCGCACTTGTCCCTAAAATACAAAACGCCCGATGCGGTGCATCGGGCGTTAGGGTGAAATAGGTGTAAACCTATTTCAGGACTAGACAC
>NZ_JAFCTN010000091.1:0-1120 GCF_049896045.1 Pseudomonas sp. PWP3-1b2
CCTGCGGCTGGATCACCTCCTTAATCGACGACATCAGCTGCTCCATAAGTTCCCACACGAATTGCTTGATTCATTGAAGAAGACGATAAGAAGCAGCCCGAAATTGGGTCTGTAGCTCAGTTGGTTAGAGCGCACCCCTGATAAGGGTGAGGTCGGCAGTTCGAATCTGCCCAGACCCACCAATTTTGTGTGGGAAACGCCTGTAGAAATACGGGGCCATAGCTCAGCTGGGAGAGCGCCTGCCTTGCACGCAGGAGGTCAACGGTTCGATCCCGTTTGGCTCCACCACTACTGCTTCTAGAAGTTGAAAGCTTAGAAATGAGCATTCCATCAAAATGATGGTGAATGTTGATTTCTAGTCTTTGATTAGATCGTTCTTTAAAAATTTGGGTATGTGATAGAAAGATAGACTGAACGTTACTTTCACTGGTAACGGATCAGGCTAAGGTAAAATTTGTGAGTTACTCAGTTTTGAGTATTATCGAATTTTCGGCGAATGTTGTCTTCACAGTATAACCAGATTGCTTGGGGTTATATGGTCAAGTGAAGAAGCGCATACGGTGGATGCCTTGGCAGTCAGAGGCGATGAAAGACGTGGTAGCCTGCGAAAAGCTTCGGGGAGTCGGCAAACAGACTTTGATCCGGAGATGTCTGAATGGGGGAACCCAGCCATCATAAGATGGTTATCTTACGCTGAATACATAGGCGTAAGAGGCGAACCAGGGGAACTGAAACATCTAAGTACCCTGAGGAAAAGAAATCAACCGAGATTCCCTTAGTAGTGGCGAGCGAACGGGGACTAGCCCTTAAGTGGCTTTGAGATTAGCGGAACGCTCTGGAAAGTGCGGCCATAGTGGGTGATAGCCCTGTACGCGAAAATCTCTTAGTCATGAAATCGAGTAGGACGGAGCACGAGAAACTTTGTCTGAATATGGGGGGACCATCCTCCAAGGCTAAATACTACTGACTGACCGATAGTGAACTAGTACCGTGAGGGAAAGGCGAAAAGAACCCCGGAGAGGGGAGTGAAATAGATCCTGAAACCGTATGCGTACAAGCAGTGGGAGCCGACTTGCTGATGAGCGCGCAGCCAGTGCTGAAGGCCGCCGCCGAGCTGGTG